>SYJV01000098.1 GCA_005798335.1 Planctomycetaceae bacterium | reverse complement strand
TTGCTCAAGAGAAAAGAGTTCTTTGTTCGCACGGTGACTAGTCGATTGCTGAGCCATGCGCTGGGAAGACGCATCGAGGCGGTCGATCGTCCGGCCATAGATCAGATTGTCGCTAGCATCAGGGATCACGATTACCGCTTCATCGATCTAATTACTGCAGTGGTGACCAGTGACTTGTTTCAAAAACGCTAGCCGATGGCCCGTTGCGTTGCTTTCCAACGAAGGGTTTCGTGGCATCTAGTTCCACGTTCCAAATTCTCAATTCCTATACCAAGGCGTTCGTTTTCATTTGCCGTTTTTCGCCCACTGCTTCATCAATGCAATGTTCTTTTCCACTGCGAGATTGCCTTTGTCAAGGTAGGCTCGCATGTCGCTGTCGTAGCGAGACTCAGATTCGAGGCCTTGGTCGTTAGTCTCCTGCATCCACTGGTTCAGTCTCGCTCGCATGGATTCCAGCGTGATTTGGTGGGCGGGATCTGTGGCGAGATTGATCACTTGCCAACGGTCGGCGGTCCATTCGTAGAGTTCCTCGGCTGGGCGCGTCGGGCTGAACAGAAGCTTTACCGCTAGCGGATCGAGCTTGTCCGCCTCATGCAAATTGCGTAAGGTCTCGACGATGGTCTTGCCGTCCTTGTAGGCGTTCGGCTGGAGGTGCGGACGCTGTGGGAGAAAATTGCGGATGTAGAGAAACCGATCCGTACGCACACTGCGAAGACGCTCAACGGTCTCGTCGCAGCGGTCGCGCGCGGCGAAGATGTGCGTACGCGGTTGGCAGTCCGACGCGAAGACATTCCTGGCCTGCATCGACTGGGGAATTTCAATCCCTGCGGCGGCCAGCGAAATCGCTGCCACATCGATGTGCTCGATTAAATCCGTGCGCACTTTCCCCTTCTCAATTCCCGGGCCGCGCACGACGAACGGGATATGTGTGCCTTCGTTGTATAGGAATTGTTTACCGCGCGCGTGACTGATGCCATGGTCGGTCATAAATACGATCAAGGTGTTCTCAAGTTGTCCCTCCTGCTCCAAGCGTGCGATGACCCTGCCAACATGCGCGTCCGTGAGACGCACAGCATCGAGAAACGCAGCCCAATCGCGCAGCAGTACTGGATCACGTGGATAGTAAGGTGGCAGCGTGACTTTCTCGGGGTCGGTGGCCGAGCCAAACTGCTTCGCCGCATTTTCGAGCAGCTTCGTGGCCGAGGCATCGGTGCCACCACGCAGTTTGCCACCGGCAAGCTGGACTTGCATGAAAAAGGGCTGATCTGGTTTTCTTCCTGCCCAGTCGTGCGAATCGTAAATATTTACGTCCCACTCAAAATTGTAGTCCGTCTTACCCAGGCCAACTCCAACACCTTTTGAGGCCTTTTTGCCCTTTCGTGTTTCGTTGGGCAGTCCAGAGCCGATGCAAGTGAAGTAGCCCGCTTTTTGAAACAAGGCTGGAACCGGTCTCACGCCTTCCGGGAGATGGATCTTCTCTACGCCGCGCCCGCTACGGTGATGATGCGCACCGATGCTCGTCTGATACGTGCCTGTGATCAGCGCCGAACGACACGGCGAACACACCGGTGCTGTGACGAACGCGTTCGCAAAGCGTGTTCCTTCACGTGCGAGTCGATCCACATGCGGAGATTCGATCAGCCTCTCGCCGTAGCAGGAGAAATTCGCGGACATGTCGTCGACGACGAACCAAAGGACATTGGGCCGGGCCGCTTGGAGCGTGGAGCACAGGGCAAAATAGCAAAGCATGCAGAGGAGATTGAGGAGTTGCTTCATGATTGGTTCTAGAATAAACGGTTTATGGATAAGCGGCTCATACTCTCAATGCGATTCACGTTGTTGATTGGGAAGTCCTCCATAGATTAGCTCATCTAAGAGCAGTTGGCAAAAACTTACTAACCGACAGGCCGCAGCATGTTATATGATGCGGCTTCTTTCATTGACCGTCTAATCTAAATGGGCAAAGTAGTTCTTAGCGCCACGGATTCGTTCGGAAATAGGTTCCGGATTATGGACTGACGCACAAATTGCCATCTCAATTGCGGGCCCTCTCGAGTACGCTTGCCCGTCTGTTAATCGCGATGTGCACGAATGCCGCGCTGTGGCTTGCCCCAGCCTGTTTTGTTTGGCGCGGGAAAGTCAGCATTTTCTGAAAGTTGGAGAAATAAGTTGATCGTAGGAGGTGTGCCGATTCTACTACGATAATCTGCACCCAGCGTTTTTTTGGCGGTCGCCTCAGAAGTGAGTTGATTGATACCATGAACCCTACCAAACGATCTCACCGGACTAATTCAAAACAGAAACGAATCTCATTGCGAAAATCGCTTTGGAACCTGCTTGGCAAATCGAGTGGCCAGCACACATATCGCATCTTGAATTTAGGAATAGAGCTTTTGGAGTCACGTCGGCTGTTATCCATGACTCATGAACCTACAGTTGCACTGCACCACGAGTTCGCTCAACAGCAGATCATCGGTACATTTTCGCCGCCTGGGGATGGACCCAATGCACCGGGCGCGGACAGCACCATCGAGGGAATCAACTTTGGTGAAGATGGAACCAACAGCGGGTTGCTCCATATTCCGCCGGATCCAATTGGCGCTGCAGGACCAAATCACGTTGTTTCGGTCGTGAATACTTCGATTGAATGGCATACGAAGGCTGGAGTTCAACAGAACAGTCAACGACTAGGTCGCAACGCGACAACAGCGGTGGGCAGTTTTTTCGTAACCGTTCACGGAGTTATTTAGAGAGCAAGCTGGGATTTGGTTGCTGATTGAGGTGAGCGGCGATGGAATCGTGCAAATAGGTGAAGAAGTTGCGTTCTTGTTTCTTACAAGTGGCAATCGCTGTCCACATGCGTTCG
>SYJV01000097.1 GCA_005798335.1 Planctomycetaceae bacterium | reverse complement strand
TGCGCAGACTGCAAACACATCCTTGGCTTCCTTGTTTCGTTGAAAGTCGTTGTTAGCTAACAACTTGTACGAAACAATCCACCACTACGTTCACCTCGGCATGAATAATCCGGGCTAAGGCGAGCGGCAGATAGCGATTGCCTCAATCGATATTAGCGAGCCAGTACTGCGCAATGACATGATTGACATCGGATACATCGCACTAAACGTAATTTGCAATGTTGCCGATTAATCGTGTACAGAATATCTCGCGGAGTTATCTAGTGCAGCACCGTGTGGATGCCGCGCAGTGAAAGCTCACGTAACTTTTTCAATCGAGAAAATCGCCTTGCCTGAGTCGGTCGGGGACGTAGACTTCAGTGACGTAGGAAATATCTTTGCTGATCAGCGATTCCACTTCTAATTTGAAGCCGTTGTCCATCATCTTTTTGATTTCGGCTTGCCAGGGTTTTTTGTCTGCGAACCAGGGGTATTTAGCGATTTGCTGCGCTCGTTTGCGATCTTGATCGTTGAGTTTAATCGTGACGTTGGGCTTCAGTTCGCAGCGATCGAAATCGATGCTGCGCAGGCCGAGGTAGCGAGCTGCGGGAATGGCCATGCGCTGGCTCTCGAATGCGAGATTGATCGAACCTTGCTTGAGCACGCTGTAGATGTAGTATCCCCACGGGTCGTTATCGAGCAGGCAGTAAAGTGGCAGTTTTAACTCGTTGTGCATGCGATACAGCAAGCGTCGAACACCACGTGGAGGCTGGCCGCTGCCGTGCGTGAGAATACATTTGTGCTTTTGCCAGAACTTGTCCTGGTTGAAGCGTTGCCAAACGGTATCCTTTTCGACGTGCAGAATGAATTTGGCATCACATTTTTTGAACTTGATGATTTCAGGTTCCACAATGCTGGGAATAGAGTATCCGCCCGATCCCATACGACTGGCGTCGATCGTATCGCCGCTGTCTTCGAAGGTGATGGTGCCGACCAACGAACCACGAGTTTGGGCGTACAGATGGAGCTCTTCTCGCAGCGCGCCAGCGAGCACTTCCAAGTCTTCGATGACGGCATCCGATTCGGCCTGGTCGTCGAAAGTTTCTTCCTTAGTACCCTCGATAGTATGTTTGAGCATGTAGTACAGACCACGGATGCTGGTCGATTTTCCTTGGCGCAGCAGGCGGCTGCAACCGCTACCGGCGAGCATCGTTTGCATGTACATTCGCGCTTGATTGAGGTTGAACAATTCGCGGCGATTGGTGCGATCACCCATTTCGATAAACCGTTTTTTGCGGTTGAAATGAGCGTTCGATAAACTGCGTGAGGGGACATCCAGATGCGGATCGCGGTGCTTTTCTGCGGACTCGATCACACGTCGGGCCAGCGTTTGCAATCGATCCATCGTGTCGACATCGCGGCCGGTGAGTTCGAGTTCGGGCGCCGTTTCCTCCGGACCGCGTTTCGCTTTCTTAGCCATTTACTTCGCCTCTGTTTCAGATTCGACGATCTCGTTTCCAAATTCATCCAGTTGCATATCCGCGACCGAGGTTTTCTTTTTGGCCACGAACAGCAGTTTCTCGTACACCGGTTGTGAGTCGATCTTGTTAATTGTGCCGACAGCCTCTGCGACTTCACGCAGGTACCGCAGGAAGACGCTGCGGCGATTCCCTTGAGCTTGGATGGCTTGCCTCTTGCGCAAAAATGCGGCCAAATTCCGGCCGATGTTCTGTAGCGCCAGTCGCAGTTCTTTTTCGATTTCCGGGTAGGCCGCTACGGCCTCTTTAGATTCGCTGGTAAACGGCACCCATACGCTTGCCATATGTACGATCAAAGTGATCGGTCCGTTGGGGACCGAGCCTCGCGATTGGCTTAGTCCATAGGCGCGCCAATTCATGTTCAGGATGGCTTGAGTGATCGCGCAGGCACCTGGCTGAAATTGCAATGGGACTCGATTGGCGAAGCGATAGATTTGCATCGTCTGGCCATCGGCGGTGTTCACCGAACGCAGGGCTTCATGCAGTTTATCGAGTTCGGGCTTCTTCAGCTTTTGCGGACTGCAGCGAGTCGGCAGCGCAGATTCCTCGATGATTTTGTCGGCTGCGTCACTGCCGACACCGCTGAAGGTATCGATTAAGAACTTGCGCAGCGTGCGTGCGTCGGACGACTGAATTAACTCAATCAACTCATCGCGCGTCACTTTCGCGGTCGTGGTGGAACCGCCATAGGCCAGCGCTACTTCGATTTGAAAGGGCGAGCCTCGATAGACGGTAGGTGGACGAGTAAGCGCATCGTGGTATTCACCGGGCACGATCGATTTGAGTCCCTGCAACAGCAACTCCTGGCCGATGGGCACGATGCAATCGGTCGACGGCGGGCGAATGCGAGTTTCCTGAAGTGAATTGAACAATCGTTCCGCCTCACTTTGACCGACTTTCAATGCCGACGCGCGTGGCGAAAGCTTGGCGACTTCGCAAACTTTGCGAGCCACTGCGGGCGTCACACAAGAAAAGTTGTTGCAGAGAAAGGCCGACAGAGTACTCTTGCGATCGTCACCGAGCATGGTTACTAGGCGACCCAATTCCAATCCATAGGGATGGGGTTTGATTTCTTTGGCTTCGCGAGGCAGTTCCATTGTGCTGCGCTGAATCGAACGCGAATTGGCATCGGGATCTTGCCAGTGAATAGTAACATGCGGATTGGCAATCGCGGTTTGTTCCAAGTATTCATCCACGCTACCGCGGCCACGTTTGTAGACGGCGGTCAGTTCGATCGTAACTCGAGTCCCAGATTCCACTTCGTGTGGTTCGGTGCCCTCAGACGCTGGATAATGCGACTCCCAGTCGATCTTGTTTTCGCGAATGTACACCAATCCTTTTGGCCCGGATTGGATATCGATGCCTTCCCCTTTGCCGTTGATGATCTCGGGGGCGTTTTTCTTCGTATCCACTTGCAGCAAGAAATAATGTAGCGGTGATTTCGACGATGTTTTCGACAAAATTTGCATCGGCTTGCCCGTGGTGAGCATGCCATTCATACCGGCCGCGCTGATGCCGATGCCTTGCTGGCCGCGACTCATACGCAAGCGATGAAATTTGCTGCCATATAGCAGTTTGCCGAATATCAAGGGGATCTGTTTCTTGACGATTCCCGGGCCATTATCTTGAACAGAAACACGAAAACGCCCAGGTTGAGGTTGGTCGATGCGCACCCACAGTTCTGGAACTATGCCGGCTTCTTCGCAGGCATCCAGCGAGTTATCGACCGCTTCTTTGACGGTCGTCAAGAGTGCCTTGCGCGGGTTGTCGAAGCCTAGAAGATGTTTGTTCTTGGCGAAAAACTCGCTGACAGAAATATCACGTTGTTTTTTGGCCATCGCCTCGGCATTCGACCGACGCGGGCCGGTAACTCGCTTTGAGGTCGAATCTGGGGCTGTACTTTCTGCTGCGGTCGTCATGAGCGAATGTGTAACTCCATTAGTGCGTTCGAGAAACTGCCAAACACTGTGGGCGTGAAACTGGCGTTTTGCGCTTAATAACAATACCGTTCAACGAACGTGGGATAAGCTTCCAGCTTGTCAATATCTTGTGCAAGCAATGGCGAAACTCCGCTACAGGTTGACAAGCTGGAAGCTTATCCCACGTTCGTTGAACGGTTTTGCGCTTAATAACTCACCAGACCAATTGCCCGAAACGCGCGCTTCGTGCACCCAATAACAGATTTCGAATGCTGAATGCCTTGTAACGTCCCTTTTGTTTTACTTCTAAAATTGATTGGGGCTCGAATATAACGACATTCAGCGACTTTCCCAGGTCGGGTTTTCAGGGAATCCAGGCGAACTGGGGTAACTTTTCTATTCGTAAGCGAAGTAACATTGATCCGGCTTAGGGTGAAATTGGTGATCGGCTAAGCTGAGGCGGGGCCAAAGTTTTCTTTGCTTTGTTGGAAAGAATATCTCCGAATCTAGCAATTGAAACGACGACTCGCGTTTGTTTCTGCCGTGCAGTGAACCATGGAAGGCTCCGGCGGCAATCCAAAGTGGTAGATTCCACTACGGAGTACGATCAGTTGGACGCCAGCCAGGGATGGAGAAAAATACTCATGCAATTTGGATTACGAAAACTGTTAGCGAGTGCTGCATTTGCGGTTGCGGCGTGCGTGGCCAACATCGGCTTCGCGCAAGTAGGTGCTTACACCACTGGGCACGATCTGTTTGGCAACTATTACACGCACGGTTCTGCCAATCAGGCGACGGCTGGAATGTATGTTGCACCAGTTCCCGTGCCGCCAAATGTGGGCCATACGTATTACACTTACCAGCCGTTTTATCCACACGAGATGACCTACCGACACACCGATCGCTTTCACAACTATTATGACAATACACGTGGATTGAACCGGACGCGGGTTCATTATTACTCGCCACCGGTGCGCACGGCGGGCAGCTACCTTTGGAAAGCGATTCAATTGCCTCGACCCTAAACGACGTCACTTAAACACAATACCGTTCAACGAACTTGGGATAAGCTTCCAGCTTGTCAATATCTTGTGCAAGCAATGGCGAAACTCCGCTACAGGTTGACAAGCTGGAAGCTTATCCCACGTTCGTTGAACGGTATTGCACTTAAACACAACAGGCTAGAGTGCATTGGGCGCAATAGCCTAATTTGCCGGGAAACTGAATATGAAAAATGCTTTACTAGTGACCGTAATCTTGGCGACGTTCATTTGCCAAAATTCGGTCGTGCAAGCCCAACATCCTCGCGTGGGCGGTTTATATACGCTTGGCAATAATTGGGCTCGCGGCTTTGCAGCGAGTCGGCCATGGCATGGCCAGCATTATTATTTGCCATACGGCCAGCCTACCGCTGTCGTTGTGCCACCTAATTCTGGGATGCAACAGCATTACTCGTGGGGAGTGTCCCAGAACTTAATGACTCCTATTTACCACCAATATGGAAGAGGCGGAATGCCTTCCAGCGGAGGAGCTTTCTACGGAACGCCCGTCTGGCCAAGTCATACCGACCAATCTGGAGTTTACAGCGTTCGCGCACCCTGGTGAGTTTGGCTTTCGCCAAGTTACGATGAAACCAACCAAGGCGACTGGTGTATTCCAGTCGCCATATTCTATTTACGCGACCGGGAATCGATGATTCTGCGGCGTATCTGCCGAACCATCTCTGGATTATCTAAGCTTCTTGCAATACGCTATTATTACTAAGCTGTTGCATTCCAAATTAGTCAAATAACCAGATTCCGATTGCTGTGTGAACCGAATTGCGGTGATTCACTATCCAATTGCGTCGATTATCGAGTGTTACTTCATATTGGTAATTAGTTACCTGTACATGAGTCACGTGTGATGAGCCGCGTAGATGAGCGACCAGTCAGTTTTTCGAGATTTGGCTCGGCGTTCGCTCGGGTAGAAGTTTCTGGACTTGGTTTTGTTTTGGATGGTATCGTCATTGCGATACCGTTCATTCTCGCGTGGTGGTTATTTAGCGGCATCAACGCGTGGCCGCAAAACGATGATCCATTTTATGGTCGACCAGTGCAGTTCTTCGCTGATGACGGTCGTTTGCAACTCGTCAAACAATACGGACAGTTAACGGCCAGTTCGGTAGGGCACATCATACCAGCAGCGCTATGGTGCGGAATGGTCGGTTTTTCCTACCAGAATCTCTTCGTAGTCTGTTTAGTGCAACAGTTACTCGGTGCCCTGGCGATTTACAGCGCAAGTCGCGTTTTGGGAGCGCATCGTTCATGGAGTCTCTTGCTAGCATTAGCAATAGCGGCGTGCCCACTTTATTTTGGGCATGCGTTTACGTTTATGACTGACGGGCCAGCAACCGCGTGGGTTTCGATTGCATGTTGCCTGATGATCGTTGGACTAGTTAAAGAGAAACTAACTTGCTTGGTGGCAGCATCGGTGGCCATCGCCTGGGGAGTGTGGATTCGCCAAACTAATGTCATGGTCTTAACGATTCCGTTGTTTAGCATACTGCTGTTCAGTAACTCCAGCGTCAAGCGCTGGGTTAGCAGCCGAGTCGTGAATCGGTACCAAACACGACTTGCTGCTCAGCGGCCTGCGGTCGGATTGCTCGCAAGCTTGGGAATTGCAGTTGTTTCGATCGCGCTACTTGAATCCGGATGTGTAATTCACTCGAGTTCTGCTCGTCTAGATGATGTCGCTCCCGATCCACTGGGAACGGATCGATTAAAGTCAATGTTGATCGGTGGTTATGGATTTTCGCTGATGGCAGGTTGGCTGTGCGTTCCGGCGTTGCCAATCTTGTGGACCAAGATGGTTACCGTTGGCAGCACAACCTCGATGAAGATTCGTCGCTGCTGTTGGTGCGCTTTTGCGTTGACGCTTGCCGGTCTGCTGATTCCGTTTGTGGGCACTTTTGGTCGAGCGTCGATCACCAGCGCAACTGGTACGTTTATTCAGAATGGGCACTTCGGTCCGATTTTCATGAGCGACATGGATGAGCCTGGGCGATGGGGGACGTTGGGTGGCGTTGCTTGGCCAACAACTATTTGGATGCTGTTGACGCTGCTTGCAATCTTTACTTTTGCATGTTTGGCATTCTGGGGAACGTGGACTTTGGCAAACTGGTATCAACAATTGCGAGAAGGCAACACGGAAGATTCTGATGCTCGATTAGCAGTGGCCTGTGCCGCGCTGATGATGGTTGGTGCTTCAAGCATTGCGGTGTTGCTGTTCGTTGAACCGCTGATGGATCGCTATTGGTTGTTTTTGTTTCCACCGATTTTGGGTTGGTTGATCTTATTGGCAGCGCATCAGCGCTGGGTGGTTGAGCGCTCGAGTTTGACGTGGGCTGGGGTAACTACCGCAGCTTTTCTGACGATCTCCGTTTTGTTTACGCACGATTTGTTGGCCTGGAACAATGCTCGCTGGACCTACGTAACCCAGCAATTGAATACCGGAGTCCAGCCTTGGCACATCGATGGCGGCAGAGATGTCAATGCATGGTTACGGATGAGCGAAGATCCCGAAACGCACGCTCGGCCTGGCGATTCATCGAGTTGGTGGTCTGGATTCGCGCACCAGTGTATTGCCGTTGGTCCACGACCGGGCTGGACAGAAGTTCGACGATTGCGTTGGCAATCTTGGGCCACTATGAGCACGGAATACCTTTTGGTTTTGCAGCGCGATAACATGGAAGTTTTTCCGAGTGTGCATCCCGACCAAGAGCTAGTTCAGAGATGATGCGTACATTGGTGAGGTTACTGGCCCAGTCGCCTGTCGCATTTGATGGCTTGCGCTGGATTCTTGAAGGCGGGTATGCCAATCACCGCAAACTGATTCACAGCAGTATTGGCCAACTAACCGTTCAAGTGTTGGACATCGGTTGTGGTACGGGAATCTATGCGACCTGTTTTTCTGCAGACAAATATACCGGCGTCGATATCTCGCCAGCCTATGTCGATCGATGTAAGCGACGTTGTCCTAAGCACACATTTCAGGTTATGGATGCGACCCAATTGGATTTCGGTGATGCCACCTTCGGTGCAGCGATGATTTCTGGTGTGTTGCACCATTTAGACGACGATTTAGCTCTTCGAGTTTGCCGCGAAGTGCAGCGTGTGCTGACACCTGGTGGAAAACTGCTGGTTTGCGAGGACATTCCCACGACGAACCGGTGGAATCTAATTGGCTCCACGATTCACCGATTGGATCTGGGGGAACATATTCGCGCTCCGGAGGGTTACCGCGATATTCTCACTCGATCCTTTACAGTGAACTCAACTGAATTACTGCGCAGCGGCGTTATGGACTATGTAGCGTTTCGGTGTACGAAGGATCCAGCGCGGGGCGACGACTCGCTTGCCGAGGCCGTACGCGAAGGCACAGCACCTGCGGCGATTCCGACAGACACGATGGTTGAGCAAGTCGGAGGCATTCGACCATGAATCAAGTCGCCTGCAGCGCCCCGCGACCGAAGCTGTCCATCGTCATACCGGTCTTCAACGGAGCGGCGAGCATAGGACATGTGGTCGAGCGGTCACTGCGAGTGCTAGGAGACCAAGAGATTGTTGAAGTCGTACTTGTAAATGACGGATCAGAAGACAACAGTGAAGCCGAGTGCAAAGAGTTGGTGGAGCGGTATTCTGGTCGAGTCGTTTTGTTGCAACTTTCGCGAAACTTCGGCGAGCACAATGCGGTATTGGCGGGAATGGCTCTAACGCAAGGGAAATACGTCGCGGTGCTTGATGATGATGCTCAAAATCCTCCCGAGGAAGTTCCTCGCATGTTGGCGGAATTGGAAAGCAAACAACTGGATGTGGTTTATGGTCGATACATCGAGCGCAAGCACTCACTATTTCAGCAACTGGGCAGTTGGTTCAACGATCGCATGGCCAACGTAATGTTGCGCAAACCCAAGGGGTTGTATCTTTCGAGTTTCAAAGTGGCCAACCGTTTCTTGATCGATCAGATCGTTAAGTACCAGGGGCCTTATCCTTACATCGACGGCCTGATCTGTCGAACGACTAACCGCATGGGGCAGATTGATGTCAGGCACGACCATCGATGTGCAGGCAAGTCCAATTATACGTTGCGACGATTGTTGCGATTGTGGTTGAATATGTTCTTGGGTTTTTCCATATTGCCGCTGAGGCTGAGTGTTGTGTTGGGGTTTGTAACGTCAGCCTCTAGCGTCGTGTGGTTGCTGATGATTTTGATCGACAAGCTGTGGATTACTCCTTCGGTGACGATCGGTATTCCGACCGTTTTGGCGTGCATCGTATTGTTCTCGGGTGTTCAGTTAATTGTGTTGGGGACGATAGGAGAATACGTGGGACGAGTCTTCTTAGCTGGCAACGGAATGCCGCAATACATCGTGCGCTATTGCACTTCGAAGGACCGGACGGATGAGTGACTGGTTTCACGATGCGCATGTGCTGATTACCGGCGGACTGGGGTTCATTGGCAGCAATCTGGCCAAGCATCTGGTACGTCTGGGATCGCGAGTAACGCTGCTGGATTCGATGATTCCCAGCTACGGAGCAACACTCGACAATATTGCTGAGATTCGAGCATCAGTGCATTTGAACTTTTCCGACGTGCGCGACATGCACAGTTTGAAGTATCTGGTTCGAGGGCAAGATGTGATTTTTAGCTTGGCTGGTCAAGTCAGCCATATCGACAGTATGACCGATCCGTTGACCGACCTGGACATCAATTGCCGTAGTCAACTTTCTTTGCTTGACTGTTGTCGCGCCGAAAATCCGCGAGTGCGGTTGGTGCTGGCAGGCACTCGCCAAATTTATGGCAAACCAAAATTCCTGCCGGTTACCGAAGCACATCCCTACTCACCTGCCGACGTGAATGGAATCAACAAACTGGCCGCGGAAATGTATTTTACGTTGTATTCGCAAGTCTACGACATGCATACAGTGTGCTTGCGGTTGACGAATACCTATGGTCCGCACATGGACTTGAAGAATTCGCAGAAAGGATTTGTGGGTGTCTTCTTGAAACAAGTGCTAGCTGGGAAGCCAATTCAGATTTTTGGAACGGGCAACCAGCGCCGAGACTTTAACCATGTGGACGATGTTTGTCGCGCGTTGATTCTGGCCGCCGCGACCACAAACGCTCGTGGCGAGTGCTTTAATTTGGGACATCATCAACATTACAGCTTGTTGGAGTTCGTCCAAGTCTTACACCAGATTTTGCCCTTCGAATTCCAATGCGTGCCGTTTCCTCCATCTCGCCAAGCCATCGATATCGGCGACTACTATGGGGACTACTCCAAATTCTCTCAAGCCACCCAATGGCAACCTCGCATTGGGCTGGACGAAGGCTTAAGAGAAACGGTCGAGTTCTTTCAAGCCAGGACGGCGTATTGGTCATGAATTCAAGAATTACAAGCGCACAGTCCGAGATTCCTGCGTTTACTTATCTTCGCGCGTGGAACAAACATGCCGACGAAATTCGAGCGGCGATCGATCGAGTCTTGAACTCGGGGACCTTGATTCTTGGTCCGGAAGTTGCGGAATTTGAAAACGAATTCGCCCAGTTCGTTGCATCGAGATTTGCGATCGGTGTTTCCAGCGGTACGGACGCATTGATCGTGGCGCTGCGCGCACTCAAGGTTACTTCCGGTGACGAAGTAATCACCGTGGCCAACGGTCCAGTTCCTACTATCGCCGCCATTCGCGCTGTTGGGGCTGTTCCCAAGTTTATCGACGTCGATCGAAACAGTTTACAAATCGATCCTGGTCGGCTGATAGGTGCGATGACTGATCGGACCCGGTGTATTATCCCAATTCATCTCTACGGATTTCCGGCTCCGATTGAGGAGATTATTAATATCGCTGGCGCGCGGAATATTCCGGTGATTGAGGACTGTGCGCAGGCCCACGGAACTTATGTTGCTGGTCGTCACGCGGGAACATTGGGGACGATCGGCTGTTTTTCCTTCTATCCGACGAAGAATCTCGGTGCGTTTGGCGATGGCGGATTGTGCGTCACTCAGGATGAAGAACTGGCGACGAAGATACGACAAATTGCCAGATACGGTTTTCGCGAGGATCGCATTGCTTATTGCGAAGGGCTGAATTGTAGGTTGGACGAATTGCAAGCGGCCATCTTGCGCGTGCGATTGCGCTACTTGCGTAGTGACTTGCGGCGACGAACGGAAATCGCAGCTCGCTATTGCACGGAATTGGTTAGCTCGGCGCTAACTTTGCCAGCCATTCCGTCAAGCGGCACGCATGCTTGGCACTTGTACGTTGCCCGTGTCCAACAACGTTCGCGGTGGATTGAACGATTAAAAGAGCATGGAATTCTCACCGGTGTACATTACCCGAATCCAGTGCACTTGATGCCAGCGTTCCAGTGGCTGGGATACTCAGCCGGGGATCTGCCGGTAACCGAACACGTTTGTCGCGAAGTCCTATCGTTGCCAATGTTCCCCGAACTGACCGATGCAGAAATTGATCGTGTTATCGACGTGCTGCGATCTGTTGGCCAATGAGTTCGCCACGTTCATGCTGCAACAAGCGAGCCTTAGTTAGTAGGCCGCCAGTGCCTGAGTAGCCCGTCAATTTGCCGCTGCAGCCAACGACTCGATGGCATGGTATCAACAATGGCCAACGATTTCTTGCCATCGCTTGGCCGACCGCGCGAGCCGCCAGCGGACTACCACTTCGCCGCGCAAGCTCTCCATAAGTCACGGTAATGCCAGAGTCAATTTCCGAGCAAGCCTTAAGGACTCGCCGATGAAATGGCGGAACATCTGTCCAATCGAGGCCCGCCAAATCCCAGTCGAATTTCGCAGTGGAGAAATACTTGGTGACAGATTTCTCAAACTTTTTTAAGGTTTTTTCCGGCGGGCAACTACTCTGAGAGAGGTCGGCCTGACCGGCCGATTTTATCGGATCATCGGGAGTATTCTGAAATTGGACTGAAAAAAGTCCCTGTTTTGTCCATTTCGCCACCAGGTTTCCTAGCGGTGTGGCGATGACCTGAATCTTTGTTGTAATCATTATTGCATATCAACTTGCCGTACATTGACGAAGGGAAGCCAGATACCTCTTTGACACTTTACCAACCCGAGCGCTATACTTCACTGAGCCGGAAAATGTTTCGCGCTCAAAAGGAATTTGCACTCCCGGGCTGATCATACATATTCAAGCATTGTAGCCCTTGTTGCAACAGAACCAGCTCCGCAGCCTGATTTTGACCTGTGTGTGGCATGTGAGGAGTTCTCGATGAACAATTACAATTCGATCTGTGACGATATCCATGTCAATTTGCATTTAAATACGGAAATGGATCTGCCGCAAAGCCGAGAATCGGTGCTTCATTTCTTTGAGCAGGTCCAAAAACGATTTAGTTCGATGACCAATTTCTACGCCCGTGAGCGTGGCGAATTCTGCTTAGAAGAAGACAAAGAAGGTGGACAGCATCGATGGGTTTCCGTGGAGCCGCGCCGACTGAGCAGCGGTTGGGTGAATCCAACATCGATTGAAAGTGCCATAGAACAGCACCAGTCAATTCTCGAGCTGATGCCCTACGCGTTAACGATCAGCCATTTGGACTGTGAATCGCTTAATTTCGCTATGGGCTTTCACTACAACTACCGAGGCAACCAAAATGAATTGCTGGCCGAGGCCCTGGGAATGGTCCCGGCGCTGGAGCGAATGAGTGAGTTTCCAGGCGCCTCGATCCTGGGTTACGAACCGTCGATCCAGTTGTCATTGGACGATGATTGTCGAACTCAATGCCGACTGGAGTTTGAGACTCGCAATAACGCCTATCAAGTGCGCACTGGAGAATTTTCCGAAGACCAACTGAGCGTATATGTAATTGTGCGACGTTTTGATAGCCTGCGTAGCGAAGAAAATTATGCGGTCGAACTAGCGCGATTGGCCAAGATCTGCACCGAGATGGTGGATTCCTACGTTGTCGAAAATGTTCTGATCCCTTTGCAGCAAACGATTGCACTCAAGTAATCCGTAATCGGCAGTCCGGTCTATGTGGCACGGCTGGTGGAATTAACGGCAGAACTCGCAGAATTCGCGATCCAGCATCGGTAGCGCTGCGCGGTTTCCCTCGCGCGCGGTATTGAACGCGACCATCATTAGCTGCTGCAACTGTTCGACCAAATCTCTGCGCAGATTGGATACATCGTTGACTTCCCAGCGATCATCGGGTTTCACGAACAGTTGTGGCATGCCGCCGTCCACCTGCAACATGCTCCAAGCTGGACAGCGAATCCAGCCACAGGAGGGCTCACCCAACCAAACAAGCAAGTGCTCGTGTGGCCATTGAGTAGACGCAGTCGGTGCACTCTCAGCTAGCAGACTGCGGCCCCACATCGATTCAGGAGGATCGTAACCCAAACACTCCAGCAGGATCGCGCACAAATCGGGCAATTGGCACAGCTCACCTCGGCGAACTCCACTTTGCTGCTTTTTAGGAGAGTAGACGATCGCTGGAACAGCAATTTCTTCATGGTACATTTGACGTCGCAGCCAGCCGATTTGCCCATGCTCGCCCAATGGATAACCGCCTAGCGATGTAATCAACCAACTCCACGATTTGGCATCGGCCCGAGATTGGATCGCCGTTTGTAACGCTTCGATGGCTTGGTCAATTACTGCCGCCTGTGCAGTTGCAACTTGCCCCCAGCCGACAACCAAATCGGGGTCGGTGTTCGTATCTACTTTAGCCAGTGGCAAGGCAACTTCCATCGGTGGCTCTGGGTCTTCGGGATCGATCATGCGCGTGCGCAATCCTGCGGGAGCGTCCCACGGAATACACAGACCTCGCGAGTGCACCCAAACCAGTCCGCTTGAATCCGCCGAGAGGATTTCCTCAATCGCGGCCGAGAATACTTCGGTAACAACGCACTGCTCGGGTTCATCTGCAAGTTGATTCGGCGGTGGAACATCAATCAGCGTCACGTCCGAGCAACCGAGCTGCTGTGCGACCTCGGCAACTGCGCGGCAATCGGTAATCAACCTCGCGGGAATTTTCTGAGCTGATAAGGCTCTCCAAATCGTCCAATCGAGTTGCGCGTCTTGCGTTGCATGGCGACCAGTCCACATACTGGTCAATTGCTGTGGCAATTCGAGCGAATCGACAAAGCAATTATCGAGTAACATGCCGCGCGAGGCCAATCGATCCAGCGTAGGTGTTACGGCGCCAGACGAACCGTACGCACCAATCAAACTGGTTCCAAGCCCTTCGACCACAATCACCATTGCGTTCAATAGCACTCTCCAAAGTCATAATCGTTACAACCTGCATTCCTAACGAACTGCACAGGCTCGATGCTCGTTTCCCATGGTCGGGCTAACTCAACCCTCAAAGTCGCGTTGTAAGTTTGCTTGTCCTGCAATGTAACCGAGCCCATCATGCTATCAAGGACTTTGCTCGAATGAGAGCCAGCTTTCTACCCAATTCGACGTTTCTTCCGACCGCGGCAGGTATGCCTGGTAACTCGCCCTTCAGCCCACAAGCCAGTGCTGCACCAACGAGTTTAGAAGACTCTGTCGCTCCACTCGTCTTCCCGGTCATAGAGCCGACTTGCTCGGGCTTGGGCGAGCTGCCTCAAATTTGCCTACCAGAAACCGTTCCCGTCTGGGGAACCGACTTTGCCCGCGTAAACATGGCAGAAGTTGTCGACATTGCCAACCAAATCATCATGCGGGGACAACCCAGCTATTTCGTGACCGCGAACTTGAACTATTTGATGTTGGCCGAGCGGAATCCTTGTCTGCGAACGGTTAATCGCGATGCCGCTGCTGTTCTGGCTGACGGCTATCCAATTGTGATGCGCAGTCGCTGCGGAGTTGACCCACTGCCGGAACGCGTTGCTGGCGCGGACCTAATCGTCGAGCTAGCGAGATTATCCGCAACGCAAGGGCATCGTATTTATTTCTTGGGCGCAGCCCCAGGAGTTGCCGATGCAGCAGCGACTGAATTGCGTCGGCAGTTTCCTAACGTGCAAATCTCAGGTTGCTATTCTCCGCCGTTTCGACCGCTCAGCGACGAAGAGAATCAAGCCATGCTGAAGAATATTCGATATGCCAAGACCGATATTCTGCTGGTCGCATTCGGTCAACCTAAAGGCGAGCTGTGGATTCATGAAAACTATCAAAAACTCGGGGTTCCGTTAAGCATTCAACTTGGCGCGTCCTTCGATTTTCTTGCAGGTACAGCTCAACGAGCTCCGCAGATCGTTCAGCAGTTAGGCGCCGAATGGTTGTATCGATCGATTCTCGAACCTCGCCGATTAGCTCCCAGATACGCTAAGAACATTCTCTTCCTAGCTCGTGCGCTAATGTACGACGTCAAGCAACTGCTGGGTTAGGCGTCGCAAACAATAATTGCGCAGATCCCAATAATTCGGGCGCACTTTGCCGAGCCTTTAGTGTGCCGCTGGTCCAGTTTGTGCCCATTGATTCCGTCGAGCAGTGGTGGAATTCGCAACTTCGGCCCAATGAAAGAATCTAATAGTAACCCCTTAGGCGAGCGGCAGATGGGAATTTACCAAGGCCTAAGCGAATGCAAGCCCGATGCGCAAGGGAGTGCGTCAATCCTGGCATACACTCGCTTGCGCTTCGGGCTTGTATTGGTAAGAAACTATCTGCCGCTCGCCTTATCAAGTTCGTTTGACTCCAATTGGCAAGCTTTTTGCGTTGGACGCGTCCTTTGGGTCGGAAAACATGGCCAGCAGTATCAGTATCCCGCAAAAAAATTGACCTGACATGTTGATAATGGAGATCGCCCACAAGATGCTTGGCCAAGCTGATCTGGCAGCCGTGCCACTACCTAGTTGGACAGCGCCATTTTGTGTGCAAGGCATGGCTTTTGGCCCTAGCCTTTTCGTCGTTTAACCCGCAGCCGCTAGGCGAGGATTGGGTTGAGCTTCGCTTTGCAATAAGTTCGAAAACTCAACCCAATCCTCGCCTAGCGGCTGCGGGTTAAACGATTTCGCTGCAACGACTTGTTCTTTCCACTGCAAATGAGAGTGGCGCTGTCCATCTAGGGTCCGAGCGAACGGAAGAAATGCGAGCTGAAGGAATTGGT
>SYJV01000096.1 GCA_005798335.1 Planctomycetaceae bacterium | reverse complement strand
TAGCCATTTCGTCGTTTAACCCGCAGCCGCTAGGCGAGGATTGGGTTGAGCTTGGCTTTGCAAAAAGTTCGAAAACTCAACCCAATCCTCGCCTAGCGGCTGCGGGTTAAACGATTTCGCTGCAACGACTTGTTCTTTCCAATGCAAATGAAAGTGGCGCTGTCCATATAGAATGTATACGCGTCATAATGGTGCGAATTCAATTATGCGACGAGACGAAAGTTATTTTATTTGGCGGCCGTTTTATCGGTAGCTCGTTCTCCAGGCATGCGAAAGAAATCAGCAACGGAGAAACGGAGTTGAGGCGAAAGGACCTCGACTGCCAAACATGGCAAATGACTCGAATACTTGGCCGCGAGCTGACCATATTCACGCGTTTTTTCGTAGAGCGTTACATCAAGTCCCCGCACATTGTCTTACTTCTCCAAGACTACCATGTAGTAGCCAAAATTTCGCCGGTGCAGGCCAAGCCACAATGATAATCCGCAGGCGGCAAGTTGCTTCCACCGCCAACGTTTTTGGCTTCGACTTGCCAACAGTTTTAGATAGCTGAGCAACGTCAGAGGCACCGAATGGAATGCTGTGGGAGCTAATCGCCAACCCAGTTCCCGTTTGGCGACCACGCGCATTCCGCTTTGTCTTGTCCATTGTTCGACGTGAGAGATTTCGTGGTAGTTCGGAACCGCCCAATTGTTGGTTACCCCACGGTAAAGCTGACGAAAGTATACCGAAGTGGATTCGATATTACGCCGCAGAAAGCCATCCGTAATCACCAATCGAGTTCCTCGACGAAGAATGCGGCACGCTTCCGATATCGCTTCTGCCGGTCGCAGGCTGTAGCACAAGCTCTCCATGTAGAAGGCTCCGTCAAAGCTGTTATCGTCCCACGGCAATCGATGATAATCCCCACAGTGGTACGAAATCGCGCCTCCGGTCGTTCGGCTCCGCGCTTCAGCAATCTGATCTTCCGAAACGTTGACAGCAAACCACTGCAGATTCGGAAAGCGCTGGCATCCAAATCGCGATACCCCGCCTACGCCGCAACCTAAATCGGCAACTTTGCCACTCTGGAATTGCTCGAGTTGCAAATGGTGGAAAACTTGATTGTTCATCTCCTCCAGCATAGCGCGCCGCGCCAGAGGATTGGTAGTCCAACGCCAATAGCCAAAATGCAAATACCCTTCTGGACTCCACCAGCGGTAATTGTCGATCGTGTCGCGGTAATGATCGCACACTGCTTGGCGACAGACATGTTCACGAACAGATTCGTCGCATTCCGAAATTAACTCTTCGCGAAGCCTCGGGCTCGGCGAGAATTGAGCCGATTGTACGTGCCGAGCTTGTTGAAGCGAACGACTCGGGATACTCATAATTATTTTCCCGCGTGGCAGTCTGAATCCCTTCTGGGATCTACTGGGACTAGTATTACTGCATGTTACAGTTTGTGAATCGCGTTCTCGAGCAACTTACCCGCATCCACCGTGGCAAGTTAACATAAATATCGGTACGCAGCTTGCCGCATGGACTCTCGAAAATTCCACGCATGCTAGCGCAACTGGGAAACGAGATCACGAATTTGACGCAAGACAGCGACATGATTTGGGTTCCATGCGTTCGAATTGGTTGAAATGCCTTCGACGCCTTCTTCGGTGGCTTCATCGCCCAACCCGGCAGTCTTCGTGGCCAACCACTGCTTCATGATCATTTGGCGGATCTCCTCGGCATTGTTGACTCCTTCGAGCAAACCCGTGTGAACGTCGGCTGGCCCGGCTTCGGATTTTGAACCCCCTCCTCCCGCCGTTTCAACAACGACATCGCAAATGCCATACATCCGCTCGATTGGCCCTTGCCGGACGGACACATTTTGAATGTTGTCAAACGTGATCGTCGTTTCCTGGATGGTCCATATTCCGCGACGGATACGCAGCGTCCGATCGCTGAGGATATACCAAGTCGTGTCGTACCTCAGATGGATCGCAATATAGACCACTATGTCCGGCAAGATAATGATCGCCCAGGCAAGCGGCGCGATTACGGTGCCGAGGAACGGGTTGGCAATGAGAATGGCGACCCAGCCGAAAACCAAGACGATGTCCACGGCGAACAGCCCAATCCAGAAATAGAATTTCAAATATTCTAAATATCCTTCCGCGGGTCGAAAAGCACAGACGGATTGATCGTCGGCCCCTGACAGCCATGGCGGCTCGCTCGGCACTCGCAGCCACTTCGTTACCACTGCCCAAACTCCGCGGTAACACCACTGGCTGGCTCGTATCACTGCTTGCTCGCCAATCAAGGTTCTCTTCCTTCGCGTTGGGCAAGGAGTTGCAGCGAGTGGCGAATTTCGGTCAGTAACTGCAGGACTTCATCGTCGCACTCGCGGTCGCCGGAAGCGCTCGCGCTGGAGGTGGATTCGATGCCGATTGATGGAGTGATCCCGTTACCAACAGTTGGCGGCACACGTAATCCGTCACTTCTATTCGCGCGGGCTCCACGCATGCGGGAATACAGCAGGTCGCGCAGTTCTTCGGCTTGTAGTATTCCCTCAATGACCATTTCGGCAGAAGCATTACCGGAGGCAGTCTGCAGGCTGATTTTGGCAAGCCCCATCCAGCGTTGAAGCAGATTCTTGGTGACATGGATATCCTGGATGCGGCGATAGGTCAGGTAGACTTCCCGTCGAAAGAATACACCCCAGGACATTGAAACCCCGTCGTCGCCAAACTTGTATCGCAGCGTGATGTATCGCAACCACAGGGGTAGCAGCACCAACGGAGAAATCGGGCCCGTCAGAATCGCGCACAATAGGTAATACTGAAACAACGTAGGATCGGGCCGTTCGATCTTCGATACGTCGATTGGATGGCTGGGATTTGAATTCATGTTGCCGCTCGATCGATCCTGATTTTGGAAACGTTGGCTGGCGGTCCATGATTCTATCCCATTTCTCCGGTAGTTTCTTGGTGTGTCTAGCACTGTGCGACCAGAAGGCCGTGCAAGAGGTTGCTGGGCTTAGTGCGCCAAAGCTGCTTGCGCCGGGCTGATTGCATTCCGGTCTCTCGCCAATTGATAGATAGAAAGCTCAATCGCAGTACGATAGTCGGTGCTCAAGTGTTGGTTTTTATCATCCGTTTCAGGACTTGTTCCCATTCGGAATACACATCGAGTTTCTTCGCCCAATGCTTCACGTAATCGCTGTCTAGTTTGTCGCCAAGCAATTTCAGCATCCCGCCGATGTCGCGAAGATGTTTTTGGCTTTCACCGCCACCGAGTTTGAAATAGACCAGTTTGTTGAGCAGCACATCTTCGGGCGAACCGAACCAAACCGAATACTCTCCCTCGCTAGCGATCCGCTTAATTCGTGACTTCTCCGATTGGGTAAACTCGTTTATGGGTGGCACGATCACATCCACTTTCAAACCTGAGGCGGGATGTATGATAT
Source organism: Planctomycetaceae bacterium (assembly GCA_005798335.1). Classification (GTDB taxonomy): domain Bacteria; phylum Planctomycetota; class Planctomycetia; order Pirellulales; family Pirellulaceae; genus Aureliella. The sequence goes on along the minus strand of SYJV01000096.1, from coordinate 20,983 downwards.
TGAATTGAAATCGTCGTTGCACGGCGTTCCGCACCGCTTGCTCCGAAACATAGAAATCGGGAGCCGCGAACGCTTTGCATAGAGTGGGCACATTTTCCATGCTCAATTCCGCGACGATATCCACGTCGTTCGTAAATCGTGGCTCGCCGTAAGCCATACTTGCCATCGAACCAACCACTCGGTAATGGATACCCTCGGATTCAAAAAAATCGGCGGCTATCTGCATCAATTCGAATGGCTGAAGTTCAGTCGGATTCATGCTTCACCAAGCCGTGACTGATCCGTCGAGCAATTTCACGGTTGACCTGGTCGAAGCTCCAATTGGGGTGTTCGGTGCGGATGGCACCGCGTAAGATTACGCGAGCCGACTTCCACATCCGGCCAGCGATCCGCAATCGTTCGACCTCTGTTTTTTGTCGAAGGACATCTGCCATGGTGTCATCGATAACTTCCATCACGAATGGATTCATCGGGGAGTCTCCAGCCGACGGCAACACTGCGAATCAGGAAAAGCAGATTGAACCACAGAGTCACGAAAGCTTGGGGCTGATTTATACCACAGGTTGATTCAGCGAACACTCTACCCGCATTCGATGAGTGAGTCGAGTATAGTACGCTAGCTGGAACAAAGGCGAGTGCTTGAGGATTCCGTCAACTCTGACTCTTCGCAATCACTCAAATCAGTTGTCGGTGCTCGCGACTCCACGGTCGGTTGCGAATCATGCCGAATGCTGCTCCGGCGACTTGCAGGACACAGTAGATCATTCCAATGACACACGCGTAGGGAATGGCTAGATTGAGCCCGACGTCGCCAATCCGGTTAGGGCCAAGTGGCTTGTCGGGCGCTTCGGGCAGAAAGCGAATCTTGACCTGCTCGTCGAGTTTTGGCGCAACATAGAACTGCATGCGATCCAACACGACCTGCTGTTGCTGGCCAGATGGGTCGGCATATTTGACTGTAAAAGTATTGCCAAACGGTTCCGGTGGAGGCGGATCGACGGCCACCACGATCGCCGGGACATCGGGAGCGGCGTTCCAGCGGAGCTGAAGTGTGATGGCTCGCCAAGCGAGAATGCCAAGCGCCAGCACCGCTACAATATTGAGAATCGGTCGCGCGAAACTCGGCTTGACAGCGCGTGGCATGGGGCGCGGAATGATCCCCGTTTCAGACATTTTTTGCTGAGGTACGTTCCAGGCGCCCGATCCGTATTTGGGAGCATGCTTGGGATCGCAAATGTGGACCGTTGCCACCAGCCCTTGGTCCAGCGAAAAACCGAGCCCCAATGCCGGTAACCACAACGTCCCCGACCGCATGAGTTCGGCGTCCGCCGCAGTAGTTCGACCGTCACCATCCCTGCTAGCGATCGCTTGTTCGTCCTCTTCGAAGTAATCGCACCACAGCGTATCGGTGGGCTGGCTCTTGAACAGCCGCACAACCTTATGAATCGGCTTGTTGATAATATCCCATTTCGCGAAATTCACCCGATCGTCATCGACGTCTAATCGCATCAGGACTTGAGGGCGTTTGGACGTAAAGGCGATCATCGTCTCGATGGCTTTGACGTAGACTTCTGGGTCTTCGTCGAGCGGATCGACGCCGTCAGCCAGACCATTTTCGTTTAGGCAACCGACCACTTGCGATCGAGTCATACCAAACGACAGCGGCCCCATGCCACGTCCGATTTCTACGAGCCAAAAATCTTCACTCAGCATGTTTTCTCGATTTCACAGCGAGTGGTAGGGACAGACAGTAGGACCGTCACAACGTGACAAACCTGTTTCGGTGGGATATCGCTCGGATGGACGTTGATCGCATACTTGTATCTGACTGGGCGTTCCAAAATGCGCAAAACGATCCGCAGATTTGGCTACCGTTGTACGCCGCCAGACAACATGGCTTGGCGCAGGTTCTTGTCGACCGGTGCATCGGAAATCCAGATTCCGAACAGAGCCTTCTTGAAGGCTAGTCCCGGAATCGTGCCCTGAACAGTGCCGTTTTTCAGAATATACAGTCCATTGTTGGGTATGTGGACAAAGTCGTAAATGTCGTTCTTCTTGACTTCGTCTTTCAAGATATCGACGAACATCTTGGTTTGGCCAGCGATTTCATGCGACTTTCCGCCGGTCGACATACGGAGACCTTCTTGAAGAGAAGCGACCAACGAATCGCGATCCACGAATCCGGACGTGATCTTGACTCGAATCGCCATTAGTTCGTCGGAGGCCATAATGGTGTGCGCATCACGACTGGGCGCCAACAAATAAAGGCCGCTCTCGTAGACATGGACAAATGTCTTGGTTCGCATGCCCGAGCCATTGAGGAGCAAGGTCTGTCCGCTGATCTTGAGCTGCCCCGTTAGTTCCGCACTGACAGGGACAGCGGCAAATATCCAAACGATCAATGCAAACCGCAAATTTCGAAATGTCACCTTGAATCCTCCGTGCACTACTCTGGACTGCATTCATCAAACTGAAAATAAGGGTAGCGAATCAAGGTCGACGCGAACATAGCGAAATTGTGATGAACCATTGTATACAAAGAACTCAAATAGCTTGTGCCACCCCACCGACGAAGACATAGATTACAATTGAGGGTCGCCAGTTGCTTTTGCGTTATATAAGTGAACCAGCTATGTCCTCCGGGATTTCTTTTAGTTCAACCGACACGCCCCCGCCATTGCCCATACATAGATTTACGGTCGACGACTATCACCGACTTGGCGAACTTGGTTTACTAACCCCCGATGATCGAGTCGAATTGCTGGAGGGATGGATTGTCAAGAAAATGAATCGACGGCCGGTCCACGGTTTTGTCGTGCGGTGGATGAACGACTGGTTGCAGTCAAATATCCGTGGTGGGTTTCTCGTCCAGTGCCAACTTCCGATTACGACTCAACGGAGCGAACCCGAACCGGACCTGGCGGTCATTCGGGGCGCTCACTCAGACTTTCGCGACCGGCATCCCAGTGGAACCGATTGTCGACTGCTGATCGAAGTTGCCGATACTGCGCTGACAAAGGATCGAGCTCGGGCGACGATCTATGCATCGGCGGGAGTTGAGGAGTACTGGATCATCAATCTCATAGATCGACAACTCGAAAGGATGACTGAGCCGGTCGACACCGCATACAACAACTGCTTGATCTACTCAATTGACGATGAAGTTGAAATTCGCATCGGCGAGCACACGATTCGATTGCAGATAAGTCAAATTCTGGCAACCTAAAGGGTGTTATCGACATATCCAAACAGGCCAGATCCTAGCGCCAGGTCATGCAGAGAGCGGTGGTACAGTTTCAATTGTTTCGTTTCTTCTTTTTCCCGGTAACTCTGCCGCCTTCAGGTGTATCTTCTTTCGGTAACAGCTTTCCAAGTTCACTTTTCTTTTGTGTATACTCGGCGTGTTGGGCAAGGTTTTTCCATTCGTTGGGATCGGCAGTTTCGTCGTATAGTTCCTCGTCACCATTGGCGTATCGAATGTATCGCCAGCCTTCTGTGCGGACAGAATGGTTCTTGAAACGAAACGTCGTGATCGCTGGTTCGTTCCACTGGCCTTTGGGATCAGCCAACAACGCGCGAATGCTGTTACCCTCAACGTGCTTGGGAGTTGGAATGCCACACAAATCTGTCAGTGTGGGAAAGATCGTCATGAAATCGACTGTCCGGTCACTTACCGTACCAGGCTTGGTCAGTCCGGGAACGACCCACAACAATGGAGCTCGTGTGGTGTTTTCCCACAAAGCAAACTTACGCCAGTAGTCTTTTTCGCCCAAGTGCCAACCGTGATCGCTCCAGAAGACAATAATCGTGTTGTCCTTGTATTCGCTCTTGTTCAGTGCATCCAGCAATCGCCCGACGTTCATATCTGTGTAACTGCCAGCAGCCAAATATCCCTGAATCGCTTCCTTCCATCGCCCGGACTCGACGATATTCTTGTGATCACCATCAGGTTTGGCCATTGCGATTCCAGATGTAGGGACATCGTCTAGATCATTCTTCATATACGGAGGCAGTCGAATGCTCTCCAGTGGATGCATGTCGTAATATTTTCTGGGCACGTTCCAGGCCATATGCGGTTTGTGAAGTCCGCAGGCCAGGAAGAATGGCTTTTCGTGTTGCTTGCCTAGTTGCTCTATTGCGTAATTGGTGATGTGCCAATCGTCTAATTCGTCGTCGGTGCAATCGAGTGGGGCGAATCTAATGCCGCCTACTCCGTCGTTGCCTTTGGGCTTAGGATTGGAGCGCGGTGTCGGCAAGTAATCGTCCCACTCGCTGGGGCGCGTATACCTTTCGTGATAGATCTTGCCCGCCCCGCACACAAAATAGCCCGCTTTTCGGAAAGTCGAGGTCAGCGTCAAATCCTCCGCGACCAACTCGCGCCAATCGTTGTTGTTATCGTAAACCCCAGAAGAACTTGGGCGCAGACCGGACATGAGCGCGCATCGCGATGGGTTGCACACCGGCGCAGCACAATAGCTGCGTGTCAAGGCGAGCCCCATCTTTGCGAGTCGATCGATATGCGGCGTCTTGGCTTGCGGATTCTGCCCCAAGTAACCGACCCAGTCTCGCAAATCGTCAATCGCAATGAACAGCACATTGGGACTCTTTGGTACTTCGGCCTGTGCCCACGTGTCATTCAGTAGCAAAACCATTAGTACCAATATCAGCGAACGCATACAAATCTCCGCAATCTGTAATTGTGTTTTCCTGGAACCGATGTTCGATAAGTAGAGCATTGTAGTACAACTTCAGAAACAGCAGTTGTCCGCAAGTGTTTCGAGGGTCGCATTAGTCGAGTGTATTTGGTGCCCCTGCTTGTTTTGATCGGCTTTGACGGTTAGAGTCATTTCCATCAGCGGAAAGCAATTTTATATCTCCAGAAAAGTGGATTTAGGCGGTCGGCTATGCTACAGTGCGCGCGTTTTTCTAGCGAACCCGATCTCGTTAAGGCTTCCAGCAATAGTCCACCGATACGCCAGGGTGCGCGGGGAAATGGAGTTCGCGCGCTGCAGATAGCATTGATTGATCTCGGGTTTCCGATGCCTATATCTACCAACAGTGGCCGAAAACTCCCCGACGGAATTTTCGGGGCGGAAACCGCGAAGACCGTTATCGCATTTCAGCAGGCCAATCTCCTGGTCCCCGATGGAGTGGTCGGCCAAAACACCATGGCCCAGCTCGACGCACTGATTGCAGCACAGAGCGAGCTGGTAGTGCGAACCGATGTGGCGTCTGGCAACAAATCCAAGGGACTTTCTTGATATGGCAATTAATGTCGATGCATCTACAGCGAATATCAAGTGGGTCAACAACGGCGCGACCGCGGCCTGTCATACGGGGCGCCAATTCGCAATTCTGCACTGTAGGGTCGGCGCCAACCTTGGCGCTGGTGATAATATGCCCGCAGGCAAAGTCAGAAACGCTGATGCGATGCAAATGGAGGCAAGCGTTTTCGTCGATGCGACGGCCAATGAATTCGACATGGGCGATCGAGAGTTTGGGATGGTGCAGCTCACCGAACTAATCTGTTACGAGTTCCTTTATGCGGGTCGGCTGGAGTCGGAAGGGTCGTGCCAAATGAACTTGATGACGGGCTTCACGGCAAATCCTTCTCTCGACGTGCAACGCGCCTCGGGCGGGTCCGTTGACGACAGGATTTTCGACATTGGCATGCAAACTGTGGATCGTGTGACGACGCCCAAAACGGGATTCAATGTCACGCTTACTTTTGGCGATCACCCGCACAACACGATTCCGTATCGATTTCAAAACAGCGTCACGCGGGCTCGCAACTTCCTTGCCCGCGCTTGGCGAGTACAGACCTTTTCGGTCTACTTCGTCACTCGGGCTAATAAGACTGCGCCCCTGACGATACTCGGAAGCCTGGGTTGGGTTGTGCGTTGGAAAGTTGATTTCATTTGGACTAACGGGGCGACAAAACCGACCGCGATCCCGAGCGATGCCTATATGGCGCCATCCGTCCTCGGATTCAAGCTTGGACCAGCTCCCGGCGACTCTTGGTCATCGATCGCTCTTAACCGGACGTTGCCAACGACGAACAAGCTGGACGACGACACATCCCGAGCGATTTTCGATCAGCGGCGAGCGCCGATGCTCGAGCAGTCGCCGCGCCGGCCCGTTGACTTGCGCCCAGATTTCTTCACATAGCCCAACAAGAGCCTCGACAAGATCGCGCACAACAATTCTCTAGAGAATGGTGCGACATGTTTGCCCAGAATTCAATTGACCCGAATGCTCGCCATCGATAGGCGAAATAATGCGTTGTGTGCATCCACTGGCTCTGTTGCCTTTGACCATTTTGCTGCTGGTAGCGTCATCGAATTGGCTCGCGGCCAAGCAGCCGAATTTGTTGATCTTGTATGCCGACGATCTTGGGTACGGCGAGACGGGGGCTTACGGCTGCAAGGACATTCCGACGCCGCATATCGATTCGCTGGCCACCAACGGCGTTCGTTTTACTCAAGGATATGTGGCAGCCACTTATTGCAGCCCGTCGCGAGCTGGTCTAATGACAATACCGTTCAACGAACGTGGGATAAGCTTCCAGCTTGTCAACCTGTAGCGGAGTTTCGCCATTGCTTGCACAAGATATTGACAAGCTGGAAGCTTATCCCACGTTCGTTGAACGGTATTGGGTCTAATGACGGGGCGCTATCCGACGCGTTTCGGTCACGAGTTTAACGCTATTGCGCAAAACAGCGGTCTATCGTTGAACGAAACAACCTTGGCTGATCGCTCGCAGGCGCTGGGATACGCGACGGCCGCGATCGGCAAGTGGCACCTTGGAACTCCGGCAGCGTTCCACCCCACTCGGCGCGGATTCGACGAATTCTACGGGACACTTAAGAACACACCTGGCCTGCTGGCTGCATCACTGCGGATCAAATCGGAGTTTGCCGCCAGGTATTTGCTTGGCCAAATCGGTCAAGTCGTAAGCCGCGAGCGCACCGTGTACAGTGGCTGTCAGCCATCGCGATTCCGCCGGTTCAGCCGGGATGGTCGACCAAGTTCTTGGACAATCTTTCAGCGTTACGCTGGTGAATAGTTCCGGATTCAATGCGGCGGCGTGGAGTGCGGCGACTCCGACTCGTCCCACGGCAATCAGATGAACTTCGCGAGGTTTCGTGGACTTATAATTGGCGACCCATTGGCCGGCGGCCAGAATATCTTCGGTGTGCGCGCCTACGATCGACTGGCCTAACAAATAAGCTAAGAAAAAAGATTTTGCATCGCCAAGTTGGCCATCTGGCTTGCCACTGCCAGTTTCGCCCTGTCCGCGCAGGTCGACGGAAACGACTACCAATCCATCTTTCACGATTTTCTCGATCGGACCGCCGACGGCACCATCGGCCGCTTTGCCTGAGTCGTGAAGGTACAGATACGCGGATTCGTCGGGATCCTGGGGATGGAAAGTGAGTGCCGGCATCGGAACACCCGAGTCGGTGTGCATTACCAGTTTGTCGATATGGTATCCATCGCGTTGCACTTTGCCGGCTTTGTTGGAACTAGGTTTGGGTTGCTGGTCGAGCGGACGGATCCCCGCCAGTCGCCGAACATCGGCGAGCAATTGGTCACGATTGGTATGGGTTCGTTTGTGAGCTAAAAATTTTTCTAACTCCGCGTTTAAATTAAAAACCGAGCGCTCGCCAGGCATCAGCAGGACCTGGCCCTTTTCTGTGCACAACAATTCTGCTTCTGGAAGCACATCAAAGCTCTTGAAATCCACGACCGGAACCGGCGAGTCCTTGCCGACCAACCAGCGCTGCATCCATTGTGCGATCGCGGCGAGATTCGTCGGTTGAACTCCGTGCCCGCCTTCAGCTTCGACCAAATCGACTCGTTCGGGGGCACCGAGTCTGCCATACAGCAACTTGGCCTGCCGCAGGTTGTCCCACGAACCGCTAATGTCAAAAAAATCTCCAGTCGTGGAGCTGATTAGGGTCGGTCGTGGAGCTCGCATTATTACGTAATCCGGTTGATCCAGACCGATTGCAAGTTGGCCGAAAATATTCTGCTCGGCATCCTGTGGCCCGAGCGTATCGATCAGACGACGAAAGGTGGTCAGATAACAGGCCGGCGCTGCGCACGATATGCGATCATCCAGCGCCATCACATAGCTGGTCAATGTGCCTCCGCCGGAACAGCCAGTCATACCGATTCGTTTGGCATCGATCTCCGGCCGCGTCTCCAAGTAATCAATCGTGCGAATCGCATCCCACACGCGATAGGTGGCGGTGTTTCTGCCTACAAGAATCGAACCAGCGCCGATCATGGTGTGTTCGGTGGTCGTGCCAGAGAATTGCGGTTTGCCATCCAAGGTGAGCATCTGCGATCGCTCACCTTGACCGATGGGATCGTAGGCGATCGCCGCCATGCCGTGTTGGGCCAAAATTATCGCGAAGCGCTGATTGTAGTCGGCGGTTTTGGCCGTTCGGCTATGGCCGCTGGACACCAATACCGCGGGAAAAGGTCCGTTACCGTTGGGAATGTACAGATTTGCGGTAACGCGGTGGTGTGGCTGGCTTTCGAAAATTACTTTTTCGATACGATAGTCTTTGCGCGGAATGCGACCAACAACTTGTCCGTTCAGCGGCGTACGCTCGGGGAATCCGCCCAGTGCCTTGACGACCTCTGTCCGCAGAGTTCTTTGATATTGGGTAATTTGTTCAGGCGTTTTGAGTTGTTCCAAATTGGTTGTTCGCCGATCCAGAGCTTGCCGTGCGAGCTGCTGCAGTTTTTCGTACCCTTTCATCGATCCTGCAGGAGCGTCCATCTCAGATTTCAAACAAGTGAGATCTTCTCCATGAGCTAGGTATGACAAGTTTGCCAGGAAGGTGGCGCAAACAACCAGGAGAATTTTAGTGTTCATATCTGGGAACTCGGGTACTATTAGGCGGGGAATGGCAGGTTGACCGGTGGAGGCTTGCCACAGCTAATTTTCCGGGTAGCGGAAGCCGTCAAGGCTTTCGTGCAGCGCGGATCAGCATCGCGAAATCGAAAGTGCTCCGACGAAATGCTTGACGCATTCCGCTACCCTGGAAATTAGCCGTGACATAGCACCAGCGTCGAACATTCTACACGGAATTCGGACGACTCAAAACGATGGAACGCATTCTTCTTTTGCTTGCCGGTTATTTTTCAACGACAAGTGTTTCCAACCACCGAGCGACTTTGCCGGTATCGAATCCTCGCGGGCCCGGAGCGCCTGGATCGATGATTTTGCCGTCCGTACCGATGATGACCAAGCGAATCGGCCAGCCCGAGTAAGCCGCGTTTACTTTGTTGTCGACTTGATCGACGACTGTTGGGAACGAGAGGTTCAAAATCCGCTGGCAAGTCCGAGCATGTTCGTCGCGCAGTTTGGCATCGTCGGTCTGGACAAATTTCTGTAGCGATTCGTCCCCCTTTTCAGTCTTCACCAAAATCACAGAGTCCGGATGCGCCTCGCGAATGTAAACCATCAGGAAGTTCGCTTTGTCCCGGTACTGGCCGTACAGTTTTTCCACGTCTTCAACTTGCTTGCGGAATGGCGAACAACTAATGCTGCCGAATACCAGAACCACGGGCTTTTTTCGCCACAGTTCGGACAGAGAAACTCTGTCGGGTGAATTCGCATGCGGCAGAGTAAAGTCCGGTGCCACTTCGCCCACTTTCAGTTTTTCAGGCCTGCGTTCTTCGAGTGCAGCGGGCGCCACGACTTCGCCAGGCTTGCGCGGTGCAGCACGAACACCTGGACGCACCGGAGCGGCCAATGCCTCATCCTGGCTGACTTTGCCGTCAGCATTGGCGTCCAACTGGGAGAACCTCTCCAGCATTCGGCCGCTGACTTCGGACTTGTGCAGAAATCCATCAGCGTTCTTGTCCAGCGACTTGAATGTCTGCAAGCGTTGCTTCGCACTCGGCGCGTTTTGCGCACTCGCGATTTCTACGATCTGGAATGAAATCCAGATGGCCAACAAACCGTGAGTTATCTGCTGTCGTAACATCGATTTCGCATTTCTCTTTCTTAGGACTCGGAAATCATGGTAACTTCTTTGTTTCGCAGAACGAACAGTGCAGCAATCAATAGGCAGATTGTGTAAGCGAGCAAAATCAACAAATGTTGCAGCGCCCCTTTTTCGCCAAACAGAATTCCCGCCGCACTGCGTAGTTGCTCCAGCCCCATCCCGTCGGCCAAAATGGTTCTCAAGCGATGACTGATGGTCAGTTTGTTGACGGTGGCGGGAATCAGCGACACGGCCAGCTCGACGATCAGCGTATACGAAACTGCGATCACGATACCGCGGCGTGTGAACAGAACTCCAATCAACAGGTACAATGCCCCGTAGCTCAAGCTTGACAATATCACCAACAAACTGATCGTGCCCCATAGACGCTCTCGATCGGCGACTTGTGATGCCAAAATGCAAGCGGTGGTTGAAAACAGTCCTGCACTGATCGTCCAAGCAATTGCGACTAAATACTTTCCAAGCACGACCGCAAACTTGCCGTGCGGTCGAACCGCCAAGTAGATCCAAGTTTGCCCCTCCTGCTCCGATTGAACGGCAGGTGTCGCCCAGAGCAGCAAGCCGAGCATACAGCTCACGATCGGCACCATAAAGTAGATGGTCCAAGTTGCCTGGATTACGTCCATCGCATGTCCAGACTGCTGACGCACCACCCAAAGCAATAACGCTGGAAGCAGCACCAAGGCCAACCAGTGAACGCTACGGCCGGGTGTCAAAGTTCGCCGAACTTCGAAAGCGAATACTTCGAAAATAGATCGAATCAAGCCGTTTCTCCTCGATGAACTTTCAGGAGAGCATCGAACGCGGCGGTCAAGTTACCGTCCGGGGAATGCACACCTGTTATGTTGATGGGCGCTACGCGTGAAAGTTCGACCAGCGATCGATAGAGCGCCCGCGGTTCCTTGACCGCGACAAACATGTCCCCGCGATCCGGTGAAAAACGTAGCGACACCAGCCAGTTTTCGGCAGCGATCCGCTTGGCCACTTCGGCCAGTCCGTCGCCGCGCAAGCGAACCTCTTGGGGAATATCGACCAACATTGGCTGGATCTCGCTGGCTTTGCCAGATGCTAACAATCGCCCTGCATGGATCAGTAAGAACGACTTGGTTACCGCCTCAACTTCATGCAAGATATGGCTGGCCAGAATCAAACTGCGGCCATGTGCAGTCCACTCTTTGAGCAAGTTGCCAATCTCGAATCGACCAATCGGATCGACTCCATTGAATGGCTCGTCCAGTATCAACAGCTCTGGATCGTGAGTAATCGCTTGTGCTAATTTCGTGCGCTGGCGCATACCAAGTGAATAGGTTCCCATGGGCCGATCCATCGAGTCACCCATTCCTACCCGCTGCAGGCATTGCCGCGCCCGCTGGGCTGCGTCCTTTCGAGAAAAGCCGGATAGTACGGTCAAATATTGAACCCACTGAAACCCGGTTACATTGGCGTACAACACATCGCTCGATGGGCACAACCCAATTCGTTTTAGAACGCTGCGATCGGACCAAGGGTCGCAACCAAAGATCCTTACTTTGCCAATGCTCGGCTTCAATCCGCCGGTCAACAGATTGATCAACGTAGTCTTGCCTGAGCCATTGGGGCCTACTAACCCATACGAACCCAGCGGCATTTCGATATCGAGGTCGTTGACGCCGATGACTGTGCGATAAGTTTTCGAAACATGCTGAAAGCTGATCATGATGGTCGGCACACTATATTTTTTGCTGCGCGCTGATGCGATAGTACATGATCGCGAAACTGGCGACTGTCACCGCTATCACCGCGACGACGAACGGCCAAATTGCCGATTCGCTGTTATGAAGTCCAAACACCCACTGTTGAACTTTCCCAAGTACATGGTAGGGCGAAACGAACGTCCAGCGGTCAAGCAGCTCGAGGTCTTCGACGGTGATTTCAAATCGTCGACCGCGGAACGGCCCTCGCCTGACTTGGCGATGAGCAGCGTCGCTGGTTAAGACCATGAACGAAACCCAGCCGACGATCCAAAAAGCAAACCAACTGAATGCGGCATAGCGGCTTTCCGATGTCAGTGAAGATAATGCCAGCGCAACCGCGGTAGTCGGAACGATCAACACGATCGAAGCAGCCAAAATCCTTAGCGGCAAATCCCACGTAATCCACAACACGTTCAGCTCGGACGATATCAGCACGCCAATCACGTACAGACACAACGCGGGAATGGTTATACTGAGAACCAAGAAGCTCCAAATCACCGCTGACTTGCCGAGGATATATTCGAGCGTTGAAACTGGACGTGAAAAGTAGAGCAGGAATCCGCGACTGCGCAGGTCATAGGAAATCAATTTCGGTGCGATGATACCAATAATGATTAGAGCCATGAAAGCTTGCAGGTTGCGAACATAAGTGAGCAGCAGAGATGCCCAGACTTGATACCGAGCTTTCACGGGGTCTTCAGCGAATGCCTCTACGACGTGCGGTATCGAAATGTTGCGAGACAGTATTTCAGCAACCGCGCGTTGAGCCCCGCGATCGGTCGTGGATTGTTCGTATATAAAGAAGCCACCTCCCATGAACAACATGGGTATGAAACTGAGCATGAACGTGCGCCGCAACCACGTGCCGCGCCACACAAGTTGAATGCCCGTCCACGCGATCACCAGCCAGCGAAGGACTCGCCAGCGGCGCTCACCGCTCCACGCTCGATAGCCAACGTCATGCAGCGGCATGTTTCGTCTCGTGAACAATATTGAAGAAAATCTGCTCCAACGAATTACTGGCCGGTTCAAGGCTGAGAATCGAAACGTTGGTTTTATCAGCCGCCCGCCAAATAGCCTGGCAATCTTCGTCCGTCACGCCCGCTACCCACAGCATGCCATCATCCTGGAGTTGGACATCCCAACCCATCGCCTTCAGCTCAAGTTTAAGCTGTTCGTGATTTTCCAAGACTCGCAACCTCATCCCTGGCGTAACTGGCCGCAGAAGATTGCTGAGCCGATCGGCTGCCTTTACCCGTCCTTCGGCCAATATGACAATCCAATCGCAAATGTCTTTGACATCTGGCAGAATATGCGTGCTCAACAAGATCGATTTGCCGTGCTTGCGAGCCAAGGTTTCGATGCGTTGCAGCATAGCGACGCGCTGCCCTGGATCGAGTCCTGTGGTGGGTTCGTCGAATATCAGTAACTGAGGATCATGTACCAAAGTTTGTGCGAATTTTAATTTCTGGCGCATGCCGGTCGAATAAGTTTCCACGGCGCGATAGCGTTCTTGTCCAATGTCGGAAAAATCGAGAATCTCGTGAGCCCGGCGCAAGCACTCGCGTTTAGGTAGGCCTGAGAGCTGGCCCATGAAGTGAATGGACTCGATGCCGGTCAAGCCGCTGATATGACAATCATCCTCGGGCATATAGCCGACTAGGTCGCGAATGATTCGCACATCATCTGGCAAGCGATGTCCAAGGACGCTGAGCGAGCCAGATTGAACACGCACCAGGCCGAGCAGCGCTTTGATCAGTGAACTCTTGCCCGAGCCATTTGGTCCCAGCAGTCCGGTGATTCCAGGGGGAATGTTCAGCGACAAATCCTGGAGAGCCGCCTTGCGTCCATATCGCTTGGTAACTTGAAACAGTTCGATAACGTTTTCCAAGGTATTTCCTACTTGGACAGCGCGACTTTTTCGTGGCATACAAACCCGAAGCGCAAGCGAGTGAATTGTCGCAATCGTCGTAAGTTATTCACTCGCTTGCGCTTCGGGCTTGTATGCCACGAAAAAGTGGCGCTGTCCAACCACTACTGATGTCAAAATCACAAAAAAAGAGGTTGATCCAACCGTATTCGCTCGACAGCGTCCAAGCTTGCTTTACATCATAGTCCCATTCCAGTTAGGATTATGCCATGAGTATGGGAATTGCTTGTTTGGGATTGGAGTTGGCTTAGCTAACTTTTAAAAAATTTTTCAAAACACTTCGCGTAACGAAGGCGAGATGGGTTTATGCTCGAATTGCACGGAAATGGCTCAGCCCACACTTGTGACGGTGTCACGCGTCGTGATTTTCTGCAAGTTGGTACGCTCGGGGCAATTGGTTTGGGGTTGCCGCAATTGCTCGAGGCTCGCGACGCTGGGTTAGTCGACCCGGCCAAAGACAATCGATCGTGCATTCTCATTTTTAACCTCGGCGCGCCCAGCCAACTTGATACGTTCGATATGAAGCCGGATGCTCCCGTCGAAATACGAGGACCGTTCAAGCCTATCGCCACCAAGGCCAGCGGAATCCAGCTTTCCGAAATACTTCCGCGCACCGCTTCCGTCGCCGACAAGATTGCATTAGTGCGATCGTGCTTTCACCGGGGCGCGGCGGTTCACGATGCGGGCTGGCAAATCATGCAGACCGGTCGATTGTTCGCTGGTGGCATCAATACTCCGCACGTCGGTTCGGCGCTGTGGTACCTGCGCGGTCCGCGCGGAGACTTGCCGGCGCATGTTGTATTGCCAGAGACGATGGGGCGTGGCGGAGGCAACTTGCCCAACGGGCAAGCGGGCGGGTTTCTCGGCAAGGGTTATGACCCGTTCGCGTTGATGGCTGATCCATCGAAAGAGAAATTTCAAGTTCCCGATCTGTTGCCGCCAGCGTCGCTGCCAGCAGCTAGAATCGATCGCCGACGTCGCATGCGCCAAGCGGTTGAAGAGTCGATGACGCAGTTTGAGGCCAGCGAAAGTGCGCGATTGATGAGCGCCCATTTTGATACTGCGTATCGCTTGATGACCAGTCCTCAAGCTCGCGAGGCTTTCGATTTGTCCAAAGAACCTACGCGGATTCGAGAAAAATATGGAATGAATCGGCTGGGGCAATGCTGCTTGCTGGCGCGTCGACTGATTGAATCCGGCGTGCGTTTTGTGACGATCAATTCGTTTCTCACCGTGTTTGACGAAATTACTTGGGATATTCACGGCAGTAAACCGTTCACGTCGATCGAAGGCATGAAGACGGTCGTCGCACCGATGTACGATCAAGCATACGCGGCGCTCGTGGAAGATCTGAGTCAACGAGGATTGTTGAACGATACGCTTGTAGTTAACTTGGCCGAGTTTGGGCGCACTCCTAAAGTGAATCCTGCGGGCGGGCGCGATCATTGGCCACAGTGTTTTACCGTTGGATTTGCGGGTGGCGGAGTGAAAGGTGGACAAGTCGTTGGTGCTAGCGATCCGATTGGTGCAGTCCCAGCAGAACGTCCTGTGGAACCGCCCGAGGTTGTCGCGACGATTTTTCATAGCCTCGGTTTAAAGGTTGATACGCATTTACCGGGGCCTGCGGGACGTCCGTTCCCGCTGGTTGATTCAGGATTCCGTGAAATTCGCGAGTTATTCTAAGCGGTGACGAGTTGCGGAAACCTTGAACTTGTACTTTCGAACGACTCATTGAGAGTTACCCGAATCCTCATTCCGCACTTTTGCTTGCGAACAACAAACCCAAATTAAGATTGTAAGATCGTGAAGTTCGATAGTTTGTACTTGATTGGCTTGGTCGCGATTCTAGTTGGCGCTTGCGAGCGGGTCGGTTTTTCGGCAGATGAAAATTCTCCTGCGCCAGCAGTAGATTCTTCAGTGGCGAAAAAATGGGAATTCGAGGCACATGTTCAACCCATCCTCACTCGCGCGGGTTGCAACAGCGGTGCTTGCCACGGAGCGCTGGCTGGCAAGGGAGGATTTCGCCTGAGCTTGCGAGGCTACGACAGCGCTGCGGACCACTTCGCCATCAGTCGACAAGATCGCGGTCGCCGGATCGAACCGGTTGAGCCCGGTAGGAGTCTTTTGCTGGCCAAGCCTTCGGGCATGCTGGCCCACAAAGGCGGCTTGCGACTTGAGGAAGGCTCCCGCGACTATCGAATCTTGGCTGAGTGGATCGCTCAAGGAACTCCAGGGCCCAACCAGGATGATGCGAAACTTGTTAGCATCGAAATTGCTCCAACCCGGCTCGAATTGAAACCGGATGCAAGTCAACAACTGGCGATTCGCGCAACTTACTCAACGGGCCGAGTCGAGGACGTCACACATTGGGCTAGGTTCAGTTCCAGCAACGAGTCGGTGGCTGAAGTCGACGAAAATGGGCTCATCAAGGTCGTTGGGCCTGGAAAATCGGCAGTGATCGGTTGGTTTGCGAGTCGACTTGCAATTGCTCAAGTAGTTGTGCCTTACGCGTTGAATCCTGCACCCAGCGCGTATGCCGAGTTTCGTCCCAAAAATTTTATCGACGAGATATTGCTGACTGAATGGCAGGCACTGAATTTGGCTCCGTCGCCACGTTGTTCCGACGAAACATTCATTCGCCGTGCCTATTTGGATACCGTGGGCATCTTGCCTACCGAGGAACAAGTTCGCCGATTCATGAGCGACAACCGGCCGGATCGGCGCGAATTTCTGGTCGATGAATTGCTCGGCAGCGAAGCTTTCGTGGACTATTGGAGCTACCGTTGGTCCGATTTGTTCTTAGTTAACGGCAACTTGTTGCGGGCGGACGCAGTGGCCGCGTTCTACAAATGGATACGTGCCAATGTCCAGCAAAACACGCCGTGGGATATATTCGTCCGGCAGGTGATTGTCGCGCGCGGCGAGAGTCTCACCGAAGGTGCGACGAATTTTTATGCAATTCACCAAGACCCACAGTCGTTAACAGAAAATACTTGCCAAGCGTTTCTGGGGTTGTCGATCGGCTGCGCCAAATGCCACAATCATCCTTTGGAAAAATGGACGAACGATCAGTACTATGCCATGGCGAATATGTTTGCCCGTGTGCGCGCCAAGGGTTGGGGCGGCGATTCTCGCAGCGGGGACGGCAAACGAACTATTGTCGTGTTGGAACGAGGTGACTTGATACAGCCCTCGCGAGGGCAGCCACAACCGCCAGCGCCACTGGACGCTCCGCCGATCGATATGCACGATACTGCAGATCGGCGTCAGGTTCTGGCCGAATGGATGACCAATCCCAAGAACCCGTATTTCACTCGCGCGATATCAAATCGCGTGTGGGCAAATTTCATGGGAGTAGGCTTGGTTGAATCCGTGGATGATATGCGCACCAGCAACCCAGCCTCCAGTGAACGATTGCTACAGTCGCTGGCAGATAATTTGATTGACCAGCGCTACGATCTCAAATCGTTGATGCGCGCGATCTTGAACTCGCACGCCTATCAGCGATCGTCTGAAGCTACTCCAGATAATGCGCCTGACGCGCGGCACTACTGCCGTTACACGCCGCGCCGTTTGATGGCAGAAGTGATTCACGATGCGATATGTCAAGTGACCGGAGTTACCACTAAATTTGCTGAATTGGAATTCCCAGGGGGCGATCGCAACAAGACGGACGTATACCCCGAGGGGACAAAATCCCTTGAATTGTATGATTCGGCGGTATCGAATTATTTTCTGAAAACGTTTGGTCGGCATCAACGACGCATCACGTGTGATTGCGAACGCAGCGACCAACCGACGATTGTGCAAGTATTGCATCTCAATAATGGCTCGACCATCAACGACAAACTGGCGGACAAGGGATCGATTGTCAGCCAATGGCTGGACAAGAAATTGCCGCTGGAACAAATCGTCGACGAAGCCTATTTGCGCTCCTTATCTCGTACTCCTTCCGCGGACGAACGTCGTCGAGTACTCTTGTTGGCTCAAGAGTCATTGAAAGAGGATGGCAACCGGCGCGAGGTTTATGAGGACTTACTGTGGAGCCTGATGACCAGCCGCGAGTTTCTGTTTTCGCATTAGTGAGAGTAGAACGATTGTCCTCAATCGTTTTCTTGAGCAACAGTCCGCAATGGTTTAAGAGCCATTGAGGACAATCGAATAGTGAGCAATTGAGGACAATTGCTCTACTCTCCCTGGGTTATCTCATGTCGAATTCCTGGAAACTTGACTCATGGAAGTCCCGCACTGCGCATCAGCAGCCTCAATATGGCGACGCAGGCGAATTGCAGGACGTACTCGATGCACTGCAAAAAATGCCTCCGCTGGTAACCAGTTGGGAAGTCGACAATCTCAAGCATCAATTGGCAGAAGTCGAGCAGGGGCAGGCTTGGCTGTTGCAGGGCGGCGATTGCGCGGAATCGTTTGACGATTGCCAAGCAGAATCGATTGCCAGCAAGTTGAAAGTGCTGTTGCAAATGAGCTTGGTGATGATTTTTGGCGCCAAGCAAAAAATTGTCCGTGTCGGGCGAATTGCTGGCCAATATGCCAAGCCGCGCAGCAGCGACACGGAAACTCGCGACGGATGTGCGTTGCCAGCGTATCGTGGTGACTTGATCAATCGAGCTGGTTTCTCGATCGACGAGCGTCGGGCCGATCCACAATTGCTGCTGCGCGCCTACGGGCGATCTGCGCTGACGCTGAACTTCATCCGGGCGCTCAGCGAAGGTGGATTCGCGGATCTACATCATCCTGAGAATTGGGAACTACAGTTTGTCTCGCAATGTGACGAGTCGGCTCGCTATCACAAGCTGGTCGAGGCGATCGAAGACGCGTTGCAGTTTGTCGATACTATTTCTTCGGTACAAAGTCGCGAATTGCGCCGCGTCGATTTCTTTACTTCGCACGAAGCGCTGCATTTGGATTACGAGCAAGCGCTCACGCGCGAAAGCGTACGTGGTTGCGGTTGGTATAACCTGGGAACACATTTTCCATGGATCGGTGATCGCACGCGAGCACTCGACGGTGCCCATGTGGAGTACATGCGAGGCATCCGCAATCCGATCGGATTGAAAGTTGGGCCGAGCATGCGGCCCGATCAACTCGTGGAAATAGCCAAGTTGCTTAACCCGGAAAATGAACCCGGGCGATTGACCTTGATCCATCGCTTTGGAGTCACGAAGCTTGCCGACGGTCTGCCGCCGCTGGTCGAGATCCTGCGGCGCTATGATCGGCGAGCCGTGTGGATTTGTGATCCCATGCACGGAAACACGTTAGCCACCAGCTCGGGAAGAAAGACTCGCAAGTTCGACGACATACTCGCTGAATTAAGATTAGCTTTCGAAGTACATCGTGATTGCGGTTCTAGGTTGAGCGGTACCCACTTGGAATTGACCGGAGAGAATGTTACCGAATGTGTTGGTGGCGCGGGTGGCTTGACCGAAGACGACTTGCACACCGCTTACCAGACCAATTGCGATCCGCGACTGAATTACGAACAGGCCATGGAAATTGCTTTTGCCATTTCCGAATCACTCAAGCCCCATAAAACGAAAAACCGTTAGCCAAGTTGGATAGCGCCTCACATTTTTTTCGAACTGTATTTGCGATTGCGGTTTGGGTCTTGATCTCCAGTCTGCCGCTGTTGCTGGTGGGCCTCTCGTTTGAACAGACCGCACGACAAGCCCTCGAATCGGTTGGGCAACAGCCGTCAAAGGTGCTCCTGGTTAGCTTCATTCTCTTGGCGAGCGATATCTTGCTGCCAATTCCGAGCAGTTTTGTGTGCACGGTGTGCGGACAAGTTGCCTCTTGGATGATGGCGACCGTAGTATGCGCAAGTGGCATGTTTCTGGGCTCGACAATCGGCTTTGTACTGTCCAGAATCTGGGGCCGCCGATTGGCTGAACGGCTTTCGTCACCAGAACATCTGACGATGCTGGACGCCCAAATCTCGAGCGTAGGAGTTTGGTGGTTAATCGCACTCCGGCCGTTGCCTATTTTGGCAGAGTCGGCCGTTCTGCTGTGTGGAGTTCACCGCATGAGCTGGCCGCAATTCGCAATCGGGCTGGGTACATCCAGCTTGATAACGTCCGGTGCGTTTGCACTCTTGGGTGCGCTCAGCAAAACTGGGAACTGGAATGTACTGGCCTGGATCGCCAGTGTTGTTGTACCGTTGCTGGTAATGTTGGTGATCAGAAGACGCATCGGTTGATCGAATTGCAGACAGCAGTAGTCAGACCGCTGACATCGAAAGTACGGATCGTCTTATGGTGTTCGCAAACGCAACAGTTCGGTGCGCAGATGGTCGAACGGAAGTCCGTTATGTGAACCTCCTTCGATCTTGATCAAGCGAGCCAGAGGAGATGCGGCAGCCAGTTTTTGTGCTTGCGAATACGGCACGATCTCGTCGGCAGTACCATGAAAAATGACGACAGGAATTTGCGTTTGACACATGCAATCTACCGAAGGCCATCGATCCAGTAACAAGTACCGGAACGGAAACCAAGGATAATGCCACGCTACAACATCGGACATTTTCGCGAAGGTCGAATTAAGCAAGACTGCCGCCGGGCGAGGATGATGACTAGAGTCGTGCGGGCAAAGCGATAACGCCACTGCACCTCCGAGCGATTCACCGAAAATCACGATTCTCTGGGGAGCATAATTCAACTGGGTGCACGCGTACTGCCACACCAGTCGAGCGTCAGACTGCAGGGCCGATTGGCTAGGCCGACCTTCGCTATCGCCATAACCTCGATAGTCGGCGATCAAGACATCAAAGCCAAGTCCAGCAATCTCGCGCAAGTCATCCAGCCGTTGGAACCGATTACCAGCGTTACCAGGAAAATAGAGTACCAAATTGCGTTGTAGCTGTACTCCACCACCAGGTTCGAGTGGGCTTGCGAAAATTAGCCAGCCCTTAAGCTTAACACCATCTGCGGCTGTGATGACGATGTCTCTGGCCGACTCTGGCGGCAGATTGCAAGCTGTGGTTGACAAGTTTTTGGCAGTCGTCGGTTGATACATCAGCTTGCGCTGCAGCACAGCAAAAATGATGGTCACTGCCAGATAAGGAATCGCAGCGTACAGCCACAGGAAACGAAGCATCGTACACAACAAATTTCGCATTGCAATTTTTATATCCTTCATGAGATTAATTGCAATACCGTTCAACGAACGTGGGATAAGCTTCCAGCTTGTCAATATCTTGTGCAAGCAATGGCGAAACTCCGCTACAGGTTGACAAGCTGGAAGCTTATCCCACGTTCGTTGAACGGTATTGAGATTAATTG
>SYJV01000095.1 GCA_005798335.1 Planctomycetaceae bacterium | reverse complement strand
GCGAATACCTGACCCTGATGACTTGGAATTCACGTTGGCGGTAGCAGAAAACGTAGCATTGGCTTTCAAGAATCTCAGCAAACAACAGGAACTTGTCGCGAATCTCTCGGTAACTCGCAACGAAATCGTTCAGCTTCGCAAGCGGCTGAATGCAGAAAGCGAAATTGTCGGTTCAAGCGCCGTGATGCTGCAATTGCAACAGGAAATCGAACGCGCCGCGCCGAGCCGAGCGACGGTATTGATTCGCGGAGAGAGCGGCGTAGGCAAGGAGCTCGTAGCCCGAGCGATGCATTTCGCCAGTCCCCGCAAGAAAGGGCCGTTTGTCTGTTTGAATTGCGCGGCGCTCACCGAGACGTTGCTCGAAAGTGAGCTCTTCGGTCATGAAAAGGGCTCCTTTACCGGTGCCACGGAACGCAAGGTCGGCAAGTTCGAAGCTGCCAATGGCGGGACGCTGCTGCTGGACGAGATCGGTGAAATGAGCAGCGAGCTACAGGCTAAATTCTTGCGCGTCCTCGAAGGTCAAGCGTTCGAACGGTTGGGCGGCCACCAATCGATTCAAGTGAACGTGCGCGTTATCGCCGCGACCAATCGCGACTTGGAACAAGCGGTACGCGACAAGCAGTTTCGTGCCGATTTGTACTTTCGCCTGCGCGTGATCGAAATTCCAGTCCCACCACTGCGCAATCGCAAGAATGACATACCACCCTTGGCAGAGTATTTTCTCAGCCAATTTCAGCAACAAGCCGATCGC
This sequence comes from Planctomycetaceae bacterium, assembly GCA_005798335.1. GTDB lineage: Bacteria > Planctomycetota > Planctomycetia > Pirellulales > Pirellulaceae > Aureliella. The sequence goes on along the minus strand of SYJV01000095.1, from coordinate 3,695 downwards.
CGCATCGTTGGATTCACGCCTGCAGCGATGGAGCGATTGTGCCGGCACGATTGGCCGGGCAATGTTCGCGAATTGCGCAACGTGGTTGAACGAGGCGTAGTGCTGGGCAGTGGTTCGACCATTGACGTCGAGGATTTAGCGATTGCACCTATCAAGCTGCTCGATGCCACAACGGCAACTTCATCCGTCCAGTCAATGCAGGAGTTTACTCCTCAAACGTTGGACGAAGTTGAGAAGGCGCATATCATGGCTACACTCAGCGCTACGCAAGGCAATAAGAGTCGCGCTGCAATCTTGCTCGGCATCGAACGATCAACTCTCGACCGCAAGCTCAAGCGTTATAGCTTGGAGGAATAAATCGATTCGCGATCGACGCTCCGTCTGGAATTTGGACGTTGCATTGCGGATTCTCATCGGCTCTGCAATGATATGCCCCACAGCGAGGAAATCATGCGCAGCAATCAAGTTAAATCCAAGATCCAGTCCGGCGACTGTTCGATCGGTACTTTCGTATTCGAATTCAATACCACTGGAATTGGCCGTCTGGCGGCCGAAGCAGGAGCTAAGTTCGTCATCTTTGATATGGAACATACGGGTTGGAGCGTCGAATCGATCCGCATGCTGATCGCGACGACTCGATGTACCGATGCGATTCCGATGGTAAGAATCCCGGCCACGGAATATCACTTTATCGCGCGAGTTCTCGATATGGGCGCGATGGGTATCATGATTCCCATGTGCGAGAGTGCCGCCCAGGCCGCGACTTTGGTTGCGTCGGCCAAGTATCCGCCGCTGGGTCGGCGCGGTGCTGCTTTCACGATAGCACACGACGATTACGACAGCAGCGATATATCGCAGAAAATCCGCACTGCGAATTCCGAGTCTCTCTTGATCGCGCAAATTGAGACCGTCGCCGGACTAAAGTGCATCGACGAAATCGCCGCAACCACGGGTATTGATGTATTGTGGGTTGGCCAGTTTGACCTTTCCAACTCGCTCGGCATCCCTGGCCAATTCGATCACCCAAAATTCCAAGCAGCAATCCAAGAAGTGCTCGCTGCCGGCAAACGACACTGCAAACCGGTCGGTTACCTGGCCATCGATATCCAAGATGGAGAGAGACTGATCGACCAGGGCTTTCGCATGATTGCCTATGGTGGCGATTTGTGGTTATATCAATCCGCTCTAAGAACCGGCCTCGCCGCTCTTCACAAAAAGTCTGCGAGTGTAAGAGATAAATCTTGAGCGGCAGTTAAATGAGCCCCATCGGCGATGCGGTATAACTGCGCGGTTAACTGTTGCTTTACATAGTCGGTATGTCACATTGGGTTGCAAACAGCAACAGCGTGTACTGAGAGTATCTTTGTGAGGCAAAGGAAGCTCAGTTCGAAAATCGCGCGACCGTCGGACCACGACTATATTGTGATCCCGTTTCCCGCGTTTGGGCACTGGTAACGTGTCACGCACGACCAATTCGTTAGAGTCAGAAAGTTCTAGCGCGGACCCTAACTGCTGTCGCCTGCCGCGCTTCATTTTCCTGCCGGACGATCAGCCCGGATTGGAACAACCTGTTCGTGCAGGCACAGTCGGGCTGCTGCAGAAATGCGAATCAGCAGCACGCCGATTCGCAGCACTCCTAGGCCGGTGAGCATGACAATCCCAGCCTCCACGATTTTGGGATTTGCAAAGTCAGTCAAGAACTCCAATCCCATCCGAATCAAATACAGCGCCAATCCGACCAGTAGCCAACCTGCAATTTCTCGGGTCCAAAATATCATCACTGAGTTCTTTCGCTGCGGAGTTTCGTTGCTATCCAACGGTTCTTGTGTCGAGTTCGCCGCAGCCTGGTGATCGCGCGCAAGTCGCGAAAATAATGATTGGCCACGACCGCGCGCACGTACAAACGAGCTTGTTGCGAAGTCAGCTTGCGCCATGCCATTTCCACCGCGACGATGACTATCGCTAAGATCGCGATCCAGAACCAGGTGGTGTACACGATACTACTTTCAATGACGCTTGATCGCTGCACATTCAGATAGGTGTTGCGAGCAAACGGCGGCAGGACAATTACCAACTGCGCCAGAACTGCCAATATGATTGCTCGCGATAATTGTCGCAGCACCCATGAAGTAATACTGGGCATGTGCATGCGCTCCATCGAGTTTGTCCCGGCAGCACTAGCAATCGCGTGCCCGCGAGGACCAATGCGAATTTGCTGTTTGGGTTTCGCGACCAGTTTTTCTCTTAATAGTCGAAAGCGACTTACGTACATCAGTAAAGCTATCGAAATAGTCGCGTATGCAATCGCAGTGATACCTTCCATCACGTCGAGGTTTCTTGGCTCGCGAAAGAAGAGGCTAAATTGGAGCGCGAGGAATACACACAGGCTATTCGAACTAAGAACTGCGATCAGCAGTGCCGCCAACAGCGACAATTGAAAAGGAAATAGTATCGTCGATTCGATGAACAGCAGTGGCCAGAGCACCAACCCAATTACCACCAAATGCGTAATGTTGATCAGCCACTCGTGGAATCGTTGCCATGTCTCCGGGAAATCTTGGTACGAATTCATAACCTCGCTCCGCGTACGTTCGACCGCCCGGTGCGCGCGAACTCCATTTCCCCAAGTACCAGTTGAATCGCTTCTTGCTCACCAGAAAATGCTACTACAGCACCAACACGCCGCAGTTCGCGAGTAAAATCGGCGGCCAGTTCTTTGAAGCGAATTTGCTCGCCGGCGTCCAATAAATGCTGTACCGTGTTGCTTTTGGGTACGCAACTGGTTGCTGTAAAACGCCGAAAGGTCGGGGATGGACATGTTACGATCACACGGTGGTGTTTGGATACCGCTAACCTAATCGCCGACAGCAACTGGTCCCGGCCCTGGCCGAGCTGAAACAGATTCGCGAGCACAACTAGGACTTCGTTGTCTCGCGCGTGTTGAGTACAGTTGACGATAGCGGCACTGATTGCGCCAAAATTCAAGTTCGTCTGTGCATCGATTTCACGCTCCGACAGCGGTTCCAATCGCGAGACACCACATTTACCGAGGAACAGCGACGCAAACTCGGCCATCAGCCCGTTGTCGTTCAGTAGTCTTATCTGTGTGGCAATACTCAAATCAAAATGTATCCCCAGAATTCCAGCCATAACGTATCGCTGGTGAAAGACTTTGCGTCGGCTGGGCCGCATTGGCCACCATGTGAAAGGGATTTGTGACAAGCGAAACTCAAACAGTTCAGGGAATCGTTCCGCCATATGTCGCAGCGTCATGTCATGCAATCGTGCTGACCACGACTGAACCGGAGGAGCGGAAATCGCTGAGAACTCAGCCAAGGATTCAATCAGCTTATGAAAACCCCGCTCGCCGGACTGAAAGGCAACGCGGCGGATCGACATGTTGTCGAGTAGCACCGCACCGACTGGGTCTCCGCTTGAGATCGCCGACCGAGCGATACCTGCCGCGATTTGCATGGATTGATCAATCAATCGCCGACCAAATGAACCGATACGCGTCGAAGGCGCACCATCGATCAACAGCCGAACTCGAACTGGAACTTCCGAATCGTATTGTCGCGTCATCAGTTTGTCGCGGCGTGCAGAGACTTTCCACGCGATGGCTTTGGGAGGGTCGCCCGGAATGTACTCACGCAGTTCGAGCAGTTCCGAACCCATGCCTGACCTTTGCAAGCGAT
>SYJV01000094.1 GCA_005798335.1 Planctomycetaceae bacterium | reverse complement strand
CGAACGCATGTGGACAGCGATTGCCACTTGTAAGAAACAAGAACGCAACTTCTTCACCTATTTGCACGATTCCATCGCCGCTCACCTCAATCAGCAACCAAATCCCAGCTTGCTCTCTAAATAACTCCGTGAACGGTTACGTAAAAAAACACCTTTTCTTTCCGCATAACACTAGCAATAACTTGAATCTAGTTTGCGGAACTGTTATCCTTCCTCAAATCGTGATTTCTATAGTTGCCGTTCGCGGCCGAATGTTTCGTTGAATTCTCGGTATCTTGGAGATTTGCCATGTCGAAATTCAGGTCTGGTTTCACCCTCGTCGAACTGCTGGTGGTTATTGCCATCATTGGTGTGCTGGTTGGGCTGTTGCTCCCGGCGGTCCAGTCTGCTCGCGAAGCAGCACGCCGTATGCAATGTTCGAATAATTTGAAACAAATCGCATTGTCGTTGCATAACTACGAAAGCACCCATAAGAAGTATCCACCAGCGGGCATTGGCTACACCATGTGCACCAATCCGCCTGCAAACAACGAAAACAAGAACGCCAATGGTTTGGTGTTTTTGTTGCCGTTCATGGAACAGGGAAATATCTACAACCAATTTAACCATTCAGAGTCGTATTCCGCGAATAATACCGGTTTTTCAGGCGGACCACTACGCAATACAGGTCGAACCGTCGGCAATCCCATCACTAACGGAAATGCGCGATTAGCTGCGACGGAGTTGCCCATGTTCCTCTGCCCTTCGGATAACAATCCGGCGAAGGGTCGCCTTAATGGCAGCAGCCCGCACTATGGACCTGCGACTGGATTTGACGGCGCGGGGACGAATTACGATTTCATCGTTCATTCCAACGACTTTAGCGATCAAAACAATTGGCTGACTGGCCAGGGTAGTGGCATTAATCGACGTATGTTCGGCGTTCACAGCGCATCTACTCCTGGTACGGTTTCCGATGGTCTGTCCAATACCTTCGCGTTGGGCGAAACGACAAAGTTTCATGTCAATGGAGCTGCTTTTGCATGGGCCTATCGTGGTTGGGTCATGGTAGGAGTCGATCCCTTCCACGGTCAAAGTGGTGTCAACGGCGGTATCAACGTTTGGAATCAACCTTGGGTACATCCCACCTGGCAAAATCCACCAGCAGGTACGTTTATTCCCCTTCCTGGACGCGCGCGTTCGTGGTGGTGTGCAGCGGCTAGCCTGCACCCCGGCGGCGCCCAATTCGCCATGGGAGATGGTTCGGTTCATTTTGTTAGCCAAACCAGTGATATGGCCCAAAACGGCGTGATACACAACTTGACCCGTAGTTCCGACGGTCAAGTTGCATCGCTTCCAAATTGATCGCGTCGTAGTCAAACGAGAATCAGTAGATTGCCAACTGGAGTGGAGTTGATGAATATTTCGTTGAGATTCAGTGCTGTTGCTTTGAGCTGTTTCCTATTGGTTGGATGCGGAGAGGGCGGCCCAAAGCTTGTTCCCGTTGAAGGAAAAGTGACGCTGGATGGAAAGGCTCTGGCCAACAAAACGGTCATGTTTGCTCCGCAAACAGGCACGCAGGGAAGCGGGGCAGGTGGCACAACCGACGGCGAGGGAAATTACAAATTGACGGCTGTGATACCGGGTTCAACGGAATCTCGTCCTGGAATCCCACCCGGCGACTATCGAGTCATGGTAGCGGAGCAAATGGCAGCCTCAACCACCGCGACAGGCACTGCGGAAGGTGCGTCTGCTGAAATCTTCGCCACTGGCGCAGTCAAATCGAATTTCCCTCAGATCTATTCCACGCCAAATTCGCCGCTTTTGCAAAAAGTCTCCGAAACTGGCGGAAAGATAGACATCGCACTGAAGTCCAAACTTTGATTCAAGTAAATCAATCGACTGTGGGAAGGCTTGCCTTCTCACAGTTTCTGGAAATCCGAACGAGACCCTGAATCTAAGGGTCTATTATACTTTATCGATAACTCGGAGATCATCGTGCTTGTGAGAACCTCATTAATCGTTTGCTTTGCGTTATCGCTCGTAGGTTGTGACCGTGGTCCTAAATTGGTACCGGTGAATGGCACAGTAACTCTCGACGGCAAACCATTGCTCTTCAAGAGTTTGTACTACTATCCCGACCGTTCAGCAGGAACGCAGGGAAATGGTTCCGGTGCGTTTACTGATAAAGAGGGCAAGTACTACCTGATCGCAAATATTGGAGGAACGACGCGCGACCAGCGGGGAGTTCAGCCAGGCAAGTATCGAGTTACGGTTACGGAATCAGTAATCCCCATTTCGGAGAAGGACTTTGCGCCGCAAGCCGCTCCCGAAAATCCCGACGAGCCTGCTCCGGCACTGGTCTATTCCGATAGGCCAATGCGGCGAGAAATTCCGTCCGTTTACTCTTCGGAGAATTCCACGCCTTTGATTGTGGATGTTCCAGAGAATGGTGGCACGTTCGATTTTGAACTGAAAAAGAATCCGTAGACTGAGGGCACCGTCACTCGTTGCGAGAGATGCGTGATGACAATGCGAAATACTTTGTCTTGGCGGGTGATGTTTTGTGGCCTGCTTGTCATCGCAGCGGCAGCTCTGGTAGCTTGGCAATTATTGCCAAGTGGACGGCGCGCGAAGACGACCGCCGATCAGATTGCAAGAACAATTGCCGAGGCACATAGGTCTAACCAACCGCTCAGCGATATTTCTGGTCGCACGCCGCAGCAGCAAGTCGATCCTGCGCCCGCCTCAGTCAAGGGCGGTGAAGACGGCCACCAACGTATGTTGCTACTGCTGAAGGACATCGCCAAGCGAACGCCGCAGGAGAATCCATTCCTGGGTGATGCTGAAGCTGTCCAGTTGAAGCAATATTTAGGAGCTCTAACCGAAAGCGCGGATGTCAAACAGCGTTTCGAACTGCTGAACAAGCTGGGTGTCAAGCAGTTACAACTTGGCCACACGCAAGAGGCGATCAAGTGTTTTCAGCAATGTCTTGCTCTGGTGCCACAGGGCTGGACCGATGTAATGAACAAGGTGGAATACCAGTTGGCCGTCGGCTACTTGCGTCTCGCAGAAAACGAGAACTGCGTTATGTGCACCAACGGTGATAGTTGCATTCTGCCGATTCGCGATCAAGGTGTACATCAGAATCGTACGGGTTCAGAAAACGCGATCAAGCATTTGACAGCCGTCTTGACGCGGACTCCTGAACACGTGGTGGCGCGTTGGCTTTTGAACATCGCTCACATGACCTTGGGAGGCTATCCCGAAAAAGTGCCAGCGCAGTTTCGATTGCCGCCCGAACTGTTCAAGTCGGAGACTGATTTTCCACGTTTTGAGAATATCGCGGCGAAATTGAAATTGGACGAAGTCAGCTTAGCAGGCGGTATGGTGGTCGATGATTTCGACGGCGACGGCTGGCAGGATGTGATTACATCCCAGTGGAGCACGATTGGTCAAGTGCGCATCTACTGTTCCAACCGTGACGGAACGTTTCGAGAAACGACGAAAGCCGCTGGCATCGAAGGAATCGTGGGTGGACTGAACATGAACCAAGCCGATTACGATAACGACGGGGATCTGGACATACTGGTGCTCCGGGGAGCATGGTGGGCGGAGGCGGGCTGCCATCCGAATTCATTGCTGGCCAACGACGGAAAAGGCCACTTTCGAGATGTGACCTTCGACGTCGGCTTGGGCGAGCAGCATTACCCAACGCAAACTGGATCGTGGGCGGATTACGACAATGACGGCGATTTGGATCTGTACATTGGGAACGAATTGTATCCTTGCCAATTGTTCCAGAACGACGGCCAAGGACGCTTCACGGACATAGCCAGACAGGCTGGCGTCAGCGATGGAGGATTTGCCAAGGGAGTGATCTGGGGTGACTATGATTCGGACCGCTACCCGGACTTGTACGTTTCGAACTTGGACGGCGACAATCGACTATTCCGAAATAACCGCGACGGAACGTTTACCAACGTGGCCGTTCGTTTGGGAGTCGAGATGCCCAGCCGCAGTTTCGCCACTTGGTTTTGGGACTACAACAACGATGGTTGCATGGACTTGTTCTGTGGCGCCTACAGCGCCAACATCGGCATTTTCGCGTCGGACTACATCGGATTGAAGCACGAAGGTCAGACCGACCGGCTCTATCAAGGCGACGGCCAGGGGAACTTTCGCGATGTTTCGCGCGAGGCCAATATCAGTCGCGTGACGGTTCCGATGGGCTCCAATTTCGGCGACCTGGATAACGACGGATACCTCGATTTCTATTTGGGGACGGGCGATCCTAACTTCGATTCATTGATGCCCAATCGCATGTACTTGAATCAGCAAGGTAAACGGTTTGTGGATATCAGCTCAGTAGGTGGTTTCGCCCACTTGCAAAAAGGACATGGAGTCGCGTTTGCCGACTACGACCGCGACGGAGATCAGGATGTATTTATCGAGCTAGGTGGAGCATTTCCCGGCGACGCTTTCGCGAACGCGCTTTTTCAAAATCCAGGATTTGGTAACCATTGGATCGGAGTGAGACTGGTGGGGAGCAAGTCGAATTCGTTCGGCATCGGCGCGCGCATTGATGTTTCCTTCGAGGAAAATGGCCAGCAGCGATCGATCCATCGCTGGATGAACAGCGGCGGTTCCTTCGGCGCCAGTCCGTTGTACGCGCACGTGGGAGTTGGTAAGGCCGAAGTTGTCAAGCGACTGGAAGTCTATTGGCCGACTAGCGACTTGCGCCAAACGTTCGAGAACGTTCCCGTCGATCGGATGATTCGCGTTGTCGAAGGTGCGAAATCCTGGGAAACGATGGACAGCGGCTCGCAGACGGAACCGCACAACACAGACGACAGAAAATTCAGCGAGTAAACTGCGATGCAACTTCGAATTTTCGAGCATAGCGGGCAATGTGTCGGCTTGGCGATAACGGTCTGCCTTTTTACCGTATTTTGCGGCTGTTCCAACAAGTCGAGTTCGCCCAGTACCGATTCACAAACCCTCGCCGGGTCTGAGGCACCAAATTCGCAATCGAAAGGCGAACCGACGAAGGACGCCGCGCAAATTGCAACTGAACAAAGGGATCGTGAACCTGGTATCGCACAGTCTAGTATCGCGCAACCTGGCGTCGCGCAAATTCAAATCTCTCCGTTTACTCCGCCGCCACCGTTGGCTGAGATCGATGCGGCGGTGGCGAAGAAACTGGCCGAACGAGATGAACTGGACAAGACGCTGTGGGCCGACGAGGTGCAGGCTCAGAAGCATGAAGAGTTTTTTGTCGATCTGTGGGATCGTTTGCGCGGGACCGAGGATCGATTCGCAATTTTCAACAAACTTCAAATACCGCGACTTGGATTGCCAGTTCCTGGACCAGCCGCCAACTTGAGTCTAGGCGTCGAATACTATCGATGCAACGCGCCGGCAAAGATGCTTGATCCGGCGCAGTGGCAAACGGAGTTGTCGCGCTGGCAGGCTGCGGGATACAAACTGACTCAATGCGAATTCCATCATCGTCAGTTCAGCCGCTCGACCGACGGCAACGCAGAATCGCGAGTGAACTTTTCGCTGCACATAGAGAATGCAAAACAGGAAGAGCGCGTCATCGCATCCGGGAACATGCTTGTTCGCTGGAAGAAAGGCACAAAAGAAAACGAACCAGCCATTGTGGAGAGCGTCGAAGCGCCCGGATTGGAGATTTGGCGCCGTCGCGGTCCGCCGGGCTACAAACTTGCGGCAAGTTTGCCGCTACCGGCCAGCCATTCGGCGACCAGCGTTGCGGATTTCCTTGGCAACTACGATTTGGACGCTGATGGTGACGCCGAAATTCTGTTTGGCAACCAAATTTATCGCAATGATGGCGGCGGGCGATTCAGTGGTGCCCCGATCAGCAAGCTGCGCTCCGAGGGCCTGAATGCTGCTGTCTTGGCAGACTTCAATGGCGACGGGAAAGTCGATCTGATGACAGCCGATCCCGAAAAATCGCCGCAAGTTTGGATAGCGGACGCGCAAGGGCAATTTACTTTTCCGCCAACTGCGGTCCCAATTCCAAATCTCATCTTACCGCAGGCCATTGCGGCAGGCGACATCAACGGAGACGGAAAATTGGACGCTTGGGTAACTCAGTACAAGGGGCCCTATGATGCCGGTCAGATGCCGACGCCCTACTACGATGCTAACGACGGTTACCCATCCTACCTGCTAATAGGCGATGGTACCGGTTCCTTCACTGACCAAACTGTAGGGTCTGGTTTGGCAAGCAAGCGATTTCGCAGAACCTACAGTGCATCGTTTGTCGATTTGGATGACGATCACGACCTTGACTTGATCGTGGTCAGCGATTTCGCCGGAGTCGATTTGTACACGAACGATGGAAAAGGCAAATTCACTGATGTAAGTGAAAGTTGGTTGCAGGCAAGAAACAATTTTGGGATGTCGCATATATTCGATGACTTCAATGGCGATGGCCGACTGGATTTCTATGTGACTGGAATGGCCTCGACGACAGCCAGGCGACTAGAGCAGCTCGGTTTGAAGCGTCCGGAATTCGAGCAACACAACAAAATGCGTCCAATGATGGGCTACGGCAATCGCATGTATTTGGCAACTGGCCAAGGATTCCAGCAGCCAGAATTCAACGACTCTGTCGCGCGGACAGGATGGTCATGGGGTACATCATCGTTCGATTTTGACAATGATGGGGATCGCGATATTTTCGTTGGCAATGGGCATATTAGTGGCAAGTCCGCGTCGGACTATTGTTCCGTATTCTGGCGACACGATATTTACACTGGCTCGTCGAAACATGATCCAGTTTTGGACAAATTGTTCTTGCTAGTGCAGCAGGATTTCGAAAAAAACAAAGGTGGTTCGTGGAATGGATTCGAGCATAATTGTTTGCTAGTTAAGGAGGAGACTGGCTATGTCAATTTCGGATTCCTGATGGGTGTGGCCAGCGAATTCGATACGCGAGCAGTTGTCGGTACCGATTTTGACAGCGACGGACGACAGGATTTGTTGGTGGTCGAGAATACTCGCGGACGACCAGCGGTATTGCACGTATTTCGAAACGATCTGAAAACCGAGAATCACTGGGTGGGCGTACGATTGATCGACGCCGCAGGTCATTCCGTTCTCGGGGCAAAAGTGACGGTCGAATCGGTAATTGGCAAGATTACCAGCCAGATCGCTGCGGGAACGTCGTTTACATCGCAACATGCCGCAGCCTCGCATTTTGGGCTAGGCAAATCGACAGCGGTAAAGTCAATCGAGGTCCTCTGGCCCAATGGAACGACGCGAAAAATTGAAAATCCTGCGATCGACCAGTACCACAACGTACGATTTGGCGGTGATGGTGAAACAAAGTAACAGTCGTGCGACCTTGATTCTGTGCCGGTATTTCGCCAAAATAAAAAGATGTTTATATGGAAAGGGATACCCATGTGGATACAGCGCTGGGCTGCTGGAATAATTCTGTTGTCGTTGGCGATTCAACTTCGGGCCAGCGAACCTGCGGCAGAGAAGATTCAATATTTCGAAAAACACGTTCGGCCGCTGCTGTTGCAACGATGCGCGAGTTGCCATGGCAACGAGAAACAGGAAGGCAAACTGCGGTTGGATTCTCCTGAGTTTCTGTTAAGCGGCGGAGAATCGGGTGATCTCTATTTGTCAGGGCAACCCGACAGCAGTTTGTTAATTGCTGCGGTAAAGAGGGTCGATGCTTCTTTGACGATGCCTCCCGAACCAGAAAAACCACTTTCGCCCGCGGAGGTTGAGACCTTGGCGAAGTGGGTCCGCGATGGAGCCACCTTGCCGATCAGTTCCGGTGAGTCCGTGCCTGTTGACCCCAAGCGTATTGAGGAGGGAAAAAACCACTGGGCATTCCAAACTTCGGTAAGATCCATTGTGCCTTCAGATACGCACGATAAGTGGAGCGCGAATTCCATCGATCGGTTTGTTTGGACCAAACTGAAATCCCATGGATTGACTCCACGAAGTGAGGCCGAAAAATCCATTTGGCTGCGACGTGTTACGTTGGATATGGTCGGCTTGCCACCCACCGTGGCAGAAATCGAGAGCTTTCTTCAGGACAATTCCCAGGATGCGAAGTCGAAGGTTGTCGAGCGCTTGCTGGGCTCACCGCATTACGGTGTTCGCTGGGGCAGGCATTGGTTGGATATCGCGCGCTATGCCGATTCAAATGGATTGGATGAGAACATCGCGCATGGTAACGCATGGCGCTATCGCGACTATGTCGTTGACTCTTGGAACAGTGATAAACCCTATAACCAGTTTGTGCTGGAGCAGATCGCCGGTGATTTGCTTGCTGATCAGTCTGAACCTGCTGGTCCCAATGCTGAGCGACGTCAGCGCGAATACTTGATTGCAACTGGCTTTCTGGCGCTGGGGCCCAAGGTACTGGCTGAAGTCGACAAACAAAAAATGGAAATGGACATCATCGATGAGCAGCTCGACACTATTGGCAAGTCGTTCTTGGGATTGACCTTGGGCTGCGCAAGATGCCACGACCATAAATTCGATCCAATCTCGACGGAAGACTATTATGGCTTGGCTGGCATTCTCAAAAGCACCAAGACGATGGAGAGTTACAAAACGATCGCCAAGTGGCATGAAAACTCTCTCGCAAACGAAACGGAATTGCAACGCCAGAAGGATCATCAGCAAAGTGTCGATTCCGGCAAAAAGGAGATTGAACGAGTACGTAGCGCTGCGATCGAAGAACTAAAGAAGTCACTCAAGCTTGGCGAGGAGCTGCCCAAAGATCCGGAACCCAAGTTACCCGATGCAATTCGCGAGGATCTCAAGAATAAACGAGACCAACTGGCGAAATTGGAAGCTAGTGCGCCGGAATTGCCGTCAGCGATGGGAGTCACTGAAGGTATCGTTGCCGATATTCCCGTTCATATTCGCGGCAGCCACCTTGCGCTGGGGCGCATCGTGCCGCGCGGTGTTCCCGCCGTTTTTGTTAGTACCCAGACGCCGCGTATGTCGAAACAAATGAGCGGTCGAGAAAGTTTTGCACGTTGGTTAGTTGAACCAAATAACCCGCTGACCGCGCGAGTCATCGTGAATCGGTTGTGGCGATGGCATTTCGGTTTAGGGTTGGTCGCGTCGACCGATAACTTCGGATTGCTTGGTGACAAACCTTCGCATCCAGAGCTGCTTGATTGGTTGGCAGTGGAGTTGATCGAAAACGATTGGTCCATCAAGCATATTCAGCGGTTGATACTGCTGTCGCAAACCTATGGCCAGTCCAGCCAGTTTGATTCGCTGAGCGCGGAGAAAGATCCACGCAATCAGTACTTGTGGCGATACAGCATTCGGCGAATGGAAGCTGAAGTATTTCGCGATTCGATCCTGGCAGTTGGCGGTGTGCTAGATATGGCCAAAGGACAGTCGCTGCTGCATGTAAAGAACCGAGAATTCTTATTCAATCATACTTCGATCGACAAGACGAAATACGACAGCCACCTGCGCTCAATCTTCGTGCCTGTGATTCGCAACCACTTGTACGACGTGTTCTACCTCTTCGATTATTCCGATGCTGCGAATGTGAATGGAAATCGTGACTCGACAACGATAGCTCCGCAAGCTCTGTTCATGCTGAACAGTGGATTGGTGCACGAAGCCGCCGGTGGTTTGGCTCGAGGACTACTAAGTGGCCCGCTAGTAAACGATGGAGCAAGAGTCGACGAGCTGTGGAGGCGCTTGTACGCACATCCTCCGGTTTCAGAGGATCGCGAAGCTGCATTGACTTTTTTGAAGCAGAATGCGGCTGTCGACGAACTGCAGCGCTGGACTTGGTTGTGTCAATCCGCACTTGCGTCCAATGACTTTGCGTTTGTCCGATAAGATCGCCACAATAGCTCCTATAGTAGAAGGTTTCTTGTAATGTCTGTCGGATGCAATTGCCAATCAGAACTCGTTGGACTCAGGCCTACGCGCCGCGATTGGCTAAAAAATAGTGCGATCGGTTTTGGTTACTTGGCAGCGACCGCCTTACTGGCTGAGAAAACATCCGGCGCTCGGCAAGCTTACTCGAACCCCTTGAGTCCCCGAGAGCCCCATTTTGCGGCGCGGGCCAAGCGCGTGGTATTCGTGTTCATGAAAGGCGGGCCGTCACAAGTCGATACCTTCGACTACAAACCAAATTTGCAGCGAGACGATGGGAAAGAATGTCCGTTTGAAAAGCCGCGCGTCCAATTTGCACCGACGGGCAAGTTGCTGAAATCACCCTGGAAGTTCTCGCAATACGGTGAAACGGGCAGCTATGTCAGCGAACTATTTCCGAACGTTGCCAAGCACGTGGACGATCTATGTTTTATCCACTCATTGCATGGCAGCAACGCGGCACATGGTGGTGCACTGCTAAAGATGCACACCGGTTCCGACAACTTTGTACGTCCCAGCCTGGGTGCTTGGGTCAGCTACGGTTTGGGAACTGAGAACGACAATCTTCCGGGATTTGTCACGATTTGTCCGACGCTGGCCCATGGCGGTGTCAACAATTGGAGTTCCGCTTTTCTGCCTGCGGTATATCAGGGTGTACCACTTGGCAATGCCAGCACACCCTCCGATCAAGCGCGCATTCGCTATATCGCCAACGAAGCAGGAACGCCGGCGGCGGTGCAACGTAAGCAACTCGACTTGCTCCAACAATTCAATCGGCGCCATTTGGAGGAAGGTGCTCTGGACGCAGCGCTGGAAGGCCGAATAGCGTCGTTTGAATTGGCGTTTCGCATGCAATCGGAAATGCCGCAAGTAGAAGATCTGTCTCAAGAAACTGCTGCCACGCGCCGGGCATATGGATTGGACGAAAAGGTAACTGAGAATTTTGGCAGGCAGTGCTTGCTAGCGCGTCGCTTTCTGGAGCGTGGCGTTCGATTTGTGCAAGTTACGCACAGCGATGCCAACGTCCAATGGGATCAGCACAGTAATTTAAGAGAAGGCCATACAAAAAACGCGTTGGAAGTTGACCAGCCGATTGCAGCCTTGCTGGAAGATCTCAAACAGCGCGGCCTGCTCGAGGATACGCTGGTAATCTGGACGGGCGAATTTGGTAGGACGCCCACAGCTCAGGGCAAGGACGGTCGCGATCATAATCCAGACGGTTTCACGGTGTGGTTTGCTGGTGGCGGAACTAAACCGGGTTTGCATTACGGTAGCACCGATGAATATGGTTTCTATGCCGCCGAGAACAAAGTTCACGTTCACGATTTCCACGCAACCGTCCTAGCATTGATGGGACTAAATCACGAGAAACTGACTTTTCGCCATGCAGGTCGAGATTTCCGCTTGACCGACGTTCACGGTCGCATCGTCTCGGAAGTATTTGCGTGATGTAATCGCCCAGTCCAAGCGCTCACCCGATTTCGGCTAATTCTTGTCGGTTAGCGAAAATGCTCAAGCGATGGCCAAGCCCTTAGTACAGTCCCGAATCAGATTCCATTGCACCGGGTTCGAAGCGTAGGATCGGTCGCCACTGTGCGACCCCAGCGCTCCAGGCCATGATGTTTAGAGGACACTTCAATACGAAGGCGGACTGCCGGCAAAGGTCATTGGGTTGATCCCAGCACGTCACACTCGTCGTCGGTTTATTTGATGACGATACGATTCACTTTGGCTTTGGTATCCATGAGATGTCCGCGTCGCTGGACAATGTGGAATTCGTTGGGCCAGTCGTTCGAATTGATCCATTCCTTCAGCACGTCGGTCAACTTGTCGACACTTGGACAGGAAAGAAAGATTCGATACTCGCCAACGTTAAACTCCGATGCGTCCAGCGAACCATCGTAGGGATCATCCATCGATGTTTGCGACTCGAGCAGGTCCATCAACTGTTCGTTGTATTGCAGCAGTTTTTTCTTCTCGGCAGGTGTTGGCTTATCGCCTTTGAGTCGGAAGCGAAGGATCAAGGTCTCGCCGGTCAGTTCGTACTCGGTACTGCGCTTCTTGCGAGCCGCTGTTTCCAAGTCTCGCCAATCGATACCTTTTGGAAGCGGCCAGACTTTGATGAAATGGAATCCATTGAGCCCACATTCTTCGACACGCCTTTTGAACGTCTCAGTCACGAGTATTTCAAACGGGTACTGTGGCGTACGAGGGGAAAGAACGCTGCGTGTGCGTCATCGTCATCCAGTACATCAGCCTCGACTTGGCACCGTCTTCACGTGGCGACAAGACCATATGCCAGTGATTGGGCATCCATTAATACGCATACAGGTTAACGGGGTGCTTCTCCAATCCTTCGGCCAAGACCCGTTCCACCGCTCTGTAGTCTTCAGGTTTACGGAAAATCTCCTGGCGAGCATTTCCGCGATTGAGCGCATGATAGATCGCGCGGCCTTCATCGGCGCGCGGTGGACGTGGCATGATCGGCTCCTGACCCCTTTTCTTTTTCAAGTTGGCGACCATAGCGTTCAAGCCGTCTCCGGTGGGGAGATCTAAACTCTTTGTGGTCGCATAATTTTCCCATGCTCTCCAGGTTGCACCGCCGAAGTTTGTCTTCGATCATCCGTGCAATCCGTGTAATCCGTGGTT
>SYJV01000093.1 GCA_005798335.1 Planctomycetaceae bacterium | reverse complement strand
CGACGATGCGACCAGCAAGACCGTAAGGGGTTCAACTACCTTCGTCGGCGATGCGATCGTACCGGTCGATGCCGCCGGGGCTTACATCGTGCGCATGTCGGCTCGCAGTACAATCGGTGCAACACTTCACTACGCCGGAGTTCAGCCATTCGACCTGGATAAGAATGCCTACGACCAATATTACTACTTTCGAGTCAGCGGCAGTCAAGATTCGACTCTAGCCCAGCCGCTCAATCCCGGCGACACACAAATGGTTTTGGCCGATGCTTCGTCATGGTATCGGGGAGCTTCGTCGGACAGCCGAAATTTTCTTTGGTTCGACTACCGTGACAAGACAGGTTTGTCGCACGGCCTGAATTATTCTCGCAACGTGCGCACGAATGCTTGGGCGCACAACGGTATCAACGGCAATGGGATTACGCTCAGCAGTCCGCGGTCCGGCAGCAGCTTGCCCGCTGGAACAGTCGTACGAAACACCGGCACTGCCCCGTATCAATACAACGTACTGTCCAATGCCACGCTTCCAACCACTTTGTCATCGCGAACCGGAGTCCCCGACGGCATCAATACTGTTTCCACTAACACAGCCACGAAATTCCGTCCCGATACCGAGTTTATTCGCGTCGTCATCCAGCCCAACAGTAGCGACGGTGCTACGCCCAGAACAACTTCGACGTGGAGCGGAGTAACCATCGAAGCCACCGGTACGAAGCTGGCCGCCGTCGAGAACGCAGCCGCCGGCACCAAGATCGGCAAGATCCTTGCCACCGACCCTCGCGGCCGTAGACTCACTTACAGTCTGACCGATAGCTCAAGCGGTCGATTCGCCATCAACTCGACCACTGGCGAAATCACAGTTGCCACCGGCGCGGTTCTCAATTTCGAAGCTACGCCAGTGCTGACCATCGGAGTTCGCCTCACCAACTCCGCAGGACACACGAAGGACAAGTCCTACACGATCAAACTGAAAGATGTTCCCGAAGTTACCACGAACATCACCGGCACGCTCAACCCAGTCCCCGAGAATGCCACTTCGACAGTCACCGCCGGCCAAGTCACCGCAGTCGATCCCGACCTCAACGACGTTATCACTTACTCGCTGACCAACAGCGCCAGCGGCAAATTCGCCATCAATTCCAAGAATGGCACGATCACAGCGATCACTCCGCTCGACTACGAAGCCGCCGCCAGCCACACGATCACAGTCCGCGCCAGTACCTATGCTGGAACTATTTTCGACAAGAACTTTACCATTCAAGTTACAGACTTGGCCGAAGCACCCGTCATCGGCAATGTCGCGATCGACACTACGACCTTCGGCGGCCAAGGCACTGCCGCTACAACTGGAGCAACTACGCTGCAAGGCGACTTAATGATTCCGGTCGATCGCAACGGATCCTACATCGTTCGCATGACAGCCTCCAGCGACAAAGCGACTACGCAACACCAAGCTGGTTTCATTTCCTACGACCTCGACCAAAGTGCCATCAATCAACATCATTACTTCCAGGCAGCCGACGGGACCGAGACGACGCTTGCCCAGCCGCTCAGGCCTGGCGATACGCAAATGGTCCTCGCCGACGGTTCCAAATGGTACGAAGGAAATTCCGCTGCATCGCGCAACTTTATTTGGTTCGACTACCGCGATAAATCGGGACGTACGCACGGAGAAAATTATTCTCGCAACCTGCGGACCAATGCGTGGGATCAAAATGGTATCAACGGCAATGTCGCCACCCTTTCCTCTCCCTGGCCAAGCACCTCAGCAACACTTCCCGCCGGAACTCGAGTTCGCAATACCGTTGGCGCTGCCTACCAATACAACGTGCTTGCAAACGGAACTCTGGGCAGCTCGCCGGTCGAGCGCACTGGACTGATCAGCGGCCTCAACTCACCCACGTCGAACTCGTCCACTAAGTTTCGCCCGGCCACTGAGTTCATTCGGCCCGTAATTGTCGCCAGCAGTTCCGGTACCGACGCCGCGACGACCACGGCTGTCTGGTCGGGAGTCTCGGTTGAGGCCACAGGAACCAAACTGGCTGTCGTCGAGAATTCTGTCGGTGGTACCAAGGTCGGCAAAGTCCTTGCTTCCGATCCGTTTGGTCGCTCACTCTCCTACAAACTGGTCGACACCGCGGGTGGCAAGTTCACGATCCACGCAACCACCGGCGAGTTATCCGTCGCCAAGGGTGCCGTGCTGGATCACGAGGCCAACTCGGAACTGACCATCACAGTGCGTGTTACCAATTCCGCTGGGAATGTCAGTGACAAGATCTACAACATTCTTGTCAAAGACCGTAAAGAAAAACCCACAAATATCACCGGCACGCTCGCTGCTATCCAGGAGAATCGTGCAGCACCCGTCACCGCGGGACAAGTCCAAGTCGTGGACCAAGATCGTTTCGATCGGCATACCTACTCACTGACGCGCGACTCCGAAGGCAAATTCAAAATCGATTCAGCCACCGGCGTAATTACCACGACCGGTCCGCTCGACTTCGAGTCCGCGAAACAGCACCAGATTGTCGTTCGAGCAAAAGACTTTGCGGGTCAGTCGTTTAACAAGACATTCACCATCGACGTGACGGATGTTGGCTACACCTTTCCAAACGTCTGGCTGTTGGGAGAGAACCAGGCAATTGATGTTCGTCGCAACGCGGATGGTAACGTGCTGGGTGACGTCGGTTACGCACCCGGACACCTCGGCAAGGCCTTCAGTTTTGACGGCTCCAGCGACGAATTGCGCATTCAAGATCTCGCCAAAGTTGGCACTCCGCAAGCCAGTTACTCGTTGTGGTTCAAGACCAACAGTGCCGAAAATACACCCAACCTCGTTGGACGGCAATTTGGCGGCGGTCGAGGTTGGTCCTTCCACCTCCAGCCCTCCGGTGACGTCGCGCTCCGAGTTCGCACTTCCGCAGCAGCCGATTTTACTCAGTCAATCCCAGGCAATTTTGCGGACGATCAATGGCATTTCTTGGCTGCGACCATAAATCAAACCACGAAGCAATTCACTCTGTCGGTCGATGGCGGCGCAACAATGACACTCGGATACACCGGAGCATTCACAGGCGGTGGTTTCTTCACGCTGGGAGGTCGCGTCGTCGACACAGGCTGGTACAAGGGTCTAGTCGACGATGTCAGCGTTTTCGACCGAGCGCTCTCGGAAGCCGAGTTCACAGAAAATTACTCGCAGATGAAAGACATCCCGAAAACAAGCATCGCGCGGCCTGTTCAATCGTTCCTCGCCAACAATCCACCTCGCGTTGAATCGGTCACCGTCAACGACGGCCAAGCCCAACGTTCGACGCTCCACAAAATTGTGGTCGGCTTCGATTCGTTGGTAAACGTGGCATCCAATGCGGTCCGATTGGAGCGCGTTCACTTTGACTCCGGTGCCGCAACCACCGTCGGTCGCGTTGGCAACGTCCAGCAATCGATCTCCAGCGTTAATGGCAAGACTCTCGTCACGCTTACCTTTGGCTCCAGCCATGGTTCCAGTCCACTGGCTCCCGATTCAGCGGGCTCGCTTCGCGACGGAAACTACCAAGTATCGATCGATGACGCAGGCATCACTTCGGAATCGACCGACATGATACTGGACGGCGACAACGACGCGAAATCCGGCGGCGACTGGACCTCCGGCAGCCAAATGGCGGACAAGCTCTATCGACTGTACGGCGACGTCGATGGCACTGTGGACGCGATTGGCGACGTTGACCAATGGGATCAGTCCGAGTTCGCCAAAGGCGCCAACTCGCAGCGCACCAGTGCTGCCTACCGTCGTGAACTGGACTTCGATGGCGACGATGACATCGACGCTGCCGATGCGTTCGCCTTTAATCAGAACCTCAACAAGACACGCTTCACCGTCGCCAGCGCCGGTGGTACAGCTCGTTTAGAAGCCGAAGGCCCAATCCTCCCTCCCCGCGTCGAATCGACCGTTCTCAACAGCGGCCAGGCTCAGCGGTCGAAATTGACACGCATTGATATCACCTTTGACTCGCTGGTCTACGTCTCCGGCGGAGCTATCACCATCCAGCGACTCACCGACAGCGAGACCTCGCCGACCGCGATCGGCAACGTCTCCAACGTCCAGCAGTCGATCGCCACAGTCAACGGCAAGACCACTGTCACGCTCACATTCACGCCCACGACCAACCCCAGCGTACTGTTGCCCGACCTTGCCGGTTCACTCAAAGACGGCAACTATAAACTGACGATCGACGACATCGGAGTCATCAGTCAGACCAGCGGACTCTACTTAGACGGTGACAACAACTCATTACCATTTGGCGATCGCCTATTCGGCAACATCCCCTCAGATAAATTCTACCGCATCTACGGCGATGCTAACGGAGATGGTTTTACCGACTTCACGGACTTTAGCCCGTTCATTGTAGCGCTGGTAAATCAGAACTACATAGCGTACTTCGATTACGATGACAATAACTTCACCGATTTGACGGATCTGAACCGGTTCGTAAACCACTTGGCTACTGATCGATTCACGACCGACTGGACGCCACCCCAGATTCTCAGCATCTCGCCAGGCAATAACGATCAGGTGTATGGATTCTCCCTGCCTGTCACCGTCACCTTTCACGAGCCTGTATCGGGAGTGGACAAGACCGACTTAGTGCTCGGCGGTCCCGCTGCCGCAACAGCATCAGTAGGTAATCCAGTGTTGGTCCAAGGGAACACCTGGCGATTTCCCATCACCGTCTACACCGCCGGAACCCTGAACCTCACCCTCGCTCCCGACGCGAACGATATCATAGACATCGCTGGCCCAAGTGCTCCAACGACCAATTGGCAATACAACGTCACTCTTCCGCCGCCGTTGGAACTGCCCCCGGGACATGTTACTGGCTTCACTTCATTCGGTACCACAGTTCTTGAAGGAGCCTCAGCCCCTGTGACGGTTCAGCGAGTTTGGTCGAGTTCACCGCACAACTCGTACGCACCGCCAGTAACGATCAACTATCGAACGATTCCAATTGGTAGCGCAACCGCAGCGAATGGCGAACGTCAAGGTGGCGATTTTATCACTAAAACCGGAACCATAAATTTTCCCGCCTTCCCACCATGGTCACCGCTCTCGTGGGAACAAACGATATACATAGTTTCTTTATTTGATTATGAAGCCGAACCGATTGAGGATTTTGCCGTAGAGTTTGATTTTCCAGATAGAAAATCATACGCAATTGTCCAGATCATCGATCGCCAACCTTGTTTGAGTCAGAATGCTGAGGTAGAGGTCGACGAAGGTGACGTTGTAAATGTCCAGGTTGCTATACCCGAAATACCTTACGGAGCTGCGTCTGCGGTTCCAGAAACTCTTTCTGCAACTATCAAAACTCGTGACTGGTCCGCTGAGGACGGATGGGTCCCGATCGGAAACAACATCCCCGGTGAGCAATATACTGAAGCTAGTGACTACGACCGCACCACTAGTTCGATCTTCTTCTCACCGTATACAAATCGTTCTGTGAGTTTTCCAATTCAGACTCACAGCGACCTTCAAAGAGAAGAACGAGAGAGTTTCCACGTTGCGGTTGACACATTTTGGGGAATATGGAACAAGCCATTCACCATACAAGTGTTTATTAACAACAAGCCGCCTGCGAAACTCAGCTTTTCAAACTCGTCCATTTCCTCGATTGGAAAGTTTGCAATCACAGAGGGGCAGGCGCCACAGGAAATAACCATCTTTCTGGACAGGCCTCTCGATGAGGCGGCTACCATAACATATGAAACGATTTACGGATATATCGATCAAATGGGGTACGGTATTGCAACGCCCAATGATTTCCCCTCCCTTAATGGCACGCTTAAATTTGACAAAGGCCAAACTTCCAAGTCCTTGAATATCAACGCATTAAGAGATTACGTTATCGAGTTGCGAGAGTCTGTATTTATTACATTCAAGACACCATGGCACGATGTAGTCGAAGCTGTTATCGCAATCGAAGATGAAAAGCTACCGGATATCTTCGTTTCCTCGCCATCCGTCAATGCTGGACAACTTGCAACGTTCGATGTGGCTATCGCCCACCCAGTTTCCTTCGATTTCGATGTTCACTATCAAGTCTTTAGTCGTCAAGATAGCACTTTCTCAGTCCAAGGGACCTGGCTGTTTCCCGCTGGGACTACATCGAATTCACTTTCGATAATAACCAACACTAGCGGTCCAAGAAGAACCGAACTGTACTTAAATGTAACTTCGCCTTGGGTAGACGAGACGGGGATTGCAACCGTCACCAACGTGTCTGGGCCCATTGATCCCAGCACAATAACGCTGCCACCCGCATATCCAACTTATGTCTTTGATTTATGGCATTTCTATACAGGTCAAAATATTTACAGTAATAACACTTTTGAAGGTCAGATAACATGGAATGGAGGAGGCTTTCCGAGTTTTGTTCCGGACCGACTTCC
Source organism: Planctomycetaceae bacterium (assembly GCA_005798335.1). Lineage (GTDB taxonomy): Bacteria > Planctomycetota > Planctomycetia > Pirellulales > Pirellulaceae > Aureliella. The sequence continues at coordinate 4,210 of SYJV01000093.1, read as the reverse complement.
TGAGCATGGAAAATTCAAGCTTTATACTGACGGGCGATGGAAGTATCTTCCACGAGAAGGATTTGTCGGTCGTGATAATTTCACTTTCAGAGTAATATCTTCGTCACAAGTGCTTGCAGGTAGAATCGACATCAGTGTGATCAATTCTGGCAATGATCAAGTCGAGGATTTCTTTACGGCTCCTAGTGGTGGCTTGGCGTTTCTTTCCCAGTCGGTATTGGAGAACGACCAAATCATAGGTGCTGATGCTGTAAGCCTATCATCGCGACTTTTTGATCGCACGTTTGATGGTTTTGGACGATACTGTGTCATTGCGGATCGAACTTATTACAAACAGGGACCGCAAGTCAATGCAAATTCCTATCCGTGTATTTCCGATGGGGGCGAGCCATTAAAGGATTCCGTGAACTCATTTCCGAGTGGACGAGTGCAAATTGATTTTCCGTTTGTATACAGAGATAATTTCCAACTGGAATTGGGTTACAATGCAACTCGCTTTGTTGAGGCAGCAGCTATTCAGACCAAGAAATTTAATCAAGTTATTACATCAATAGCCTTCAATCCAGATAGTGTTGCCGACGCTCCGGTTGCCCAAAAAGACGTTTATGGTTCCGCTCAGGTGCCTTTCCCCTTAGGTAAAGCCGTAGTCTTGGGAAACGTCTTAGATAATGACGACTTTCTGGAACTGCCCAGCGAGGTGGGTCTTGCGCCTCGAGATTCTGCTGGCCGTGCCATATATACACGCCTGATTGGGTGTAGTCCCTATGGGCATTTTTCCTTTGACTGCGTTTTTTCCCTTGACCCGAATGGTGACTTACGATTTGACGGTGGCGGTTTCAGTGGTGGCGAATTTAAGCTTACTTATGAAATTGTAGCTGTCGATGGGCGAATCGGATACGTAGAAAATGTTACAAATCGAGCTGAAATAACGGTAACCATTGGAGTCCCGCATAACGCGGTCAACGATAACGAGAGTACTCGCAAATTTATGCTCAGCGACGCGTGGACACGCTCGGGAGGTTCGAGTGACAGCTACAATGGACTTGACAAAGGGTACCGCGTTTGGAACGACCATAACTCGACGACAGTGGATTTTATTCTAGAGGGCCTGGGGGTCGCGGCCAATGACACTGGCAGGAATGGCCAATGGGCGACGACGACACACCCAGGAGCGTCGATGTTAAATAATGTTCTGTTTTATAGTGCTCCAATTGGATTTGTTGACGACGTAGAAATCCCCTACACAGTTAACGGCAAGACGGCCACTCTGCTACTTTCGGTTCATGGAGCAAAGTACGTTCCGCCGACTCCCCTAGACTTTCCTCCAGTCATTCGGTCTAAGCCCCCCTTGATTGCGTCCGTTGAAACGCGATTTAACTATCAACTCGATGCATACGACCTTGAACAAAACGGGTTGACCTATCATTTGGAGGCTGGTCCTCAGGGGATGACTGTAGATTTATCATCCGGACTATTGACATGGCTACCAACCAGCGCCGATACAGGTACCGTTCCGGTTGTGGTGGCCGTTCGGGATAGTGCCAACAACGAGACACGGCAGTTTTTTGAACTCGACGTATCAGTTCCGAATTTTTCGCCCGTCACCACTTCTCCACCCAAAGAAGACGTGCATGGTGGCCAGTTGTATATCTATGATGTCGAGGCAACCGATCCAGAGAATCACGCCATCACCTATGAACTGCCCTTCGCTCCGTCCGGTATGACCATCAATTCTCAGACGGGATTGATCAACTGGGCGCCGTCCATCAGCAATATCGGCAGTCACTTGGTGCGCGTCAAAGCGGTCGATGAAGGGGGTGCATTTGCTTTCCAAGAATTCAAATTGTTCGTGACGCCATTTCACAACATCGCGCCCGAGTTTACGTCGGTTCCTATGTCCGAAGCTGCTGCGGGAGCAATAAATCGTTACGAATCCACTGCCAGCGATAGTGACGGCGACGTTTTGAAATTCTCCATCGGCACGATTACCTGGCCGGCTGGTTATACGTCCGGTGAGTCCCACGGATTTCAATTCCAATACATCAACAGCGGACTCGATCAACGCGGCATTTACACCTGGAATCCACCAGCCGAACTGGCCGGTAAGGTCGTGCAGTTTGAAGAACTGGTCAGCGATGGATTTCACGCACCCACGCGACGCACGAATTCGGTACTCGTCATCGGCCAACCTGGCAACAGCGCGCCGGTTATCACCAGCGAGCCCGCGGTAAGTTACCAACTGCCGCCCAACCTCTCTGGATTCGCAAACAATGAGAAAGTGAATCCTGACTACTTGTCTTTGAAACTTGGTGATGGACAACAAGTAAAAGTGTCGGTTTCCATTGATCCTGCAAATCTTGGCACTATGTCAGCAGATGTCATTCTGGCAATTGACTTGACGGGTTCCATGAATGACGCTTTGGATTGGTTATCCTCCGGTGGCGACAGTGTTGTCGACCAGATCGAGTCATCACTGAATAAACTTGGGGTAACGAATAACAGATATGGGCTGGTGGTGTTCCACACATCGGCTCAACTGACGGATCCTAGGTTTTCAATCGCGATTGGCAACGTCGACCCTCAAGCGCCACTTGATGAATCCAAACAAGTCGTACACCAGATTCCACTTGCGACCAACGAGTCCCATTTGTGGGGCAACGTTGATCAGTTGAAATGGGCTCTGCGTTCTGCAAGTCCAGTTTATCCCACGGATACTTATGAACTTGGTTACCATGCGCTCGAGAGAATCTATGATCCACAACCAGACAAAATTGGCCAACAGGCTCAGTTTGCGTACGAATTTCGAACGGGTGTTACGCCATCGGTTGTGCTAATCAGCGACGACCATGTTTCGCTGTACGACTACAACCGGCAACAATCAGTAACCAAATCACTGATCGGCAACGTAGACGATCGACTCGACGATGTCGTCTTCTCCACAGTCCTCACATCGCGTTTGATGGGCAATAACGGTCTTGGCAATGACTCTGCGTTTGTAAAGAAATCACCTGGTTGGACCATCGATTCCGACTCAGTTAACTTTGTGCCCACATCGAAGAGTTCATCGGCGTATGCACTGTTGGATGCACATCAGTATCTGACTTTCGATGACGCCCACTACAAGAAGTTCGAAGAAGGCAATCCAGCGCGAGAGCCAGGACTGTTCAATTGGGTCTTTAAGTCGCGAATAACCGTTGAGAACCTTGGAGAGAATTTCAATCAGAGTTTTCGCGTGGCGTTTGGCATCGATCCGTGGAATGGACAGCAATTGCCCGCCAACCGTTTCTTTGTTGAGGCAAATGTCAGCGGAACCGACTCCTGGTTGGTTGGCAATGCGAGCGGCAAGTCGTATCCATTCGCCCTACACCAGGGTGCTGCTTGGCCGGATCTGAACGCTGGCGAAGCTTTCGAAATTGAACTCCGCCTAGTGCCTTGGAGTGGAGCGAATGGCGAGCGATTGGATCTGTTCATTGATGGGGAAGCTGTCGCTTCTACGTCTTTCCCGCTCTACCCAAATACCGTTGTGAATACGCGTTTCATAGGCGTAGAGTCGGTCGGGACTGCGTTATCGATTGATCGTTTCGAAGTCGGTCAATTTAATATCGACAATAATTTTTCATCCAAAATCCAACCGCAACAACCGACGCCATACGATTTTGCCGCACAACCATACTATGACGACAATTTGGAAGAACAAGACGTCTACGTCGCGCGGCGCACCTTCGCAAATGATTTTGGAGCTTCTGACGGTAGCACCTTGGATGAGAAGATCATCGGCATTGATCTCGAGGGAAGTGCTTATAAACTCGTTCCCGATAGCAAGTCTCCTGGTTCCTACAACGTTAGTGTACATAACAATCCGGCGTTGATGAACACGCCCAAATACGAGGATGCGCAGTACATCGACATCGTCCGAACACTTAATGGTTCGACGTGGAATCTTGGCATGCTCCGCGGCACCTTTGGTAGTCCGACCGAGCGCGACAACGTGTGGGGAGCATTCGCGCAAACTTTTTCGAAGTCACTGGCGCAAAAGATTTGGAAGTCGCGCGTGATTATGCAGTCAAATAATGAGATCGTCACCGACTATGAGCCAAGGGTCTGTCTTGGTTCAACGGCAAGTGGAATTTCTAGCCACTGGGCTAACGGAAAAAAGGGGATTGGTTAGTGCCGAAAGCGTAGGGTGCATTGCGGCGAGGTTTAGCGCATT
>SYJV01000092.1 GCA_005798335.1 Planctomycetaceae bacterium | reverse complement strand
GTAGACGTCAAGAATTATCGCAAAAGCGTACGTGGTCCTAAGAAAAAACAACCCCCACGAAAACGATGCAAAAATGGGAGCCACGTCTCCGTTGCTAAACTCCTAAAAAAACGAAAACAAACATGTTGAAAGGTCTGACCTTAACCGCCGTCCCGGAACCATCAAGTATGGCGCTGCTGAGTATCGGCGGGATTGCGGCACTCACGGCACCTGTCCGGCGACATTTTCGAATGTCGAGTGATAAGTCATAGGCAGCACGACGCGAAACGTACTGCCGCGACCTATTTCGCTGGACAGTTTGATTTCACCACCGAGCAGCTTGCATAGTTCTTTCACGATCGACAAACCCAATCCGGTGCCGGAATGTCGCCGCGTTAAGTTGTCGCCATCCAGCAAAGTGGAACTCTGGCGAAACTTTTCAAAAATGATCTCGAATTCCGATTCTGGGATTCCAACTCCCGTGTCTTGCACGGCGATGAAAAAATTCTCCAAGTCGTCGGCTCCGACACTTACGTTGATCAAACCTCCTTCGGGCGTAAACTTGATCGCATTGGACAACAGGTTGGTAAGCAACTGTTGAATCTTGGGTTGGTCTTGAAATACCGGTTCGAGCTGTTTGTCGACATCAATTTGCAAGTCGATGTTCTTTTCTTCGGACAAACTGCGCATCATGTCACATTGCGAGTGGACGATATGTCCGACATCGAAACTCGTTGGACGAACTTGCATTTTTCCAGCTTCAATTTTCGCTAGATCCAATATGTCATTAATCATCTCCAACAATAATCGACCACTCTTCTGAATGTTTGCCGCATAGCGCTTTTGTTTGTCGGTCAGCGAGCTGATGTCGTGCAGCACGTCAGAAAAGCCGATGATACTGTTCAGCGGCGTCCGCAATTCGTGACTCATATTGGCCAGAAAATCGCTCTTCAGACGATTGGCTTCATACAGTTTGAAATTGGCTTGCGCCAATTGATCGACTTTAACGTCCAATTCTTGATTCAAACTGCGCTGCTGTTCTTGACTCTCAGTCCAGTGCCTCAACATTCGATTGAACGCTTCTGCCAGTTCATGAAATTCGTCATCGGTGCCAATCTCGGCGCGCAAATTGTATCTCCCGCGGCTGATCTCGTCGCTAACGTTTCGAAGGTATTGCAAGGGGCGAATTACTAATTTGCGCAATATGAAATGAAAGGTCAGCAACGTCGCCGCGACTGTGACCATGGCGATCGCGATCATGTACGCCAACATTTTTGCGGCGCTGGCCCGCGTAGTTTCATAAGGTATAGAAACTCGAACTACGCGAAAGGGCGCTACATCCGCCGCAAAGGATTGTTCCGAAGTCATTCCATCGCCGATGGAAATTGGCCGCGCACGAGCGCTGGGTGGCGAAAGAGTCTTGTCGAAATGACATTCGATGCAACGTGGGGAACGATCGAACGGCACGATGTGGTAATAGTAGAACCTGTCATTATCAGTGCGTTCGTCGAATATCAGCGATTCGCTACCGACGCTGACTGTCTGATTCGTTGCCGTTTGTGCTATCGTCCCGGTAGATTGCTTTTCAGCTTCAATCGCCGCTTTGCGGATCTCCGCTTCGCGTTCTCGCCAGCGATCGCGATAGCGTTTCTCTAGCACATTTATTATGTCGCGATCCGAACCGATAGCCGTAACGGCGCTGTGCAGATGTTCATACGCCGGGGAATTCTCTGGCATCAAGATTCGTACTTCGTAGTTGGGATTGTCCACTAGAAGCTTGCTGAGCGCTTCGAGAGCCTGCGCGGAAAACGGTTGGCCGGAAAATCTAGATGGGTCGACCCAAAACCCCGATGAGGATGGAGCGGAACTGAGCTCATTACCGGCGTCACTGCCGCGCACATAATGACGCCGCGCGATTTGAAATCCAGCATGGTCCCGCGCAGCTTGGCGCGTAGTTTCGAGAACCAACCCTTCGGAGATGTTCTGAATAAACCAAAACGAAATACAAATCGAAACCAGCAGTCCCGAACCAAAAAACAACAAAGATTTTTGTTCCAGGCTCCAATGGCTGATCGTTTTGCGCAATAATCGTATTAGCATGGCAGCTCTGACATCTACCAACCTGGACAATGGCAACCGCGAACGCTACAGGTCTCCCAAATTCCAATGAAACCACAAAAATTTGCGTTAAGCAAACTTGCTAAATTCTCTGTAGATGGCACTATTGGGCAGGAAGGTCGTTGCGAACAGCATAGCTTTACCCGTTCCGGCCAGGAAAGCCCAGCAATTAAAATACTCACATCTGGGGGCAGTGATGCGGGATATGATCCCAGGTCCGAATAGAACTTGAGTACAAAAGCGCCGGCCAACTCAGTGTTGCTTGCCTAAATTGCCCTGAGTGACTAGCATGTTCAGAAGTTTCCGACCGATTTAACTCTGTAATTCCGAGAAATTGAAACGATTTTGCGTGGGGGGAATGGGAAATGTCGAAACGATTTTCGTATTGGGTGCGCTGCTCGTTGGTAGCGTCCTTGACGGTTTTATTGACTTTTAATCCTGCTTTAGCCGGGCGAGGATTAAGAGGCTTGTTGGGCAAACTTCACGGATGTCGAGCTGCATCGTCTTGTTGCGCGCCTGCATGTATTGTAGTTGAAAATGATTGTTGCCAGCCGGCTTGTACAACGCCGGCTGCACCCGCGTGCACTGCTCCGGCATGTTGCCCAGCACCAACGGCATCCTGCTGCGAAGCAGCCGGGATATCTTCTGCATCATCGACTGATTCCAGTCCGGTCGCACCTCATACAGAGCTACATGCAGAGCCGTCAGTCGTTGAAGTGCCCAAAGCAGAAACAGCGCCAGTCGAACAACCTAAAGATGCATCGCCGTCAGATACAACCCCTGCGGTAGAACCCAAAAACACGGAAGCAGCGCCTCCAGCGGAACAGCCCGCACCTCCTGCGGAACAACCGATGCCAGCCGAACCAGCAGCACCGGCTGAACCCGCGCCTGCTGAACCAGCAGTACCGGCTGAACCCGCGCCTGCTGAACCAGCTCCAGCCCAGCCAGCCGCTCCCGCGGAAGTTGCCGATCCATTCGGTGCGCCGGCTCCCGATGCAGCGGCACCTAATGCAGAGGCACCCGCAGCGGATCCGTTTGCTGCTCCCGCCGCCGATCCAGCAGCTCCTGCAGTAGAGCCTGCCGCTGAAGCTGCTGTTCCCGCAGCCGAGCCTGCAGCACCTGCTGCGGATCCATTCGGAGCACCCGCTGCCGAACCAGCAGCTCCGGCCGCAGATCCGTTTGGCGCAGCCGCTGGTGAAGCTGCACCTGCTGCTGAACCAGCCCCTGCTGCAGATGCCCCTGCTGCTGACCCATTTGGCGCACCTGCCGCCGACGCTGCTCCTGCTGCCGCTGACGCAGCGCCCGCCGCCGCTGACGATTTGTTTGCAGCTCCCGCTGCTGTTGATGCTCCTGCTGAAGCACCTGCTGCTGCCGATGCTGCTGCCGATGCTGCTGCCGATGCTGCTCCAGCGGCCGATGCCGCACCTGCGGAAGTTCCTGCTGGCGCTCCCACCTCGCTAGATACCAAACCAACAGCACCTGAGAACACCGAGAACAATTCTCAATCGACACCGTCGATCGATATCGACTCGCTGTTCGGAAGTCCGAAATCGAGTTCAATTACCGCTGGTGATGAACTGAACCGGCTGGCTGGTGTTCGCACTTGGCGCGACAATACTGGTAACTTCCAAGTCGCCGGCCGTTTAGTAGTAATCGACACAACTAAAGTGCGACTGCTGAAGGACAACGGCAAGTTTTGCACAGTACCGCTGCGACGCTTGAGCACCGACGATCTACGCTATGTGCAGACAATTGCGGCCAAGATCACTGGACCGGCAGTAAAGCGATTGACTGCTGCTCCGCGATAATCGACGCAATCAACGCGCCGCTGATCGGTGATTCGATAGCATTGAATGAGGTTTCCAAGTAGCAACTCTCGCGACTTGGAAGCCTTTTTTGGTTAATTTGCATTCAATTCGATCGTTGATTGGCGAGTTTTACGGCGATGTTTCCACTCCGGTGAGCAACCAGGGAACGTTTTCGCAACATCGGCAAGCCAATCCGCCAACTTCTTCCGCAACGTCAATCTCGGCCAAGCGAGCTTCTAACCGACGTTGGACGGCTGTCGATCTCGATATCGCCAGTTTGCCACGAGCATCGAACAAATGGATCGCCGCGCTTTCGCCTTTCGCGTCTAAAGCCGCCAATTGATCAATTCGCCGCTCTAGCGAGTGAACGATCTGGTCAGCCAATTCTATGCGTTGATAGGCCGCCTGTAGTGCAAGGCAATCTTCGTGGACTGAGCGTTCGATTCGACGTTTAAGTTGCTGGTGCGCCAGGCTGATTTCCTTGCGTACGTTTACGGTCAAGCATGAATTGCGGCGCATCATCAATTTGTCGAGAAAACACAAGTTTGGCAAACTCAAGGTCACGCCGCCGACCATGGGTGTCAGAGTTTGGGCGAACATCTCGGCCGAGCAATCGTTAATGCCATTGCAAAGGCATTCCCAGGCTCGCAAGTCTAGTCGTTGTTGCACGGCGATTTGGCAAAGTCCTTCGCAAGTTATTGATTGCTGATGCACGTCCAACGATTCGATCTGCGTGTGTTCCAAATCAAAATCGACGTCGGCAAGTTGACATAGCGCGGAGCGCAATTGAGCATCGGTGCGCCTCGCGACGATCCGCTGATCCTCCAATTCGATCTTGCGACGCAGCAGCTCGCTGGGGTCCTTGTCAATGCTCCCCAATCCTTGCTTGAACAGAGTTTCGATTGACTCGGAATGCTGATCTAGCAGGTTGGTTCCTTGTTGGGCCAAGTGAAGCTGCTCTTTGATCGCCACTCGCGAATAATATGCTTTGAGTGCCGCACTGGCTCCTGAGTCCTCTTGCGCACAGGCTTGATATCGCAAAAATGTCGCGATTGCTCGTGCAGCATCTCGGCTGCATTGATTCTGATCGCAATAAACTTCCTCAATGGTCTTCGCTCGTTGACGCAGCAACTGCGATGGCATCCAGCGCCCTGCAGCGCGACACGCGATCATTGGACCGGGCACGCTTGGGTAGGCGTCAGGAAGCCTCGGCTGCAATGCCTTGATGGCCTCCGCTGTAACAACTTGTAAACGCGGCTCTCGATGCTCTAGGCTTACGGCCGCGTCGGAGGCATGCAGCAAGTTCCAGCTAGAGCACCAGGCGGCCCAAACGAGACAGATGCTTAACCAAGGACCGGCCCGGAAATCACTGCCACGATTACTATTTCCGCGCCGGTCCCGACCATAGTGTTGCTGCGATGTCATTGGAAGTCGGGTCCTAATGGGCAGTTGCAAAACCGCCGCCGATTTGGCGAGCTGTTAGCGATTGTTCAGCCAAGTCTTGCTAGCTTTTCGCGAATACAAGTGATTTGCGGGTACTTCCCGATAAATCGAATATCGCAATTATCCAACTAGAGCTAGCTTCGATAGTTGCTCAATGTGCTGGTTGGCTAAACAAGTCCGAATTTGCAATATGCGCAAACTGCACAGGCTATAACCCCTGCGATTGTTAGATTTTCATCAAGATGAAGCCTCGCGGCGATTCCTCTGCAAGCTATCCAGCTTCTGACTACCGCATTGCAAAACTTGTATTCCGCTGCGCTGGGCGCAGCCCAAGACGGGCCGTGAGATGTATGCCAGGCGCGTCCATAGCAGACCGCGAATCGCTTTGCTTGATATCAACTACGAATCTGGCTGTCGACTAGGCTTGATCTTCAGCACGATATATACCGACAACAGTGCCACTGCAGCAAACGCACCGAATATGAGATTGAGCGGCACATCTCGGTCGCGCAGAGCACCAAAGGCCACATCTCCTAAACCGCCGCATGAGATACTGACGAGATTCATGATTCCGTAACCAGTAGCGCGGCAATGGGGCCGCGTAATCTGGCACAAAATCGGCATGTTGTTGCAATCAAATAATCCCCAGCCCAATCCGAACACGATCAATCCAACGATGGCGATCGCCAGTGTTTCGGCATTGCCGATCGAAAACAGAGCCGGTAGGAACAGAGACATTCCAATAGCGCTGGTAAATATTCGACCTCGGTCGGTGTGCCGCATCCATCGATCCGCCAGCGCTCCGCCGATTATGACTCCGACGATGGAAGCCAGTTGAACGACCAAGATAGCACTAACCCCAGCGCTGCCTTGCCCAAGCGAAAACTTCTCGCGAAGAATGGCGGGCATCCAATCACGAACGACCCAGCCCGCGATAGCCGGTAAGGTGAAATACAGTACCAACAGTAGGAAGTTCCAGTTTGAAAGAAGTTGGCGAAGTACCGCCGGTTGATTCCTAGCGATTTCCTGTGAGCTCTCGGCGCGGACGGGATTGCGCAGTAACATCCACAACGGTATCGCATACACCACTCCAACCATTCCACAGGTGGTAAACATCCATCTCCAACCGTATGCCGGCGCATCGGCCACGTATCCCGCGAATCCTCCGAGTATTTGGCCGACATAGATTCCCACTTGGTGCAATCCCACTGCCCGCGACCTAGTGTCCGCAGCATGCAAGTCGGTAATCAGAGCCAACGCGGCTGGAATATAGAAGGCTTCGCTGATCCCCATCAAGGCTCGCAAGATCAGCAATTGATGATACGTTTGGGCGTAAGCGGTTTGCCATGTGACCATCGACCAAACGAGCAAGCTGAGAGTAATCACATACCGACGGTTCAATCGATCGGCGACGAAGCCGCCGAAGGGGCTGAGAAATGCGTAGGTCCATTTAAAGCACCCCAAGACCCATCCCCAATCGGCTAAATTGGCAATCGAGGGAATATCTGCAACCATCGAGCCCTTCATCGTTGCCAGCATCTGACGATCGAGATAATTCAATAGAGCGACTGGAAAAAGCAGAGCGACAACAAACCACGGATAACTCAAAGGACGCATGGCGAACGAGTTCATATTGTCAAGTGCTTCCACAAAATCCAGTAAATACATGAATTGTCGCTACAGCATACCCTCGGAGTTTTCGATCGCCACCCCAACGGTACAGTGCACGGACTTGTTCGACTGAAATTGCTGAGGTTCGCTCCGACAGTTTTTCGGTAAAATTATCGCTACCAAGAATCACAGTCATCACAGATTTTGATTCTAAAGTTGGAGTGAATCGCAATTATTTTTGTTCGCTCAGGCCAATGGGACTACCAATGGAACCTTCAATAATGGTGATTGCGGATGGAACTCTGAACTTGCTCCTCGCTCGCTGGCAGATGGCTCTGACGCTGGGTGTTCATATTATCTTGGCTTGCTTCGGAGTTGGCTTTCCAATACTCCTCTTGGCCGCACATGCGCTAGCGTTGCGAGGAAACGCGGTTGCTGGTGAATTGGCGTATCGTTGGTCCAAGTCGTTTGCGGTCTTGTTCGCCGTGGGAGCGGTAACAGGCACAGTGCTGTCGTTCGAGTTGGGATTACTTTGGCCGGGATTTATGGGGACCTGGGGCAGTGTTATTGGCTTGCCTTTCACTCTCGAAGGTTTTGCGTTCTTTTTAGAAGCGATCTTTGTTGGAATTTACATTTATGGTCGCCAGCGGCTGCCACCATTGGTTCATTGGTGGACCGCCGTTCCAATAGCCCTGGCGGGAATAGCATCGGCGTGGTTTGTGGTTACCGCGAATGCCTGGATGAACTCACCGCAAGGGTTTGACTGGGACGGTGTCCGGCCGATCAACCCCCAGCCGCTGCGGGCTATGTTCAATCCAGCGATGGGCGCGCAGACCACTCACATGATCCTCGCGGCGCTGATGACCAGCGGTTTTTGCAGCGCTTCGTATTACGCTTGGCGAATACTCTTCGTTGCTGATCGAGAGTACGAACGGCTTGCCCTGCGGATCAGCCTCGCCATGGCCTGTGCGATCACTCCGGTGCAACTTATTGTCGGCGACTGGTCGGCCAAAGTCGTGGCTCAGTACCAGCCAGTAAAATTCGCGGCGATGGAATCCCATTTTCATACCGAAAGCAGTGCGTCATTGTTGGTGGGTGGCGTTCCGAATCAGCAGACGCGGCAAATCGCCTGGGGCCTTCGTATTCCCTACCTTCTATCATTCTTAGCGCATGGCGATTTTCATCAAGAAGTGGTCGGCTTGGAGGAGTTTCCCGTAGACGTACAGCCGCCGGTCATCGTCGTGCATACGGCCTTTCAATTAATGGTTGCCTGCGGCGTATTGCTCCTTGGTTTGGCTCTGTACTATTTTCATTGGGTGATTTTTCGGTCGCGTCGCCCTCTGTCCAGTAAATTCTTGTATGCCGCACTTCCCAGCGGTCTGCTTAGCGTAATTGCGCTGGAAGCCGGATGGGTCGTGACCGAGGTCGGCCGCCAGCCCTGGATCGTTCAAGGCTGGATGAAGACTGCTGATGCGGTAACAAATTCCGATCAGACACACATCGTCTTTATGGCTACCTTGGCCATATACGGTGCGCTCGGGATCGGAACTTGGATCACGCTTAGACAACTGGCGCGCCGGCCGCTCGAACACGCCGGAAAATAGAGCTACGCAGTCCCTAATATGCAAGCGGAGCCGTTACTCCTATTGGCAGTGACGCTGCAACTAAGAACGGCGCGCTACGCTATGTATAGCCGAGCAGATGTTCAAACTGTTTCCACGGCAGTCGGAAAAGGATTAGATCTTAGGCGAGCGGCAGATGGGAATTTACCAAGGCCTAAGCGAATACAAGCCCGAAGCGCAAGCGAGTGCGTCAATCCTGGCATACACTCGCTTGCGCTTCGGGCTTGTATTGGTAAGAAACTATCTG
>SYJV01000091.1 GCA_005798335.1 Planctomycetaceae bacterium | reverse complement strand
TCATGTCGCTCAGTTTCTCGCAAAGGCAACCTGTTCCGGCTGAGCTTCTTGGACCATTAACAGAAGCCACTTCGTTGATCGAAGATCCACCCGCACTGCGTGCCAGTTTTAGCGAACATGGATACGTGCTATTGCGAAACTCGCTGGATCGGGATGCCCTAATTCTTAGCAGTTACAACGCACTACGCTAACAATTCCTTCACGACTCGGCCGTGGACGTCGGTTAAACGGTGGTCTCTTCCCTGGACGCGGAACGTAAGACGCTTGTGATCAATTCCGAGAAGATGAAGCATTGTCGCATGGAGATCGTGGACTTCAACAGGGTTCTCGACGATGTTATAGGAGAAATCGTCCGTTTTGCCGTAGCTGATGCCAGGTTTGACACCGCCGCCAGCCATCCAAACGGAGAAGCATCTTGGATGGTGATCGCGACCGTATTTGTCGCGATTCAGTTCCCCTTGACAGTACGTAGTGCGTCCGAACTCCCCGCCCCAAACAACCAAGGTCTCGTCGAGCAACCCGCGTGCGGCGAGATCATTGACCAGCGCTGCGGACGGTTGATCCGTGTCGTGACATTGGTTCCGTATGTCTTTTGGCAAGTTTCCGTGTTGGTCCCAACCAATATGGAACAGTTGTACGAAGCGTACCCCTCGCTCAATCAATCTTCGCGCAAGAAGGCATTGCGATGCATAGGACCCCGGCTTGGTCACATCCGGTCCATAGAGCTCAAGAATGTATTGCGACTCCGTGGTAAGATCGGTCAACGCTGGCACCGACGCTTGCATCCGAAAGGCCAATTCATATTGCGCTATCCGAGTTGCGATTTCAGGATCACCGACCGCGTCAAGACGCTTGCCGTTGAGTGCGCCAAGATTGCTAAGCATTTCACGCTTTACATCTCGCGAGATTCCAGCAGGATCATTCAAATAGAGAACCGGGTCGCTGGAACCACGAAATTTGACTCCTTGGTGGGTCGTGGGGAGGAATCCACTTCCCCATAAACGGTCGGCCAACGGCTGCACGCCACCCTTGCCGCGCGATGTCATCGCGACGAATGCGGGGAGGTCCTCGTTTTCCTTGCCCAAGCCGTAGCTGGCCCAAGCTCCAATACTCGGCCTCCCCGAAATTTGAGAGCCTGTTTGAAAAAAAGTCATCGCCGGATCGTGATTGATCGCTTGTGTCACCATCGATTTCACGATGCATATCTTGTCGGCGATGGTCGACGTGTGCGGTAGAAGTTCACTGAGCCACTGGCCGCTGTTCCCGTGCTGTTGGAACTTGAACATCGACGGTGCCACGGGAAACCGCTTCTGTCCCGAGGTCATCGTGGTGATGCGCTGTCCCATGCGAACACTATCAGGGATCTCTTGGTCAAAGTATTCCTCCATCTGCGGCTTGGGATCGAATAGATCCATCTGTGACGGCCCCCCGCTTTGAAAGAGGAAAATGACGCGCTTTGCCTTGGGGGCAAAATGAGGAACCCCAGGCAGCCCGTCACTGTTAGCTGCGAACCCCTTTGTCGGGAAAATCGTGGAAAGGGCAGCCACTCCCATACCGGTGGCGCTTTGCAGAAGGAATTGGCGTCGTCCGAGATCGAGTGGCGGGATGTTCTTGTGACTCGATGATGTCGGACCTATATGAGGATTTGGTTTCATGGTGTTGTTGGGGTCACTCTAGAGTGATCGCCTCATCGAGATTCAAAAGGGTTAGCGCCACCACTGTCAATGCCGCGTGTTCATGCGAGGGAATCGAGTCATCGCGCGAGGACTCACCATTGCTTAGAAGCTTGAGAGCGTCCTTCTTTGAATTGGCATACGTCTCGCGATGTTTGGTGGCTGCATAGATCAGTACCTCCAGTTCGTCGGTATTCGGTTTTCGTCCCAATGCTAGACGCCAGCCGTACGTGATCTGGCTCGACAGAGTTTGTCCACCCTCGCGGATCATCCGTTGTGCAAGGTGTCGGGCAGCCTCGATGAAGGTGACGTCGTTCTGAAGATTGAGCGCCTGCATCGGCGTATTCGTTGTGTCGCTGCGGACCCGACAAGCTTCGCGACCGCCGCCGTCGAAGATCGAAAGCTGTGGAGGAGCGACCGTGCGTTTCCAGAATGTATAAAGACTGCGACGGTAGAGGTTCTCCCCGTGATCTTGTTCGTAGAAATCGAGGGTGGTTTTTCCAGAGCCAAAGGAAAGCTCCTCCCATAGACCAGAGGGTTGATACACTTTCACCGATTGCCCACCCTGTCGCTCGGAGAGGAGGCCCGCAACAGAAAGCGCCTGGTCTCGAATCGCTATCCCGCTGAGCCTCATTCGAGGTGCGCGCGCCAGAAGTCGGTTCATCGGATCTAGCGCCGCGATCTTAACATCGACCTTTGAAGCTTGTCGGAACGTCGCGCTCGTCAAGATGAGCCGGTGCATTGCCTTGAGGTCCCAGCTGACACGTGTAAACTCGGTAGCAAGCCAATCCAACAGCTCCGGATGGGATGGACGTTCTCCACGCGTTCCAAAATCTTCTGAGGTGCGAACAATGCCCACCCCAAAGTGATGTTGCCAAAGACGGTTGACGGTGACTCTAGCTGTTAAGGGGTTGTCGGGACCGACAATCCATTGAGCAAGCTCTAAGCGGTCCCGAGGTGAATTCTCCGTTGCGCTGGTACGCTTGAAGACGACGGGCAGGCTCGGCGGGATGTCCTCGCTCTTGTCAGGCTGTTGGTAGTCGCCGCGTTTGAGCAAGTAGGTCGGTCGTCGTGTTGGGAGTTCCTGCATGATCATTGCCATTCCCTTTGTGTGACGCTCAAGCCACTTGATCTCTTTCTTGAGATTCGCGATCTGCACTTTGCCTCGAGTTTCTGGGCCATCTCCGGCTTCTACTGTTTTCTCAAGCTCGGTGAGATGCGCTTTCCGCTTCTCCAGTTCCACGACGGACCGCTCGTTCGATATCTCAACAAATGGCTTCGCAGCACCTATGCGGCCATCGATCCCCTTCTCAGGAACATTGTTGAAATAAGCATAGAGTCCATAAAACTCTTTTTGCGACAAAGGATCATATTTATGATCGTGACACCGAGCGCATCCTGCACTGAGCCCGAGCCAGACGGTTGCCGTGGTATCGACACGGTCGACGACATATTCCACCTCAAACTCAGCGTCCAAGCTGCCCCCTTCGTCATTGATCCGATGGTTGCGGTTAAAGCCGGTGGCAATCTGTTGAGCTATGGTCGCATTCGGAAGCATGTCTCCCGCGAGTTGTTCGACTGTGAATTGATCGAACGGCATGTTGCGATTGAAGGCATCGACAACCCAATCCCGCCAAGGCCATTGGTAGCGTTCCCAGTCTGCCTGGTATCCGCTGCTATCAGAGTAGCGCGCTGCATCCAACCATGCTAGCGCCATATGAAGACCACAACGGGGAGACGACAATAGACGATCAACTACTTTTTCGAAAGCGTCGGCCGAATCATCCGCGATAAATGAGTCGACTTCGTCGATCGACGGTGGGAGTCCAGTTAATGCCAAGGTCGCGCGGCGAATCAGCGTTGCTTTATCTGCCTCGAAGGATGGACGTATGTCACTCTTTTCAAGCCGACTCAAGATGAAATTATCGATGGCATTTCTTGGCCAACTCTCATTGGAAACCTTTGGCAAGGGCGGCCTTCGCGAATGAACGTAGGCCCAATGCGGTGCATACTCACCACCTTCTGTGATCCAACGCCTGAGAGTCTCGATTTCTTGCTGCTTTAGCGGCGTCTTCTTCGCGAATTCCGGTGGTGGCATTCTTGACTCGGGATCGGCGTGCGTGATTCGAGCGACCAATTCACTCGCCTCCGGTTGTCCGGGCGCTAGAATTCGGTAACCGCCTCGATCGTCCCCAAGTCCGTCTCCAAGATCCAGCCGCAAATCGCCCTTACGCGCGGCCGAATCCGGCCCGTGGCATTCAATACAATGGCTTGCTAGAATCGGTTGGACATCGCGATTGAAATCGACTGGCTCTTCCGCTGACAAATGACACAACGTCGCGAGTTGCGCGGCAACAAAGAACAACAACAATCGGATCAAGGAGCTCATGCTTGTCGCCAAACGTTTCGAATCGGATTGTGTCTAGCAAGGCAGGTTTCGAGAAGCGTTGACACTTGGGAAAGGAAGTTGAATGACTAACGGCGGCACCATAAAACCGGTCACACGCAAAATCTCCAACCAATTGAAGACCTATTCTGGTTGGTTTCACTTCCTGGTGCAAGTCCGGGAGTGAGAGCCTTTGTTCACCGCACAGAGGTAAACAAAGGTGTCAGAGGTAAACAAAGGTGTCAGGAGTCATTGATTACTAAGTGAGGGCATGTTATCCTGTTCCCATGCTCAGACCAAAACGAGCCGATGAAGCCCACTGCCTCTACCACGCTTTGAACCGTGGAAACGCCAAGAGTGTCATTTTCAAGAAAGATGCCGACTTTCACGCTTTCGAGCGAATTCTTGCGGAAGGCTTAGAACGATACCCTTGCCAGATTTTGGCTTATCAATTGATGTCTAATCACTGGCATTTTGTGCTGCGACCGACTGAAAACGGTGGTATGAGCAACTTTTTGCGTTGGGTTACATTGACGCATACTCAACGATATCATGCCCACTATGGGACTTCCGGCGAAGGGCATGTCTACCAAGGTCGCTTCAAAAGCTTTCCGATCCAAGATGACGAGCATTTTTTTGTGATTGCACGTTATGTCGAGCGTAATGCCCTGCGTGCCAACTTGGTCAATCGTGCCGAACAGTGGCGTTGGGGTTCTCTCTTCCGGTGGCTCACCACCCCTGAACCGGACCCTAGACTACTTTCCGCATGGCCGCTTGCGCGTTTGCCTAACTGGGTTAACCGTGTGAATGAGCCGCTTACTGACAAGGAACTTGAAGCCGTTCGCTTGAGTATAAAACGTGGCAGTCCGTTTGGAAACGAAACATGGGTGGAATCAATCGCTCG
>SYJV01000090.1 GCA_005798335.1 Planctomycetaceae bacterium | reverse complement strand
CTACACCACCAACTCCAGCACCATCCAAGCCAGCCTCATCCTCGTCGACACCAGCACCACGTTCCCCCAAAGCCGCGTCGTACCACTAAAAACCACTCTCGACCAAGTCCCCGATACGACCGAGATTTTTCTCTACAACAATCTTGCAAGTGCTGATGATCCCAAGGTCGAGGCAATTTTCCACGTTGCCAAGAACCCAACGGCTCATCAAGGAGCGGCTATCGAGTTTCGTCTGTTGAATTCTAACGGGACGCCAACCGGCGTATCGTTATGGGATACGATCAACGAAGGACTTGCGTCTGCCGAATTTACGCTTCCTTCGCGTCGAGCTGGTAAACAATTCAAAGTCGCAACGATCCTGGGCGGGATTACTTACACCAGCGAATCGGTTGAAATCATCCCGGGTGTTGCCGCTCAGATGAAATGGTTCGCCGACGTTGGCGGAAGTAGACAAGAATTGCCTTCGGGTTCGACTGGTTTGCCCTTGAACTTGGTTATAGGTAACTCGTTTACTGTTCTCGTCGAACCGAGAGACAATTATGGGAATCGGCTTGCAGATGGCACATTGGTCGGTTGGCAGGACTTCGGGCTAGTTAAGCATGCGGATGCTATAAACGTTTCCAGTTCTGCTGGCGACATGATTTCGGAATTAAAGGGAGGTCGGGCATCGTTGACGTTTCCGCGTGGCGTGGCTCCGCTGTTCCTCAAGCTCGGCGCGCGGGTCGATGAATTGGAGACAGAACGGCAAGTTATTGGTGCGCCGCTGAACCAAATTCAAATTGCCACTAGCGGAAACTTCATCTATTTGGATTCTCCGGCACCGATTACGGTGACCGTCACACCTTGGGATGTGAATGGTCAACTCTTGCCCAGTGGTACTGCGGTGACCATCACAGATTCGATGGGGATGATTCAAGCCAATACTGTGGAATTGGTCAACGGTGTAGCCACAGTGACCATGGTTGCGTCAGCCAGCCATATTGGCGGGCGAACGACGGGGCTGAACTACATTAATGCCACAGTTGCGGGTGTGACCGTCAGTGGCAGCGTGGCTCACAACTATGTTCAGGTGCAACGCTCACCATGGCATGCCAGCGGCGGTGAAGGGATCGATGTTGATCGGCATGTCTTGAGCTACAACGGATCGGGCGATGTCGTGGAGATCGAACGCCCGCATGACGACGCGATGGCTTATTCGCAAGTCAACGCGACACTGGTCACTGCGACGAATCTCAATCCGAATACTTCTTATCGGATCTATGTGGATGGTGTGCGCGGAAATGCAATCTACTTGGCCAACAGTCCCGCGAATCACTACCAAGCACCTCGACCGAATACGCTGGACGTTCCTGCAGGCGCGACCACATATTCGACTTATCTGTTCACGGATGGCTTTGATGCTGCCAGTCGACAAGGCATGCAGCGGGTACGCGTGATCTTGCAAGATTGGTCGTATGGATTGGACCCAGTCTCAGGCAACTATCGATTCGGTTGGTGGGAAGTGCGCACAACCGACAGTGCCGAGACTGTCGTCGTAGGAGACAAAGACGTCGCTACCGCCGTGGAAACTGGCGTGGGGATCGTAGGGGAATTTTTCTGGGGGGCAGTGGTCGGAAGTGATGGCCTCGACGCGGGATTGGCTGGCGACATGTCCGTCAGTCTCATTCCCGTCATCGGTGTTTATGCGGATATTCGCGACTTGGCCAAGAATATTTGGCGTTTTCACGGCCTGTCGACCAAGCCAGTCGACGGCATGGAAACGGCGCTGGCTGCTCTTGGCATCGTGGGCGAGTTCTTCCCGCCTGCCGATTACTTCGTCGATGGTGCTCGATTTGCGTGGAAGGTTATTAAGCATTTCCGGCACACGCGCAGTGCGGCTCAGGCCGCTCAGATCATGCTGGTGCTGGAACCCTTTATCGAAGGTGCGATCACTGAGCTCTGGAACCGGGCCTTCGGTCCCGCCGATGCATACGCCCACTATCCGCCCTCAACACCACCACTGTACGGCGGCGGTTTGCCTCCTGGATCGCCGGAAGGGCTGCGTGCGGAGGGACTTGGGCCGGAAGACTTCTGGGACGCACTGGTCACTATGCTCGGCGGAATTGGACCGAAGAGCAAAGTAGCCGCACAGGTACTGAATGCGGTACGTCAGGGAGATCCCGACTTCTTGGAAAGCGTGGCGTTGATAACGGCTCGCGAAGGCAAACGTGCTCATCGGTTGCTCGAACGCATGGTCGATGGCATGGACGTCGAGTTCGACAAAGTGTTGGGAGCGGCGCTTCGAAAATCGCGATTGGCTGGTGGCGGTGGTGACGAAGCGTTTGCGCACGGCATCAAGGCGCTTGGTCAAGCCCTGTCTTATTCGAAACCACCGTCGACGGAATTGGTGAATCGGCTTCGCGCACTGGCGAGAACCAATCCGAACGATGTGGCCGAATTGATCATCAAGATGGGCCGAGCGTATACCGCCACCGGCGTGTCAGATGGGCGTATTGCGAAGGCATTGACCAATATCTTTGCCAAGTTCAACGGTGCAGCCGACAATCCATTGCAGATGGCCAGAAAGCTATTCGACGACTCCGCCACTGCCGCTGATCAAGTCGCCAGCGGTGCCACGACAGTTGCCGAAAAGGCGCAGAGCCGCAATGCCATTCAGTCCCTAATCAAGAGCGTAGGTAACTCCGAAGTGCCATTCGCATACGGTGCCATGCGGGGCGCATTCTACGAGATCCACGATTTCGTGACGAATGCACTTCCCAAAAAGGTCATGAACGCTACTCTGAGCAAAGGGAACTCGATAGAGCAAATCACCGACGCTGTGGGCAAACGAATCGTCAACGGGGTCGAGAAGCGAGTGGCTAGAGAGGCCATGCTGTTCGGTGCAGGTGTAAAACCAGAAACAAAGAAGCGAAAGCTCGACCAATTCAGACAGTACGCGGCCAACGCGGACAATCAGCCACCAGTGGTGGACATCGTCGAATATGCGTTTCCCGATCAGCCAACGGCTGATCGCTTCGTAGCCTTTTTGCAATCAAGTGGTGCTTTTGGGACTGGTGGGCGTCCGACATAGCTCAGGCTGATTGTGAATCCAGCCTAAGAAAGAGACTTATCAATGCTAGGAACAGTCTTTGCCAGGGACATTTCCATTGCGAGAATATTGAATGGAACTGTTCCATCGAAAGAAGAGCTAAAACCCCTTCGGGATTTGCTTAAGAAGTTGGGAGCGCAGGCGTCCAAGGAGCGGAAGAAAACCATTCCGTGGGATAAGCTCTCCTTTAATGACACATTCGAGAAGCTGCTTTTTTTTCATCGTGCACGAGTCGGTGTCGAGTATGCCCGCAGGAACATCGTGTGTGCCTGGGACAGGCGGCCATTTGACTTAGTGGATCAACTAGAGTTACAACAACAATTTCGAGAGTTTGGACGGAAGGCCAAGTGGCTTTCGGTTGATTGGAGCTTCAATGAAGCTTCCACTTTAAGTGAAGTTCAATTGTTTGATAACGTTACCGGCGACAACCCTATTTCGGTCGGTTTTTCCACCGGTTTTAATGTCGACGACAAACCTGTGGACGTTGGCCTTCAACAATCTATATTCGAATCTGTATTGGAAGGAGTGGGGATTCGCGGCGAGTTTGAATATTGCGAAGTAGAGGACCAACGCTGCCTTTTGCCGAAGCGAACCCATAAACGCGCAAAGTTAGATACTTTTTTCAATGTCGACGCTTTCTTGTTTCAAAACAAGACTCGCGAATTCATTGTGAACATTGGCAAAGGAATGACCGCTCGGACTTCGCTGACTCCATTCCGAATCAGCGTCTCTTGTAATTTTGCAATCCGCAATAATGCAATCGAATTCGGCAACCTGCTAATTGAACTAGTCAAACGTGCCGCAGGTGACCCAACAAGCGGCACTATTGAATATTGGTTCAATGCGGTGAGCCTCGATGACGAATTCGCTGCCACAAGAATGAAGGTTGTTCCATGCCACAGCCTATTGCTGGACTATCGCAAGGGATTTGACCCGCTCGTATCTTGAAATTACGGGCAATTTACAGGTCGATGTTACCTGCGATTGCTTGCTTTCGCTAGAGGCGGAAGAATATCGTCTTGTCGTTCGTGAGGAGCGTTTACCACTCGCTGTGGCTTTGACCACTTGCGCAAGATTGCTCCCTCCGAACTTCGACTTACTACTGGTTACATCTTGGCACTTAGAGGCCT
>SYJV01000089.1 GCA_005798335.1 Planctomycetaceae bacterium | reverse complement strand
GCTCATCGCGCTTACCCACGGCAGACGTGTTTCAACGTGTCAAGGTTGTCGCTGATACTCGCATCAACGGACTGATTGTCAGTGGTAACCGAGCCGATCGAAAAGTCGTCGAAGAGCTGCTCGGCGTGATTGACTCCGAAGAGTTGCTCGACACTCTGCAGCAAGTCACTCCGACAACAGTGCAACTGACGAGCGCAAGTGCGAAAAGTGTTGCGAGTGTCGTGCAGGACGTTTACAAATCGCAACTAACGGCAGGTGCAGGCCGTCGGCCTGTCCAAATTCCTGAGGGAGTGAGTACTTCGGTCGCAATCATGCTGCAACAAATCAATGCCCAGGCTGCCAGTCCCATCCTCACGGTTGCCGTTGACGAGATTACAAACTCAATCGTATTGCGCGCTCCCATTGACCTGACCACCGAGATCAAAGCGTTCATCGAAAAACTGGACAGGGATTCGGTAGACGCACCGGGGCGACGCGTTCGACTCCTGCGTTTAGAGTCTGCGAATTCAAAGAACCTGGAAAAAGCCCTCAAGATTCTGATGTCTAAGTAAGGCCACGTGAAGTTATTACTTGGGTTTTTAGGATTGTCGCCTTTCGCTCCGCGAAAGGAAGCTTTTGCGGAGCAAAAGCCGACATTCCCTTGAAGCCACGATTCGGGCCGACTCGTGATAGACGATGGGCAAAAATCCCACAGAAAAACTTGTCCATGGGATTATAGCCGCATTGTGGGAATGTTTCCCTTCAAACGATCTCGCGATCGGAGTATAATGCGGGTTGAAGACCATCGAGAAGTTGAGCATTATGTTCAGGTTGTTTTCGCGGTTTTTGCCCTCAAATCCTACCCAGATTTACATCCCACCGATAGATTCAAGGGTCCCACAAAGATTCTTGCCCCACCTAAAAGCAACTCGCGGAGCGAGTGAACTAGTTGTTTCAACAATGAATGTTCCATCGAATTCAAGGATAGAAGTCCCCAATGATCTCGAATTCTAAAGTACTTGAGCCGACGCTCGATTCGGCTCAATTGAGACAGCTTGCCGACAGGCTCAATGGCGGCGGCTCGTTGGAAGATTTGGTTGAACAGTGGTCGCTTAATAGCTCGCAGGAGCTGTTGCAGACCAGTGCTCGATCGATGCAGCTCGACTGGCTTGAATCGGACGATTGTGAAGTTGGTGGCGATACTTTGGATGGTTTTCCGGCAAAGCTGATCCACCGGCATTCCGTTTTTCCCATCGAGCGAGGTGACGGTTGGCTTCGGTTAGCGGTCAGCAATCCGTTTGATTTTGCGGCCATTGATTCGGTGGCGTCGGCTTTGGAGGTCGAAGTGCGGCCGGTGGTGGCTGCCTTGGAAACGGTTCAGCGGCTGATCAAACGGCATCTGGGAGTGGGTTCGGAGACGATCGACGGATTGATTGCGCTTCAGCGTCAACAATTCGGCGATGTGGAGATGCTCGAAGGCATCGACCCGGATAGCCTGGAAGACGCGGAGGAAGCCCAGCAGGCCTCGGTAGTTCGGCTGGTAAATGAGATCATTAGCGAAGCAATCGAGGCTCGGGCAAGCGATATTCACATTGAATCGCAAGAGTCGGGTTTGAAAATTCGCCATCGCATTGACGGTGTTTTGCTAAGGCAGTCGACTCCGCCCGAGATGAATCAGTTTCGCGCGGCCATCATTAGTCGTCTTAAGATTATGGCCAAGATGAACATAGCGGAGAAGCGCGTGCCTCAAGATGGGCGCATCAAGCTTCGAGTTTCCGGGCGTGAGATCGATGTCCGCGTTTCGATCATCCCGATGCTCCATGGCGAGGGTGTCGTGATGCGTATTCTCGACAAATCGAATTTGAAATTTTCCCTGCGGGGCATTGGAATGCCCGAGTCCGTTTATGAAAAATTTTCGAAGCTTATTCGTTTGCCGCACGGCATCGTGCTGGTAACAGGCCCGACGGGATCTGGTAAGACCACGACTTTGTATAGTGCCTTGAGCGAAATCAAGTCCGAAGACATCAAGATCGTTACTACGGAAGATCCGATTGAGTATCAGCTCGAAGGCATCAATCAGATCCAGGTACACACGAAGGTTGGCTTGACGTTTGCTGCCTGTTTGCGAGCCATTTTGCGGCACGATCCCGATGTGGTTTTGGTTGGCGAAATTCGCGATTTGGAAACGGCAGAGAATGCAACCCAAGCATCGCTGACCGGTCACATGGTATTCAGCACTTTGCACACCAACGATTCGGCCAGCGCGTTTATGCGGCTGTGCGATATGGGCGTTGAGCCGTTCTTGGTAGCGAGCACGATCGAGGGTGTCTTGGCACAGCGACTCGTGCGAGTCCTATGTGAAGAGTGCAAAGAAGCCTACCGGCCCGATCCAGAAGAATTTCCTGAAGACTTTCCGGTCGACGATCGGCTGGACCCATCTCTGCGACTCTTCAAGCCCGTTGGCTGTGAGAGCTGTCGCCGGACCGGCTATCGTGGCCGTTTGGGCATCTATGAATTGTTAGTTGCCAACGAAGAAATTCGACAATTGGCCACGCAGGGTGGGACCTCGGACGTTTTGAAGCAGGCGGCCATGCGATCTGGAATGGAAACCTTGAGAATGGACGGTTGGCAAAAAGTGCTTGCAGGGCTGACTACTGTGGACGAAGTTCTGCGAGTTACCAAGGCAGACTAGTTCCATGACCGAATTTGCTTACACCGCGAAATCCCATAGCGGACAGAAATGCTCCGGCATCATCGCTGCCGCGTCTCGCGTCGAAGCGATGCAACGCTTGCGATCGCAAGCGCTGTATCCGATGACGGTCGTCGATCAACAAACGAAAGCGCCTTTGTGGGCTTCGATTTCGCTGCCCGTTCGTGTATCCAAGGAACAAATTGCAGATTTTTGCACGCAATTGGCGGACCTCTTGACCAATGGTGTGCCGATGCTCGAATCATTGCGAATTCTTGCCGATGCAACTGAGAATCCGCGGTTGAAGGAAACGACTCTTCGCATTCACGACGCGGTCGCTCAGGGTGACAGCCTCGACATCGCCATGAGCAAGGAGCGGGGGATCTTCTCAGAACTTACGTTGAGCATGGTTCGCGCGGGGCAAGAGGGAGCCTTTCTGGAAGAAGCCCTCCAGCGAACCGCAATCTTCCTGAGAAAACAAGACGAGATGCGTAGCAAAATTGTCGGCGCACTCACGTATCCCATTATCCTTGGCATCGTGGGCACCGTCATCACTGCGCTCATGGTCGCATTCCTGGTTCCGAAGTTCCAACCCTTCTTCGATCGCCTGGAACAAAATGGAACAGGTTTGCCCACGATCACCGTCTTGTTATTGGGTACCAGCTACACGTTGATGCATTATGGGCTGTTCGTTTTGATCGCAATAGCCGCTATTGTTTTGGGAGTCTATCGCCTGGTCAAAACCGATTGGGGGCATCGAACGCTCGATCGCGTGAAACTGCAAACGCCGCTCGTCGGCGTTATTTTTCACGACGCGGCCGTTTCGAGAGCTTGTAGAGTCTTGGGCACGATGCTTCGCAATGGTGTGCCGCTGCTCAAATCGATTCGCATCAGCAGCGAATCGACCGGCAACGTGTTGTTGGCCGATGCCATGATGAAATCCGCTGACAATGTAACGGCTGGCGATTCCCTCTCAAAACCCTTGGCTGCCAGTGGATTGATACCACCGCAAATCATGGCCATGATTCGAGTTGCCGAAGAATCCAATTCCTTGGATGAAGTACTCGTCAAGATCGCTGATCGTATCGACACGCGCATTGAGCGACGGCTAGAGGTCATGGTTCGCATGATCGAACCCATGATGTTGATCTTGATCGGTGGAATGGTCATGTTCGTTATCGTTGGCGTACTGCTTCCTGTGTTTGATCTCAATTCCTCTGTCGGATGAACTCCGCAAATCTCCCGCCTCTTTACCTACCCTAGAAGGAAACCCACTATGAACCGTCGCTCCAAACGACGCGGTCTCACCCTACTCGAACTGATGATCGTCTTGATCATTTTGGTTGGCTTGATGGCTATCGTCGGGCCGCGTTTGCTCGGCACCCAAAAGAAAGCCGACGTTCGAACCGCTCAAGCTCAGATTGGCAATCTCGCGTCGGCCCTCAAGATGTACGCGGTTGATATGAAAACGTTTCCGCTCACCGAAGAGGGTTTGGAGGCGCTCGTGAGCGCTCCCGAGGACGAGGCCCTCGCCAAGAATTGGGATGGTCCCTACGTCGAAGGCGGCAAGTTGCCGATGGATCCCTGGGGCAGCAGTTTTCAGTACGAGTTTGGCGGTGAAGAAAGTGGTGGTGATGCTTCCAAAGAGAAGTCAGCCTCCACGTTCCCGCGCATTATCTCACTTGGCCCTGATCGCCAGCCTGGTACGAGCGATGATATCAGCAACCAAGCCGCTGAGGGTGACAAAGAATCGGGTTCGACGAGCACTGATGGCCAGACGTAGTCGCGTCTCTCGCGAGGGGTTCTCGCTGCTTGAGCTGATCATCGTCCTCATGGTGATGATCAGCCTTTTGGCAATCGTGTGGCCTAACCTGCAAAAACCTATGCGACGCAATTCGCTCAGCGAAGCAGCGCAAACACTTTGCACTGCCATGGACGAGAGCCGTTACCAAGCGATCACCACCGGCACTCCAGTATTCGTCCATTTGCGTCAGGGGGAAGGCGCGCTGCGCACGGGCTCCTTCGAAGATTTCGATACAGCCATGCAAACATGGCGTTTGCCCGCATCCATCGTAATCGCGGACGTGCGCTGGACTTTAGATCCTCCTAAGGAAGATGGCCTCGGTACATCCGAAACAGGATCAGAAGTCGCCGAAGGTGTCCTCGCCGAAGTGCAATCGGACGCAACCTTTACGGACGGGTTCCCGCCGGGATTGGGCCAATCGCATGCCGAATGGTGGCTTCCCATGATCGCGTCAGGGAGAGGACGCGATGCTGCGATTGTGTTGCGGGACACCTCGATCAACGAGAAGCTTACAGTCACCTACGCTTCGGCAACCGGTGCGCTGGAGATCGTTCGATGAACCGCGCCGCTTTCTCATTGCTTGAGATCATCATTGCTACAGCCGTGCTCGCCGCCAGCGCCATGGTGCTCAGTTCCTTGATCGGACTTGGTTCCAAATACGGGAATCGAGCTGAGGAGCGAACGATCGCTACTTCGCAAGCGGAATCGCTGATGGATGAATGCCTGGCACAGCTCGCTAACGCCAACGATCCCATGGCAGAACGCACTGGCGAATTGCCTGGGCCTCCACGCCGTGGGTTTCGCATCAGCACAACCCCTTTCGCACAGGGAACTTTCGCACAGGGAACTTTCGCACAGGGAACGGGTGCCAGCGCAAGCGATTCGCCGGGAGAGGGCAAGAATCGAAGCAGCAGCTTGCTGAGAATAACAGTGGAAGTCTTCGAAACTGGCGGTGCCAATCTCAATGGTGATACTCGGCCATTGGTTCGGCTTTCGCGGTTGACGCGAACTGCCCCTTCGACACAAGGAGCGATCCCGTGAGTCGATGGATTACTCAACCCAGGATGAGAGGCAAGCGGACCGCATACACATTGCTCGAACTGATGTTGGCCTTGGCATTGCTTGGTACCTTGATGACGGTCGCATGGTCGTTGATGGGGACTTTTGGCGATGCGCAAAAGCGAGGTTGGAAACTGTCGCACCGAACGCAGACGATTCGCGCGGCTCGCCAGTGGTTGCAAGATGATATGCAACACTTGTTGAGGAGTGATGTGGGTCTCTCTTCCACCGCGCCACTCAAGTCACGGCTGACAGGAAATTTGCTCGGTTTTACCGCAGCGATCGCACCATCGCTCGATCCCTTGCCCTTCTTCGAGCAACTGATGGCAAGTCCATCCAATGGTTCCCATGGCTTTGAAGGTCTCAATGGTCTTAATGGTATCGCCAACGAGGAGCCGATTGCGAGTTTGACTTCCGACACCGACGCAGACGCGATGGTCGCGCAAGCTCAGCAATCGCTTTGGCCGCCCGAATCGATGGAAGTCGAGTACCGACTCGCGCCTATGGACGGTAACTCAACCGCCTCAACAGATCTTTTAGGGTCACCCGCAGACCTTCGCGATGTGCAGTTCTCGTTGACGCGGCGCGAGTTATTGGACGCGAGCGCGATTCAAAACCAAGCTCAGCGCAATAGAGGCGGAGTTGCCGAAGGGTTGTCCCAGGCCAATTCGTCGCAGTCCAATCGGTTGCAGGCCAACCCGTCCGATCGAGTGTTGACCGCACAAGATTTGTATCGCCAAACCGATGAAGCTGTTTCATCGGATGGAGTTGCAATTCGCGAAACGCGTCTGGACGGTTTGACGCATGTCCAATTTCGCTATTTCGATGGTCAGAACTGGGCAAGCCAATGGAACAGCGATCAAAGGGGAGGTTTGCCGGTGGCCATCGCGCTCAGTTTCGATTTCCCTTCTCGGTCCGACATGAATCCTCCTGATGCCAAGTCTCATTCAGACGGAGCCAATCGTGATGATACAGGTGAATCCCAGGAATTGCTCGACGACAAACCCGTAAAGTCTGAGTTATTGTTTGCGGACGCGGCGTTAGCTGCAGAACCGTCGGCAGAAACCTTGGCCGGTGCAGAATTGGGCATAGTGGAATCCGCCACCCACCAAATTCAGATCGTGGTTTATGTCGGAGGGGCAGGAGGATCGTCTGGCACCAAGCGGTTATTCGGTTCCGAACGTAGCCCGCGTTCTCCAAGAGGATTCGAATGAATACCGCAAGTGCACACAGATGTTCGCGGCCGGGAATGGCCTTGCTGGTAGTCGTTGTCCTGACGATGCTCATTGCCCTGGGCGCGTATCGTTTTTCATTTTACATGGAGAGCCAATACCGACTCACTCGCGTGAACGAAGAACAGGTTCATGCCCGATTAGCGGCCTTGAGCGGCCTCGAGTTGGCGGCTTTCCTGGCCGAGCTACCGACCAGCGAACGCGCTAACGCGGGTGGGACCTTTGATAATCCTGGATTGTTGAAGAGCGTCACAGTGGATGCCTCAATGGAAGCAACCAACAGTGCCTCTGGTAGTGCTTCTGCCGCTGTCTCCGCAGGTGCGTCCACCGTGCATGCCGCCGGCACTGGTCAATCCAGTAGTCAGTGGAGATTCAGCCTGGTTTCACCCAGCGCTTCGAACCTGGCGAACAATGCAATGGACGCCAACGCAGTTGTTGGGAATGAAAACGGCAGTTTGGCAAATTTGAGATTTGGTTTTGAGAACGAATCGGCAAAGCTGCATATGCCAACACTTCTGGAATGGGATCGCAAATTTCCTGGACACGCTCGCCAAGCTCTGCTGGCATTGCCGGGAGCGACCGAACCTCTTGTCGACGCATGGCTACGCGGCTTGGGCGTTTCAAAACCAAGAAATCGTACCGGCGCTGGCAGTTCGCTGTTGGACCGACTCCAGAGCAATTCCACGACGGATCGCCAGTCTGAAATCGATGCGTTGAAGTCGCTTTGGTTGGGAGGAGACCTCAACCAGAACTACCGGCTCGATCCGATGGAAACACGTTTGACTCTGCAGCCATTAAGTGGTCGACCTAAAATCGGAGCAACCCGTTACGACAGTCAAACGACAGAGACGAATCGTCCGATGGCCTGGCAGCGCTACGTGACCTGGCACAATGGTCAACGCAATGAGACGCGATCCGGGCAACCAAGAATCAATCTCAATGAAGCGAACCTCCTGTCATTGCACCAAAAGCTGATCGCAGTTTGGCCAGTGGATTGGGCGAACTTTGTGATTGCCTTTCGTCAGTATGGCCCAACGAGCGTCCAGAAGAATCCTGCATCCCAGGAATTGGCAGCGTCGTCCGAAAGCCCGAATCCCGATTTTACGAAACCGTCGTCGTTCGTTCTAAAGAGTCCATTGGATCTGGTCGGAGTCACCGTCCAAATTCCATTGATCACTCCACCGAGCAGTCCGGATGGCAAAATCAACGCCCCGACAACTCGAAAACAGACGATTCGCAATCCTTTTTCAAGTGACTTGTCCGAGATTCGCAACAATCTTGGAAAACTGTTCGACAATGCGACAACCGATGCTAACCCCTTTGTGATCGGGCGCGTCGATGTGTCAGAAGCGCCGGTGGAAGTACTGTCTGGCATACCGGGCATAGATGCGTCCCTGGCTCAAAACATTGTACAGCAACGATCGAGCACATCGGGAACTGCTCAAGAGCCGCGCGACACGATCGCCTGGTTGCTTGATGGCGGTTCGCTGGATATGGCAACGCTCAAGAAAATCGAACCCTATATTACCAGCCGAAACGACGTCTACTCTGTTCAATCCGTCGGCTACCGCGACCAACGAAGTCCCGTGTATCGCTGTACCGTAACGATTGATGCCCGCCGCATTCCCGCCCAAGTTCGTCACTTTCAAATATGGCATCCCTGGGATCGTGGGTTTACCCTTGATCAGTTGAATAGCCCGTCCCCATGAAACTTTCAAATTTCCTAACTCGATTCACCAGTCTGAAGCGACTGCCCGGCCGTGGTCACCGCAGCGGTGGTCGCATCGCGGTCGTGCATTGGGATCGCGAGGTCATTCATTTTCTCGTGGTGACTCCCAACTCGACAAAGCTGTCGCCTGCCGATATGGGAGTTGTGGCCCATTCGGACTTTGACAATGCGTTCGCAGCCCTTGCCAGTCACTTTCAACAGCAATCGATCCATGTGCAAAAGCTGGTCGTTTTGTTGTCGCGACCCGAGTTGGATTTCCTGACGTTGACGTTGCCCCCTGCGGAAGCAAATGAACTGCCAGCACTCGTAGCCGGCGAAGTAGAACAGCAGTTGGGCGAGTCTGACGAGCCACCGGTGGTCGACTTCTATGTCCTATCAACAACCAACAGCCTTTCGTCGGATGCAACAAATGAGACGCCGCAGGCGGGGCCTCAAGTGCTCGCATTTGCGCTGCCGATAAATGTGAGAAAAGCATTGGAGTCGCAAATCATTGCGGCTGGTTTTCGAGCGGTAGCGATTGGTTCGCGACAATTGTCGCCATTGGGCATCTTGCGACGCAAGCAAGTACCGGAAAGCTCGTTGGTCGTATCGGTTCACCTCTATGCCAGTGAAGCGGAGCTGGCCATTTGTCGCGGGTCGGAACCGATATTGCTTCGTTCGCTTCGCATCAACGCAGACGAACCGTCACACGTGTCCGAACAGATTTGGTTGGAATCGCAGCGATGCCTGGCCCTCTTGCCACCTGAAGTCGCTGACCAGCCGTTCACTTGGTTCGTGTACACGACGTGCGAGGCCTCTTGGCAAGTCGCTCAAGCGCTCGAGGATCACGAACATATCACCATTCAACCGGTCGATCCACTGGTAGGCTGGGAAGTCGAGTCGCAGCCTCACGACGAGAACGCGAAGAAATGGGCATCGGCTGCCACGGCAGGTGCCGCTTGGGAGTACCTCAACGATGAATTGCCGATAGATCTCCTTGCGCCCAAACAAGCACCCAAAGCAGCCAACCCAGCGATTCGTTGGGCCGCTATGGCCGCTGCAGCGACCATGGTTGTCGGCGTGGGAGTGTATTTCTTGCTTTCCGACATTAGCCGGCTCGGCGACGAAGTGCAAACGCTCGAGGGAGAGCTGGCCAGCACTAAAAAAGTGACAGCCAAGTTTCAGGAAAAGGCTGATCAAGTTATCGCCGTAGAAAACTGGTTGTCCGACCAGGTTGACTGGGTTGCAGAATTGAATGAACTCTCAAAACGTCTACCTGATGGCCAAGATGCGACCGTGAGACGTCTTACGGCATCGGCCAATTCCAACACTGCAATCATCGATTTGGCAGTCCAAGTAGCCAGGCAAGAAACTATCTCGCAATTGGAAGGTGGTATTCGCAGCGCCAAATACGGCGTCACGAGCAAGCAGATCAGTCAGAATCCCGATTCGACAGAGTATCCATGGCAATTTGAAACACGGATACTCTTCCCAGTCGAGCCCGTCAAAGCCCTTCGCGAATACCGACCCTCGAAAGCGGAGAAATCGCAATGACTCCGCGTACGAAGTGGTTCCTGATCGCAGGCTTGTCCGTGTTTGCACTTTACGGAGCCGACTCGTTCTACCGCTCGTGGATTGAACAACCCAGCCAGCAGTTCAATGCCAGACTCGACAGTGTGACGCGTGGCATCGCCGATTCCAAAGATGATCAAATGGCTGCGCAGAAGCTAGGCAAGCGGCTTGAGAGTTACGCTGCCCGCGCGCTGCCCTATGATGCGTCTCTCGCCCGATCGTTATATCAAGAATGGCTTTTGGACGTAGTTGAAAAGCACCAATTCGCATCGACCTCCGTCGACGCAGCTCAGCCGATCCCGATGGAGATCCGCTCTCGCATCAAGAAGGGAAAACGAGTTCGCATTGGACACAAGATCTCCTATTCGCTTCGTGGCCAAGCTACGTTGGCGAGAATGGCTGGATTTCTAGACGATTTCCGAACTTCCGGGCACTTGCACAAAATTCGCTCGATTTCACTCAATCCGATAGGTAACGAAGGGCAACTCGATATTGCCGTGGCCATCGAAGTGTTAAGTCTTGCCGCATCGCCAAACAAGGATCAGCTCAGCGATTTTGTCTGGTTGCCAGATGCAGAAAACTCAACAATCGATTATCAGGATCTGGTACGTCGCAACCTATTTGCGCGTGGATTCGCGAAAGCTCTAAACGATATTGAACTCAAAGCAATTACCTTGAATCGCCAAGGCAAAGCCGAAGCCTGGTTTACGGTCGACCGCATGGGTACGATCAAGACCGTTACGGCCGGCAATCAGATTCCCGTCGCTTTGCACGATATCGCCGTGGTCGAAGTGCAGTCCGATAAAGTTTTGGTACACGTAAATCAAGATCCGCATTGGATCCTATTGGGACAGTCCATTGGCGAAGTTTGCGCGCCGCCAGAAAATGCAAATTTGGGTGTGAAACTATGATTCGATCCCGACTGACTCTTTCGTCGTTGTTAATGAG
Organism: Planctomycetaceae bacterium; assembly: GCA_005798335.1. GTDB lineage: Bacteria > Planctomycetota > Planctomycetia > Pirellulales > Pirellulaceae > Aureliella. The sequence continues at coordinate 11,296 of SYJV01000089.1, read as the reverse complement.
CTTGCCTGTTTTTATGATCTGCGTTTGTTTGCAATCGGCCGCGCAGGCACAGCTCTTTGGCAATCGAACCATAGGATCTGCTGCCGGTGCACAACTTCAGAGCCCAACCGGACTCGGGAGTCCGGGGGCGCGCGGACGGACACCGTCGCTTGGCGCCGCAGGGCAATCGGCCGCAACTGGTACTGGCCTGCTGGATGGCAGCGAGCGTTTCCTTCGCGGCAATCGATCGCGAGCAGACTTTGTCGGAACGGGTCGCAACGATCTCACCGGGTTTGTTGGGGCAGGACAAGCAATTGGGGTTGGCCGCGTTCCTGCTGCGACGGAAAGTTTTCGATTGGAAGCGATGAATGCCGCCCGCGTGAACAAGCCGCTACCCAAGCAACCAACCAAGGGTCTCTATTATCCAAGGCTGGTGGTTGATTTCGATCCAACCGATGAACCCAATCGCGAGATATCGGCTGTTGCATCTTCGCCCGAAATTCAGCGCCGCGTTAAGAACGCCGGTGGCTCAGGTGTTCAAGTGTTGATCGCAGGAAACACGGCCATCCTGAAGGGCACCGTCGACTCAAAGCGAATCTCAGACCGGGTAGCCAACATCTTGAGCTTTGAACCAGGCATCGATCGCATCGATAATCAGTTGCGCGTGCCGTAAACATCCTTCACGTAGCAACATCTGTCCCCAGATGTTGCATCGAAGTAGGTGACTCGCTTCCGCCAAGGGCCGTACCAATGCACATTTCCCGGCGGGCAGAAGTCGACGGCTAACTGGGGTCTTGCCAAACTGAGTTCTCCAGGCATTGGAACGACTCTGGGCCGTTCAGACTGACTTTTAATGACAGGAAGATCGATGACAGGGAAATGAAAGTGGATGATGGTTTTCATTTCCCTGTCATTCATTTTCCTGTCATCAATCTTTCTTGGATTCGATCCAACGTCCTTGGCGAATATCAACCTTGGGTACTCCAAAAGAAGCGGCGCCTGATCGCTTGCGTGTTCGATAGTCATGGACCTGAGTAGTAACCGGCAATTCAGCGGGCTCGTCATCGCTCGGATGGCTTTGTTGGCTTGTTAGACCCAACTGGCTCAGTTGGCTCAATTGGTTGAGCGTATTCGGCTGCAACTGCTGGCTTGAGGCATTGGCCTTCGTATTTTCGTTTTGAGTCGCGTTGCTTGAATTGCTGCGCAAGTGCCGTTGGAAACTCGGAGGCAAATCGATGGTTTTGATATCGCTTCGCGGATCCTCTATCGTTTCATCGCGATCGTGCCGTTCGGTCTGGGGATCACTTTTTTTCTGATGACCGCTCAATCGGAATGGAGATCGGGAAGCAGACGGTGATTGAGCGACCGACTCAGCCGATTCATTTTCGCGATACTCCTTGGTTTGAACACCTGGCAATAGTTTGATTGTCGGATCGGACAGCGTTGTGCCGCTCTCTGGCCCTTCAAAGCGAGCAATGAGACTGAGTCGACGAGGCGGTCCTCCGATTTCTCCCCATGGCAACCAGATGCTATAGGATGGACCAATCGATGTCTTACTCATATGTTCTTGAAATTGTTCCTTTGTAAAGACAAACTTTCGCAGCGGTTTTTGCGACTCCGCGTTGGTCTCATCCGCGTCAAACACGTAGACGGCCAGACTTCCATCGACTTCGATGGGATCGGTGTCATCCTTGGCGTAAAAGTAGATGCGTCCGCCGAAACCACGCACGCCGGGCTGGTTCGGTTGATGCAATACCGAATCGGTCCAGACAGGCAAGATTCGTTCGGGCACTGGCTTGGCTTCTTTTTTCTTCCACGGCCATTGGAACGCTTTGTCTTTGGGTGCGAACTGGCAACCCGCGCCGGCACACACCAGGAAGAAACACGCGAGACAGCTAAGGGTTCTCGCAAGGAACGCCGAGTTGTTTGTGCATCGCTTTATCAACGGACCGCTCCATATTGCGGAGCCTGCGGAAGCGTGGCCGAGGCGGGTACGACTGCCATCTGAACATTCTTTTTCGGCAATTGGGATGCTTGATCAGGCGTCGGCAAGAGTTGCCTGGTGTCAGGCGACTGAGCGGGCGACGGGACGGAATCCGCTTTGCGTAACGGAGGATTGCCAGGTGCTTCGAGGATCGTCTCGGGTCGTCCGCGAGGATCGACATCCGGATAGACGACTTCCGATTCGCTGCGGTCCAACATTTCGGCCGTCATGTTCATCGAAGGAAAAACATCGCCGTGAATATCAAATACGTCAGCCTCGCACCAACTCATTCTTGCGAATTCAGCTTGTTTGATTCGCTCCATATCGCCCTGCGATCGCACTATATGGGGAGTCATAATGATCACCAGCTCGGTACGTTGCATCTGGAAGAAGTCATAACTGAAGAGGTATTTGAGAACGGGCAAGCTACCCAGCCATGGAACCTGGCGGTGGTCGGTGCGCGTGCTGCGAGAGATCAAGCCACCGAGCAGGATGGTCTCGCCGTCGGCCGCGCTCACCGTAGCTTGGGCAGTGATGGTGTCGATACGAGGCGAGCGAATCACGGCACCGTTGGCAGAAATCGAAATGGGAATTCCTTCGCTTTCGGGGCCGAGTTTCGACTTCTCGGCATCAATTTCCATCACCACATTTCCTTCTGGGCTGATGCGAGGAGTGACGCCAATGATCAAGCCAACGTTCTCCAGTTGCACGCTGTTTTGTGCACCTATCTGATTGATGCTGGAACTGACGATGCGCGGCACCCGTTGACCGACTTGGATAAATGCCTGTTGATTGTCGAGCGTCAGCACCTGGGGACGGCTGAGCACTTCCAGGCGGCGCGATTCTTGGAGAGCGCGAAGCAAGAAGCTCACGTTCTCACTGCTGGCCGACAAAACCAATCCGCCGAACCCGAGCGCTTCGTTGTTGCGGCCCACGGAAAAATTTGAGATGCCCTGTGAGCCAACGCGTCGAGAGGAGTTCAGCGCTTTTGCAGAACCACTATTGCCTAATGGATCGGTCGAATTGAATTCAAAGCCAGGCTTGTTCGTGGCCGCGATGATTTCCTGAGCCGTTTCGGTCACGACGCCGGCCGGTGTCGACGTAGTGATCGTGTTCGTCCTGGTCACCAATCCGCCGAGCAGGCTGCGATCAAAGAGCACGGAGTCCTGAAGTCCAATTTCAGCCCCAAATTCGTCCGTGTCTCCCAGCGTGATTTCAGCGATCAACACTTGAATCATGACTTGTGGCGGCTGTTCGTCGAGTTGTTCGATCAGGCGACTGATTTCGTCATAGTACCGTGGAGTCGCACTGAGGATCAGCTTGTTCTGAACCGGTTCCGGAACGACAACGACCTCTTTTTCCAGTTGTTCAAAGGGATTATTCGCCCCAGGACTTGCATTTTCGACGACTCGCTTGCTCCGCAAAAACTCGTTGATCGCCAAAGCCACGTCGACCGCAGGGGAATTTTTTAACTGATACACGGTGCTCTTGCGCTGCATCGTGTCGCTCTCGTCTAGCCGAACGATAAGGGCTTCCACGATCTTCAAGTCACCGTCCGAGCCAACGACCATAATGTTGTTGCCTCGAGTATCCACGGTGAACCGCAACGGCAAGAGAGCAGACTCGTCTGGCGCGCTTGAGAGCTGGGAAGTGCCTGGCGACCCAGGTGCCTGGGCTGGAAGAAGTGCTCGCAATGTTTCGACCATCGCTCCCGCGTCGCCATTCTTCACCGGAAAAATTTTGATCCTGGCGACCTGTCCAGGAGTATCCAGTTGTTCGATCAGTTTTTCAATAAGCGGCAGGTTTTCGGGCGAGCTCTTGGCAATAATCGTATTGTTGCGTTCATTGACCGTGATTTGGCTCGCACCGAGAATGCCGCTCGTGGCAATAGGACGACCGTCTTGATCGAGCAGTTGAACGCTGGAACTCTTTCCCGTCGTTGGAACCGTAAGGGCTTTGGTGAGCGCCTCGGCGACGTCTGCTGCCAAGCCATTGCGGATGGAAAACACGCGCGCTTGTTGCATCGAATTTCCGCGAGGCAAATCGAGCTTTTCAATGAGTAGGCGGATCTCTTGAATATCACGAGGCGATGCGTTGACCACGATCGCATTAGTGCGATCATCGACCATCGACTGAATCACCGGCCCGAGCCCCTCGCGATTGGTGAAGAACCCTTTTAGTTGCGTTTGCAGTTCGCTTGCATCGGCGTGTTTGAGTTGGAACACCGCAAATTGAGAATTCGCGGCGACGGGTTGATCCAGTTTTGACACCAGCACCTTGGCAGCTTTGAACGCTTCTCCCCAACCAATCACCAAGAGTGCGTTGGGTTTCACCAAGGGTTTGACCGTCACGCGGCCTTGTCTCGAACCAACCAGATTCTCCTGAGTAGCGAGAATGAGCTTGGCAACAGAATCAGAGTTTACATGTTGCAGAGGAATAACTTCAATTTCTGGTTGGATCAAGCGGCTGGCTTCGTCGAGTTGTTTTATGATCTCGGCGAGATCGTTCAATTGCTGATCGCGGCCGCGCAGAATGATCGCGTCGATCTCTGGCAACATTTCCACTTGAACGCCGTCGAACTGCTGCAAAGGAAGACTGGGAGGTTGGGCTGGTTTGGCGGCCTCTTTAGGCGCTTTGTTTTGTTGGGTGGGCGCCGCATCTTGCGGGGAAGACGCCAACTGCATGCGACGCAATCCAAGGTAGCTCGGTACGATGAAGCTACCACCACCGCCCGATTGTGCAGCCGCAGGCTGGGGCAAGATCACGGACTTAGTCAGCGAGGCTTGGCCGTTGTCATTGAGAGGCAGGATGCGAACCCACTGATCGTTGGAAGGTAATGCAAGGGCGGTGATAATGTTAGCGATATCGTTGACTAGGGGGCCTGGCCCTCGAACGACCGTGAGTTGCTGCGAGGGAACAAAATCCACTGCAGTCTGGCCGGCATTCAAGCGAAAATCCATGCGATTCGGATTGGCTGGGTCGGTCACTACTCGTCCCTGAAACAACCGAGTGAGAGACTCTTTCATCAGCCCCATTTGTGCCTCCGGAACGCTCACGTCGCGGCGCGATAGCGAGTTCCCTGGCGCTGATTGTGCAAGCGCAGCACTCTGAATGGCTTGCATCAGCCAGCAGAGGCCCATTGCAATCAACAAAAGGCGAGTTTGCATCCATGCTCCTCGGATTATTTTTCGCAACAGTACCATTCCCAAAGGACGGGACAAGCGCACGTTGTCGTTGGGACAATAGAGAATTCGCTGTGCAGCGTCAAGTCTGCCTATCATCCAACGACAGTTCCTCCTTCTGGAAGCCTATTGAATCACCAGATATCGCCGCAGTTTGCTGGTTTGTGCCGTCTTTCACGCATTGCTAGCACGTAGCAACGCCTGTCTGTCGATTCCGGTCAGGAATGGAGCCACTTTTGCGGTTTGGTTGAGTTGGGTGACGGTTAGAGGATTGCGATTTTCGGATTTGGAATAGTATGGACTTCGGGTTCGCTTCCGAATGGCTGGAAGCGTGTTTAAAAACGCCTCACTGCAGAGATGGTACCTCTGCAGCGAGACTTGACCAAATAAGAGCTCACAGCTCGCGTTGGCCCACTCCAAGCTTGCTTCCCGAATCGTTTCTTCACAAGGCTCTTGAGGCTTTTTCGAGTGACGCATCTAGGGACTTTCAAGGGCGGTGCGTATCTTTTGGACCGATTGATCGCAGTAAAAGATCCAAGGCGATGATTGAGACCGATCCAAAAGCGTTAGAGGCCATCGGCGATGCACCCTTCATCTCTGTTGCCAGACGAAGACGACTCTTTTTCAAATCGAGTCATCGGCGACTCGGTTCGACTACTTGGCATTAGTCAGCTCGATGAGCGTCTGGAACGCTATCGGCTCTCTCAGCCCAAGCTGGAGCAGCAGATGCTCAAGTCGCTTCGAGACTACGGCCAGTTGTCACCGGTTGTCGTCTGTCAGTTAGATGGCAGTCCCGTGCTCGTCGATGGCTTCAAGCGTATTCGGGCGGCTCGAACCCTCAGGATCAAGATGGCAGCCGAGGATCTTGATAGCCTTGTCCGTGATGCGACACAAAGCGGTATGTCACCTTGGGAATTGCTCGAACGGTTCTTGGCATTGCCCGCAGGTCACAGCATCGAACTCGCCATAGCGCGTCGCATCAAAAATGCAGGCCTGCCGACGACAGCCAATCTTGAAGCATTCGACTGGGAATTCAATGCCAAAACGATCAACAAGGCATCGATGCTGGAGCTAGCCAGCGGAGAGTTTATCAAGCGCCGCGATAACTTGGCGATTGTCGGCCAAAGCGGATTAGGGAAATCGCACTTAATTCAAGGGATTGCCCGAGCCTGCTGTGCATTGGGATATCGAGTTCGCTATGAGACCAGCGCGACGCTGTTGGAAGAATTGATGCGAGCCGCTGGAGCCAAATCGTTACCATTGGCCCTTCGATACTATCGATCGTTCGACCTGCTTGTCATCGATGAATTCGGATTCGACAAACTGGAGAGGCGAGAATATCCAGAATCGCCGAGCTTGATGTACAAGGTGGTGGACGGTCGCAATGGTAGGGGATCAACAGCCTTCTTTGGAGTGTGCCTACTACTTAAAGCCGACACGCTTGTTCCGGGTCAGGGCGAGGAGTAAGTTATTTACATGGCAGCCCACAAAAATCTAGATATCGCTTCCGCACAGAATGCTCCGCCGATTTCACAGCCGTCGGATTGGACTCGCCGCCAGTTCGTGCCCGGAGTGGGGTTCGGCATGTTGGGACTGGGACTTCCAGAGGTTCTGCAAGGGCTGGCACTGGCCGGTTCGTCGAACGGACAGTCTGCGAACGCTCGTCCCAGAGTCAAGCGTTGCATCATGATCTTCCTGTTTGGTGGGCCGAGCCACATCGACACATGGGACATGAAGCCCACCGCCAGCGAGGAATATCGAGGTGAGTTTCGCCCGATCGCCACGGCAACACCTGGCATCACTTGCTGCGAACACCTGCCGCGTACTGCGAAATGGACGAACAAGTTGGCTGTGATTCGTTCGTTGACGATGAGCAATTACGGTATCGGCGACCACCATGCGGACACCTATTACATTCTGACTGGCCAGCGGCCTGACCGGTCGTTCTTTGTCGAGGGGATCGATCGCAAGCCACGCGCGGATGACTGGCCCTGCCTCGGATCAGCAGTCGCCTCGCGCCTGCCGGTCAATCCCGATTTGCCCAGCGTTGTGCAGATGCCTGCGCTGTCGGGCGAGGTCACACGTTACATCAATCCAGGCCAGTTCGCTGGCCGCCTCGGGCCCGATTGGGAACCACTGCTCGTGCGGGGAGAACTCGACAAGCCGCGCGAGTTAACTGCACCCGCCTTCCAGCTTCCCGCCGAGATGGATGTCCGCCGCCTGTCTGGAAGAAAGGATCTATTGGGCCATTTGGATAGCTGGCAGAGGCTGGCCGAGCGGCCGGGTGGTGTTCTCGACACGTACCGGACTCACCAGCAGCGGGCTGTAGCTCTGCTCACGTCCCCGAGTGCCAAGCGGGCGTTCGACATTAGCAGCGAGCCTGAAACAACGCGGGCAAGGTACGGGGAGAACATCAACGGCCAGAGTGTGCTGATGGCCAGACGATTAGTCGAAGCGGGAGTCCCGTTCGTGTGTGTCCATTGGATCGGGCAACGAGTAGGCGCGGGATTGAGTTGGGACACGCATAGCGACAATTTTGGACAGTTGAAAAACGTGCTGCTACCTGCGTTTGACGCTTGCTTTTCGGCGCTGCTGGAAGATCTCGAGGCTCGTGGATTGTTGGAGGAGACCTTGGTGCTTGTCACCGCCGAGATGGGGCGCACACCCAAAGTCGGCGATCCGCGCACCGGAGGCAAAGGTCCTCCGGGTAGAGATCACTGGATTCACTGTCAAACAGCTCTGATGGCCGGCGGAGGCATTAGCGGGCAATTGTATGGTGCATCCGACCGTCTTGGCGCGTACCCGGCCAGCCAGCCTGTGTTCCCGGAGGATCTGGCCGCCACCGTATTTCATGCTTTCGGAATTGACCCTCAACAGCCGTTTACCGATCGCCAAGGACGCGTCCAAGCTCTGCTGGCTGATGGTCGCGCGCTGCCGCTGTTTTAATCCAATACGTGGGATAAGCTTCCAGCTTGTCAAAATTCTGACAAGCTGACAAGCTGACAAGTTGACAAGCTGGAAGCTTATCCCACTATCAACAACGATCATTTTTTACCCAACAGGATTCCACAGTGCGATATTTGTCGATCACTCTCTTGCTGTCAATTCTGATCATCAGCCCTACGGCTGCCGAGGAATCTTCGGTGCCGATCATTGTCGGCGATCATTTGCAGTTGTTTCTCAACGACGGGTTGATCGACCGTGCTCGCGAAGTGCGCCGCGTCTTGCATTCACCACGACCGGCGGAAATCGCAATTGAGCGTGACCGACCGTGGGAGGATTCAACGATGTACGATCCGGTCGTCATCAAGGACGGAGATCGCTTTCGCATGTGGTATCGAGCCAACTTCAACAAACCTCCTTTCTATACGGCATATGCCGAGAGCGCCGACGGAATCCGCTGGACGAAGCCATCGTTGGGACTGGTCGAGTTTCAGGGTTCGAAAGACAACAACATCATTTGGGCCGGGGACCACTCTCAGCCGGGCGGCCAGCCGACGGTCTGGTGTGTCTTCAAGGACGACAACCCGAGCGCGCGAGCCGATGAAAAGTACAAAGCCACTGGTTTGGCGGCGGGACGTGGATTGCAGGGCCTGGTGTCGCCGGACGGCATTCATTGGAAGCTGCTGCAGTCCGAAAAAATTGTGCCTGCCATTGGTCCCTTCGACACGCATAGCATTTCGATGTGGGACTCGGTTCGTCGCAAGTATGTTGTATACACGCGAGAATTCGTGAACGGAGTTCGCCACATTCGTCGCACCGAGTCCGATGACTTTCGCAAGTTCCCAGTACCGACCCTGATCAAGTTTCTGGACGATCCGCCGCGTCCGCTGGAGCACTTGTACAAAAACGCCGCCACGCCCTATTACCGTCGGCCTGATCTGATGCTGATGTTTCCTAAACGATATCTCCCCGATCGCACACCGGACCCAAAGTGGCCCGCGCCGGGTGTGTCCGACATCGTTTTCATGTTCAGCTACGACGGCCTCAGGTTTGATCGGCAGTTTCGCGAGGCTTTTTTGCGTCCCGGACACGATCCTCTGAATTGGCATGATCGGGCCATCGAGGTTGGCCCCGGACTCTGGCCGACTGGAGCGGGTGAAATGTCGCTGTATTACATGGAGCACTACCGGTCCAATTCTGTCCGAGTCCGCCGAGGAGTGTTGCGGACTGACGGTTTCGTGTCGGTGCAGGCAGGGGCGACTGGGGGCGAGATTGTTACCAAGCGTCTCACCTTCACCGGAAACAGGCTGCTCATGAATTATGCCACGTCGGCCGCGGGAACTGTGCGCGTCGAGATTCAAGATGCGGACGGCCAACCGATCTCCGGATTTACGCTGGCTGATTGCCCCGAAATCTACGGCGATCAGATCGACCATCCGATCACCTGGGCGGGCCAGTCGGATCTCTCGCGATTGGCAGGAAAATCGATTCGCGTGAAAATCACGCTGTCCGACGCGGATTTGTATTCCTTCCGCTTTTCCGAGCAACAATAATCCTGGGATAGTCGTGGTTCGCTCCGCGAACCAGCGTTTCGAAGGTAATGATTCGCGTTGGTTCGCGGAGCGAACCACGACTAAAGAAAACCACGACTTTAGCGTACCACGACTGCCAGCGTACTTCTTGGGGAGCAATGTAGATGTGTGTGACGATTCCGCGACGACAATTCCTGCTGACGGCGGCTGGCCTATCGCTGCCGGCAGTGGCACACGGTCAAATTACCACAGGTGCCGTACCTGCGTCTTATTTTCGCGGAGAGCCACTGCGCATCGGCAATCAGTTCCAATACTTGATGGATGAATATCTCGTGGAAGACCGCTGGATGTTGAAACGCACGTTGGGCAAAGTTCTCAAGCACCAGCGGAACCCCGTCCTGGTTCAAGACAAACCATGGGAGGAAGCGATTGGTGCCTATCCCAGTGTGCTGCACGATCCGCACACGGGAAAGTTCCGGATGTGGTATCAGATTTTCAGCCTGACGAATTACTTTGCTCGCGAAAAAGGCCCCAGCTATTACATTGGGTACGCCGAAAGTGAGGACGGCTACAACTGGACGAAACCCGCGCTTGAAGGATTTCCGTTTCTGTCCTATGAGCGAACCAATATTGTCACCACGGGTCGCGGCGGACGCAGGGCCAGCGCGCCCCACGTATTTCTCAATCCTGATACCTCGGATCCTCGCCGGCGTTACATGATGGTGTACATGGGTTATGGCAAGGCGGATCTTGCCTATTCGCCCGATGGCTTGCACTGGGACATCGTGGACAAGCCGTTGGCCGAGTACCACACGGATTTCCCCAATCACTTGGTGTGGGTCCCCGAACAAAAGCTGTGGTTTTTGTATGTCCGCCCGGCGGTACGAATTGTACAAGGTGGTACGGGGCCTTTGCCCGAAGGGAGCAGGCATACAGCTCGTCGATTGGCGGTCAGCATCAGCTCGGATCTCGTGAACTGGTCTCTGCCTCGTACGGTTCTGTACCCGGATGAACGCGATGAGCCTGATTACGACATGGTGTATGTATTCCGTCGGCACGGTTTGTTCATCGGGCTTTACGCGCAAATGCAGCAGGAAAAAGGGGGGAGCGAGAATCAGGTGTATTTGGCGACCAGCCGCGACGGAATTCACTGGGATCGGACTTGGGACCGGCAACCGTTTATTCCACGCGGACGCGAGGGGAGTTATGACGCGGGACAGGTCGAGCCGTCTACCAGTCCTCCTATCGAATCAGGACCCGATCTACTGATGTACTACTACTCGGCGCCTTTTGGCCAGAACCATCCATTTAATGATACTGGTGTTGGACTGTGTCGCATGCGCCGCGATCGCTTCATCGGCCAGTTCGCGGGCGATCCGTCGGGCTACGATCGTGGCGGTCAGGCGGGAATTCTGGTGACACGGCAATTTGTCTTGGAGGGAAACCAATTGCAACTCAATTTTTCAGCATTTCCAGGTCCTTACCACCAGCCTACCGACGGCATTCGCGTCGGAATTGTCGAAGCTCCCAATTTCAAGACGCCCGCAACAAGGTATGAGACCGCGGTTCCCGGCTTCGCTCTCGAAGACTGCGATCGCCTGGTAGGCGACGGGCTGGAGACGCCAGTGAAGTGGAAAGGCAGTTCGGACTTGAGCTCGTTGAAGGGACGCGCGATC
>SYJV01000088.1 GCA_005798335.1 Planctomycetaceae bacterium | reverse complement strand
TTGAAACAGGGAAGTCGCGAGTCTCCTCCGCTTGTCTTCGACCAGAACGCTCGTCATGAGGCCTCTAAGTGCCAAGATGTAACCAGTAGTAAGTCGAAGTTCGGAGGGAGCAATCTTGCGCAAGTGGTCAAAGCCACAGCCAGTGGTAAACCCTCCTCACGAACGACAAGACGATATTCTTCCGCCTCTAGCGAAAGCTAGCAATCACAGGTAACATCGACCTGTAAATTGCCCGTAATTTCAAGATACGAGCGAGTGCGTCAATCCTGGCATACACTCGCTTGCGCTTCGGGCTTGTATTGGTAAGAACCATTCTGCCGCCCGCCTAATGGGACGTACGGCGTTGGGGCTCCGGGCAATGGACGATTGACCTCGAACGCGCGTTTGAGGAAACTGTAATTTGTCCTATGTTGTGTTTTCCCACCCCAATCAACCGATTCTAGATGAGCATGCGAATACTCATGTGCAGTTCGCGCATTGCGATGGTCCTGTTCCTGGTGTTATTGAAACCAGTTGCTTCATGGGCGCAGATCGCTGGTGCAACAACCGACCAACCTGCTGCAAATGCCGGTCAAACTGAGCTAGAACATATCGAGTGGTTCGAACGGCACGTGCGACCGTTGTTAGCACAGCATTGCTACAGTTGTCATGCCTCGACAATATCTCGGCCCAAGGGTGGGTTGGCGCTGGACAGCCGAGAGTCGATCGTTAAAGGTGGCGATACCGGCTCCGCTGCGATCCCAGGTAAAGCGAATGAGAGCTTGATAGTTCGTGCGGTGCGCAGAATTGACCTGGAAATGCCGCCGGACAAGCCGCTACCAAAACGCGATCAGGAGACGATCGCGAAATGGGTCGAACTGGGAATGCCATGGCCAACCCCGCTTCGTAAACCAGCAGCCGGTGGTTCCGATTGGCTTGCGGAGCGCGCTGCCAGCCACTGGGCCTGGCAACCTATGGCTCAGCCCGGCGTTCCGCAGATCCGGGCAACCCAGTGGTCGAAGCGTCCTTTGGATCATTTCATTCTCGAACAACTGCAAGCCGCTGATCTTGAGCCAAACGCGGAAACAGGTCCGTACGTGCTCGCGCGAAGGCTCAGCTTCGATTTGACTGGCTTGCCACCCAGCCGCGAGATGAATACTCGCGTGAGCACCATTTCGAACGATTCCCAGTACGAGCAAATGGTCGAGCAACTGCTCGCCTCCGAGCAATTTGGGGTGAAATGGGGGCGGCATTGGTTTGACTTAGTACGATTTGCCGAGACACTAGGTCACGAATTCGACTACCCGGTTCACCACGCATGGCGTTATCGCGACTCAATTATCGACGCGCTGAATCTCGACCTGCCTTACGATGATTTCGTGATCGAGCACTTGGCTGGCGACATGGTTTCAACGCCTCGTAAACATCCTCTGACGGGAGTCGATGATTCGCTGGCCGCGACTGCTTGGTGGTGGCTGGGTGAATCGTTGCATGCGCCCGTAGATTTGCCAGTGGATGAGTCGGGGCGCTTGGATCACCAAATCGATGTTTTCGGCAAGACTTTCTTGGGTATGACCGTCGGTTGTGCGCGCTGCCACGATCACAAATTTGACGCGATCAGTATGCAGGACTATTACGCGTTGTGCGGAATCCTTCAGAGCTCGCGGCGCACTTACGCACCGATCGATCCCAAAGGAACGATATCGCACCACAACCTAACTCTAGCCAAAGAGATTGAACATGCTGAATTGCAAGCGCGAGCCGAACAATTCGAACCACCGTCCCAACAAGCAACTGCTCTGTGGGTCCGCGATTATTTAGATTATTTACGAACTCAGTCGCGAAATGCCAAGCAAATGTCGAGCAGCTCGCCACTGCATTTGCTTGCCCAAATTGCATCGATACCGTTGACCGATTCCGATCGGAACTTTGGCAGCTTGAAGACTCAGATTGTCAATTCGCAAGAACAATGGCTCCATTGGGAATCGACCAGCAAATCAATTGCCGACCTGCGAAGTACCCTTCCCAACGGCTGGACGATTCAATCTGCCGACGGTCTAACCATCGCAAGTGCATCTAATAATTTGAGACTATTCGAATGGTTTACAGATGAGCGGCCGCTGCCGGCGCTGGGCAGTGGACTGTCCAGCCGGTTGCTCGGTCGCAAACAACAACTATCGTTAATTTCGCCAACGTTTGAAATTACTCACCCCGTTGTCTCCATGCTTTTCAGCGGCAAGAAAGCAAAGTCGACATTGATCATCGATAATTATTTCATGATCGAATTTCATCAGTTATTGTTCGGTGACGTATCCAAGACAGTCGATCAACCAAGCGACCGAGGTTGGGTGAACCATGCCGGCGATCTGAAAAAATACCTTGGTCGTCGAGCCTATATGGTTATCGAGGATGCAGAAGATAGTTGGTTCGAAGTGCGCGAAGTGCGATTATCGGAGACTTCTCCGCCAGTGCAACCACATCCGGTCGTTGTGCAAATTCTCGCTGGCGATGTCCAAGGCGAATCGCAAGTTATCGACGGCTATGCAAAACTGATCGCCGAAGCCTACGTACAGTGGTTGGATCGATCGAAGCGCCAGCAATCAACTGGCAATCCACAGGCCAGCGACACATTAATCGAATTGCTGCGCGAGGTGTGGCGTGAGTCGCTTCGCAGCGGAATCGAAATTTCAAAAATCCCAGCCAGCGTACTGGCCTCCCATGCTAAATTAGCGAAAGCCGATGAAGCGTGTCCAGCTCCAGTTCGGTTGCTGGCAACAACCGAAGGGACGCCCATCAACGCTCAAATTGCTTTGCGTGGGAATCCCAGAACGCTCAGCGACCGAGTCGAACGGCGCACGCTGTCGGCGCTTGGTGGGACCGGGCCGACCGATCCTGCTTCGACGGGGCGACTTGAATTAGCACAATCGATGACCTTTCCAGAGCATCCTCTAACGTCTCGCGTTATCGTCAATCGAGTGTGGCATCATCTCATGGGCCGCGGTTTAGTCGAATCTCCCGACAACTTGGGTGTACTGGGAGGAAGGCCCACGCATCCTGAATTGTTGGACTACTTGAGTCGCGAGTTCATCAAACACGATTGGTCAGTGAAGTGGTTGATTCGTGAGATTGTGCTCAGCGCGACCTATCGCATGTCCGCCGAACCTACGCTGCGGCACCAGGAACTGGATGCCGACGGGAAATTGTGGAGCCATCGAACAGTGCGGCGACTGACTGGCGAGGATTTGCGCGACGCAATGCTAATGATATCTGGGAAAATTGACCAGAGAAACTCTGGCCCAAGTGTTCCTATTCATTTGACTTCGCAAATGACGGGTCGCGGTCGTCCGAAAAACTCCGGGCCCCTGGACGCTCAAGGTAGACGCAGTCTTTTTATTGAAGTCCGTCGAAACTTTCTCCATCCACTCTTGGTGGCGTTCGATTTTCCGGCTCCGTCTGCGACCGTCGGTAAACGCAACGTTTCCAATGTACCTGCTCAGTCGCTTGGCATGTTGAATGATCCTCTAGTGTTCGACTTGGCAAGTCATTGGGCCATTACTCTTCAGCATGAATCGACGCCAAATGAACTTCGCATAAAGTACATGTTTATCGACGCGCTGGGCCGTTCACCCACCGAAGACGAAATGCAGAAATGCCGGAGCTTTCTTGAAATCGACGGGCAAAGTGACGCCAATCAATTGAGCCAGCGATGGACCGAGTTAGCTCATGTTATGCTGAATACCAAGGAATTCCAATTCGTGCGATGAGACAAGAACTAAATCGATGGAAACTACAGCACATGCCGCCAACCGATCGGTCTGATTTTCCATGTGGACGACAACGCCCGTTGTGCTCGCGACGGCAATGGCTCGCCCACTGGGGTTGCGGCTTCGGTGGGTTGGGGTTGCTTGGATTAATGCTCAACGACGAGCGGCTCGGTGCAGCTCCCACGAAGCGTGGATTGGACGGTTTGCATCATCCGGCGACCGCTAAGCGAGTCATATTCTTATATATGGACGGTGGTCCTTCGCAGGTTGATACCTTTGATCCCAAGCCAGAACTGGCTAAGTACGATGGCCAGCCTTTTCCAGCGAAGATGGAGCCGACGCAGTTTGATAATGTTGGTCAAACGCTCAAGTGCCCTTGGAAGTTTGCACAGCATGGTCAGAGTGGTTTGTGGATCAGCGAACTGTTTCCCAACATCGCTCGTCAAGCCGACAAACTGTGTGTCATTCGATCGATGACCAGCCAGTTTTCCGAACACACTAGCGCGAATTACTTTCTGCATACTGGGCTGGGAATGGTCGGTCGCCCCAGCATGGGTGCTTGGCTCACGTACGGATTGGGGACGGAATCGGAAAATCTGCCAGGATACGTTGTCATTAACGGCGGGTTGACGCCACCGGGTGGTCTAGAGAATTTTGGATGTGGATTTCTTCCAGCCACTTATCAGGCTTCGTTGTTTTCACCAGCCGAGCCAGTCGTTGCAAATCTCAGCACCCCCATAGAACCGTCAACGCAGCGCAGTCAGGCAAAACGCTCCTTACTCGAGCAACTCGATCAACAGTATCTCAGCGTCACCGGCAACGCGGACGCAATTGAGAGCGCTATTCAGAACTATCACCTGGCTTACGCGATGCAGACAGCTGTTCCCGACGCCGCGCACCTTGCCAGCGAGTCCGCAGAAACTCATAAGTTGTATGGCATTGAACATTCGAACGCAGGAACTGCCACATTTGCTCGCGAGTGTCTGCTGGCTCGCAGATTGCTGGAACGCGGCGTGCGATTTATCGAGCTGACATGCCCGTCGGTTGGTCACGATCGGTGGGATCAGCACAAGAATTTGAAGAATGGTCATCAGGACAATGCGCAAGCCGTCGATCAACCGATTGCGGCACTGCTGGAAGATTTGCATCGGCGCGGCATGTTGACAGACACTCTAGTGATTTGGGCAGGCGAATTCGGTCGTACGCCCTTTGCTCAAGGCGATAATGGACGCGATCACAATCCGTTTGCATTCTCCGTTTGGATGGCTGGTGGCGGTGTGAAAGGTGGCACCGTCTACGGGGCAACTGATGAATTTGGCTACCGCGCGATCGAGAATGTCACCGAGATGTACGACATGCACGCAACCATCCTGCACGTTCTTGGCATCGATCACGAAAGACTCACCTTCCGCTTTGGCGGCCGCGATCACCGATTGACCGACGTGCACGGTAAAGTACTGTTGCCTATCCTGACCTAGGAACGCGACCTCCAACGCCACGAGACGTTGGCTGCTGCCCATAGCTTAATTCGCTCGATGTTCGAACGAACTCTTCGCGCGATTTCGATTGCAAGCAATTGTTTTACTATCTATCGCTGCGAGCCATTTTCGCAAAACGAGCCTCGATTGCTCTTGTAAATTTCTTGACCTGTAGCCACACTCCCAAAGCACCTTCATTGTCAATCGAATGTCTGGGCGTTGGGCCGAATTGCGGGCGTTCAGGCTGCTGAAGTTTGGAATTGGTGACTGTGACTCGTTGGCAAAGTAGGCGGCATTGGGCGATACTCCGTGATGCGGAGTTTAACGGACTTGATTTTCGCCGCTCTTCGTCTCACTGCATTGGGAGGGAATCCAATGGCAAGCTGGATCGCAGTTCTATTGCTAGCAGCCACCGTAGGTGGTGCCTCCGATTGTATGCTGGTCGAATTCTCAGCAGACTGGTGTCGACCCTGCCAGCAGATGCGACCCGCGTTAGATCGACTAACGCAAGAAGGTTGTGTCATACGCCACGTCAATGTTGATCGTGAATCAGAATTAACACAGCGTTTTCGCGTTCAGTCGCTGCCGACCGTGGTCGTCCTTCAAGGTGGGCGTGAAGTCGATCGATTGGTTGGTGCGACAACATATGAGCAATTAGTGAATCGCATCGGCCGAGCTCGCAGCCGTCACTCAGCGGCGCAGGCGGCCAGCCAGCTACAACCGATTTCCAATTCTCCGGCCCAATTGAATTTGCAGCAGTCAGGCCAAACCATCAGTACTTTACCGCCTGCGATACCTCAGCCGACAATTCGTGGGCAATCTCCAATGGGTATCGGTGCCTTTCCAATGCTTGCATCGGCGGCAAGCCTTGCCAATCTTGCTTCGTCGGCGTCTATCCAGCCCAACAAGAATAACCAATTCGACACCAACAACTCGATTGGCGCATCCAGTCGAGCTTCCGAGACTATTTCGCGTTCGCAAGGTATCCTACGCGCCCAGAACGCAACCGTAAGAATTCGAATCGAGGACGCGCGCAGCCAATCGTTTGGAACAGGTACGATTGTTGATGTTCACGGTGACGAAGTACTGGTGCTGACTTGTGGACACATGTTTCGAGACATGAAACCCGAGGCTGCGCTCACGGTAGAGTTGTTTCCAGATGGACGACAGATTTCTTTCCCTGCCCAGGTCATCGATTTCGAGGCGCCCGACAACAGTCAAACAACTTCACCCAGGCCCGATATCGGTTTGATTAGCTTTCGTTCTAGCGTTTCTGTCACCCCAGCCATGATTCTGCCAAGCACTCAGTCACCGACCCTGGGTCAAAGCGTCTTCAGTTTTGGATGTGATCGAGGAGCCACACCGTCGCGCCGTGATAGCCAAATCAAACACATCAATCGATACCTCGGACCGCACAATATCGAAATTGCGGGTGCGCCAGTAGTTGGCCGAAGCGGTGGTGGCTTATTCGACCAGCAAGGTCGATTAGTGGGAGTTTGCAATGCGGCTGATAACAACGACGACGAGGGGATTTACGCTGGTCCAGCCGTAGTTTACTCGCAATTAGAAAGACTTGGATTGGTTGGCCTGTTTGACGGTAACTCCCGTGCTACCTCAACAATCCAATTAGCATCCGCGGCGATAGTTGGCCCATCACACAACCCGGCTCTGCAATTGAATTCCAACCAACCAGGATTGGCTCCAAATCAGTCGATCGACTCGCACAAGGAGTGGCCTGATCAGCGTCCAGAAAATTCGCAGGTAACTCCATTTGGCAACTTAACCTTGTCCGCAGATTCCCCGAAGACCTCATCGCAAGCTCCAGACTCGTCCCGTCAGTTAATCTGCATCGTACGCGACGCAAATGGGCAAGAACGAGTCGTTACTGTTGATGCGCCCAGCTCGGAACTGCTTGAATCCATTGACAAACTAGCGGCCAGTCGTGCCGCTAATCTTAAATGAACAAAACGCCACGCTGGAAAGTAATTCATCTGCCCAATTAGTTACTGCAGCTTTTGCACGAGCTCGCCTTTGTCGGTCGTCCACAGCAGCAGGCTGCCATCTTGACCTCCGGCGACAACATACATCGAATCGAGTGTTACGACTACACTGAACAGAGCATCAGTTGCGCCGGAGAATGAGCGGATGCTTCTGCCATTGCCGAGATCATACAATCGAGCTTGCTGATCTGCAGAAACTGAAACCAACTGCGATGTTTGGCCTATAAAGGCGACCGAGGAAACCTCTTTGGAGCCAACATTGATCGTCCGTTTCTGTTCACCAGTTGCGACGTCCCAAATCTTGATACTGTTGTCCGCGCTGGCCGAGGCGATAGTCTCGCCGTCGTCATGCCAGACTGCGCCAAGTACATGATGAGTGTGCCCCTCCAAAGTGCGCAGGAGTTTCTTCGCAGCCAGATCAAACACGCGAATTTGCTTGTCGGCTCCACATGACAACAGGCGTTGGCCTTCGGGCGCAAAGCGAACTCCCAAGACAGTGTCGCTGTGAACGCTTGGGAAATCACCTGCCAACGAACCATCCGCCACCGAGAAAGTTCTCAATTCACCCGATCGACTCGGAGGTCCGCTACCAATCGCCAGCAAGCGTCCGTCAGGACTGAAATCAAGGGCAGTCACACGATCGCTGATCAGAGGTTGATCTTCGCCACCAATCGTGCGCTCCAGCCGCCATGGTAACGCGAGATCCCATCCGGCCACGTCGCCTGCATTCGTCGCTGCGAATATCTGATGATTGGCACCGTAGGCAATAGAGTTCCCCGCGCTCATCAATCCACGCAGGACTGCCACCTGCTGGCCGTCCTGAGCGCGCGTAATGCGCACCGAATGATCCGCATGCGTCGTTACGATGGACTGGTTGTCCGGTGTGATCAGCGCGGAAATCGCAACCGAGTTAGTAGCTTGGGCAGCTTTGATCTTCTCAACGCGTCCCGCAGCTTCGTTCACTAGAGTTTTTTCACGCTCGACAATCGCCCGCTGGTCAGGGATAGCCTTGGCGGCTTTCTCAGCCGACTGCACAAAAACCGCCAGCGACTGCTCCATCTTGGCAAGTTCCGCTTCTGTTTCCTGCCGTGATTTCTTGATCGAGTCCGGAGCCTTCTTTTTCGTTTCTAAATCCACCGCCATTTGCTCCACGCGCTTCGCGGCTTCTTCCGCTGCTTTCTTGGCATCAGCCAAGGTTTTTTCCGCTTCAGCGATAGCGCCGATCGCGCCGGCAATTTCTTTGTCCTTGGCGGCCAGTGCCTGAGCGACTTTGTCGCGAGCCTCGTGAGCTTTGTTCTTGGCGTCAGTTTCTGCCTGAGCGACTTTCTCTAGGTCCGGAATGCGCGCGGTCAATCTTTCAACCAGGGACTTCTGTCGCGCGAGTGTGCGCTCAGCAGTGGCGAGCAAAATGTTGGACCGATAGTCTCCTGAAATGTTCGCAATCGGTTTGCCGTCGGCAGCATTCCAGAGCTTACAAACTCCGTCGGCGCCACTGGTCAGCAAGCGGTCGGATAACGAACTGATGGCCATCGCGGTGATCTTAGATCCGTGCGCCCATTGACTCAAAACTTCACCCGATTTTGCATTGGCAATACGAATCCAGCCATCGCGACTGGCAACGATCCAGCGCATCGGAGCAGCGCCGAGCGCCTCCACGGCGATGACATCTGAGTGTTCGGCCAGCATGTTAACCTGCTCGATTGTGTAGTTCGGCGCCGCTTCTGGCGATTTTTCGGGAGCACCACCTGCCGGCAGCAGTCGTACAACTTGCAACTTGCCAGTTGGCGTAATGCCAGCGATTAACTCGGAGCCGTTTAATGATAGGCCTCGCAGCGGCTCAGCAACACTCGCGGTTAATACACTGCGCAACTCCGCAATTTTCTCAGGAGATTGATCCAAAGAGATCGTTGGCATGCGCCAAGCCGCCAATCGTCCGTGCAAGTCGCTGGCCACCAACCAGTCACCGCTGGCCGACCAAGCCACGCTGCTCACCGGCCCGTACTTGCCGCGCAACATGAATAGTTTTCGAAGCGTCCGACCCGAGTAAATCTCGATGATGTTGTCCTGAGCCGTCATGGCGATCAAGCTTCCATCACGGGTTGCTGACAGAATGCCACCGCCTTCAAACTGGACGACCGGTTCAGTTTGACGACGCCAGATCTTCACGCAGCGAAAACCGCCGGCCGCCAATTGCTCGCCGTCCGGACTAAATGCCAACGACTGCACGATATCGCGATGGGCAGCAGGTGGCATCTTCGAATTCGGTTCGAACAAACTTGGGTCGATCAAAGATACGGCTGATGTTAGCTCTTTTCTGCTTGGCCATTGATACAGAACGACTTGATTAGCACGACCACACGCAGCATATTGGCCGTCGGGCGAAACCGCTACACTATAAATTGGTTTGACATTCTCTGGTAACGGCTGCCATACAATGGTCTCAGAAGGGATAGGAGAGCCGGGTTTGGCACCCTCTTCGATCCACCGTCTAAGAAGCGCGATTTCCTCGGTAGTCAGTTTCTTCGCGCCAACTTTGTTGTCTGGCGGAGGCATCAGCGAATCGTCGTTAGCGGTTACCCGCGCCAGCAGAAAATTCTCGTCGTCCTTTTTTGCCGGAACCGCCGGGCCCGAGTCGCCTCCTTGAATGAGCGCGGCATGCGACTCCAACAGCAACCCACCCTCTTTTTGCTTGGTGTTATGGCAAGCGATACAGTTCTTGCGCAGTATCGGGTAGATCTGCTTGCCGAAATCGACCGGCTCGACCTGCCCAAACGCTGGGGCTTGAATTACAACCAACGCGGCCAGCACAATGCTCGGCAGATAGCTGATCAATCGTATTGTCGACATCAGATTTCTCATTGCTTGGGAGGCGCTCGAACTAAGGGTAGGTAGGAATTGTCCGGAATGGTGGCACGCAGGTGGCGGCCCTGATCGGCACAGGTTAATTCACTACCATGATAATCGACAAACGGAGATTTGTACTCGCCCAAGGCCCGCAATCGGGAGAAGGTAGAATCGCCTGCGCCAATCAATCGCAGCGCAAATGCTCAAATAAGTCCAAATATTGTTGAGCGACACGATCAAGGTCGTGTTTGGATTGAACGGCGGCTTGAGCGTTTCGAGCAAGCGTCGTCCTCAACTCGGTGGAGTTCATAACTAGCTTCAATCGCTCGGATACTTGGTTTGCATCATGTGGCGGGACTAAAAGCCCATTGCAATTGTGCGCTATGATCTCTCGATTGCCGCCAATGTCACTGACAATCGGACACAGTCCCGCCGCCATGGACTCTAATAATGCGTTACAACAGCCTTCGCCGACACTGGGCAACAGAAATACGCTGGCATCTCGATATATCTCCGGCATCTGTTGACTGGTACCAACAAACTCGACGTTGCTAAGCGACCTTGCGTCGACCAAACGCATGAGCTCGTCGCGCATCGGTCCGTCTCCGACAATGCGGAGCCGCCAATCGGATTGGCAAGCTAGTAACCACGCATCGATCAGCATGCGCGGGTTTTTCTGCGGCGCGAGGCGACCGACAAACAAAACCACTCGGGGCCTATCCGTTCCGACTTTGCCAAAGAACCTAAGATAATCGACGCCGTTCGTTACTCGATGAATAGAACTTTGCACAGCACCAAACTCAACCAGCTCGTCATACGCCTCTGCCGAGAGCGCGAGAAAGCCTCGATTTTGCAAGAACCATTTGCGCCACAGCGCCGAGCCCTTGGCCCCGCGCAGCAACGATAACTCACCACAACCGGCCGTAGTTGCAATGCGAGCCAAAGTGATTGGACGCTGCGCTATTCGTGAGAATCGACCAGTAGCAACCGACTCCCATAACCCTTGAGCCGCGAGAACAACATCGTCGGCACAAGCATATCGCTTTAAGGATTGGTGCAAAGAATGCAAAAACGTCAATCCAAACATCGGCCCAAGATTCGTCGTGCGAATCGACCGGCGTACTTGGACCCCATCGATCGATTCAGTTGGAGGTTTACCTGCGATCGGTCGAGTGATCACTTGGACGCGATGTCCCGCCTCGGCCCACCGCCGACCAATCGCCAACATTTGCGATTCAGCTCCGCCGACAATTGGATGAAATAAACTGATGGCAATCGTGATCTTCAGCGGATACTCTCACTACCAATACAATCGCGAATCAACAACTAGATCGACGCTTCGGCATTCTATCGCTCGATACTTAAAATCACCATGCAGAGTGAGCGTTTGAAACGAAATTCCGGCTGACTGAAGCTAACCACGTCAATTTTGCCCTTACAGTTGGCAGCTATCAAAACAACTTTGGGCTACACTTGACGTATTTGGATCTTGCCATCCAATTAATAGTCTGATATTTTGCTATGGCGAGCGGCAGATGGGCAATTACCAATACAAGCCCGAAGCGCAAGATGTAACGATGAATAGCAAGAGCGTTGTGCGTCATGACGCGGGATTTTTTTTGAAATTTTTTGTGGTTTGATTATGTTAACGTGAGTACGTAGGTGCCCGGCCCCGAATGGTCGGGTGAATTTT
>SYJV01000087.1 GCA_005798335.1 Planctomycetaceae bacterium | reverse complement strand
TTGTTCGTAGGCCGACTCGAGCAGTCCCGGCCCTAGGTGTCGATGGACCTCAATAGCACAACCGATTACGCGATTGGATAGATCGTCGAATTCCATCTTCGTGCTCTTCGTGTCCTTCGTGGTGCCTATCTTCACTCAGACCGTTGCTCACATTTCAAGTGGCGAACGTATTGCAATCTGACCGGTTGTACTCAACCGGTCAGCCCGACGACGGCTCGATGGCGTTTTGGTGTCAAAAACCCAGAACATAGTATTGAACTTGCCGAGATCGAGTGAGAGAATTTTCAGGTTACGAGTGTCCATTGGGTTTGGGGTCGGAACGAATGTGACAGCGGCGATGCGGTAACCGATTTGCTCCGAAACGGTTTGTCTAAAATCACCAGGGTTCAGTTGAGGAGACTCTGGCTCTGTCAGGAATTCAAACGCGACTTCCTGAAGGGGTTCCGTCGCTACAACGAACACACCCTCGTTTGCATCGCCCGCATTCGCAGGCAACTGTTCACCGTGGGCCAATCCTCGCAACCACGCTCGACTTCCGACGGTCGTTACCAGCAAATTTCCTCGTCCGACTTTTGTCCATGCAGCGGCCGGCCAATCGTCAACTGTGTGCGACGCTTGGAATCCAGAGATTACCGCGCGCACCATTTGCACCGGATGTTCGAAATGTCGCTCGTCGCCGGAAGGACGCTTTCCCTGTGCATCGTGACTGTAGAACTGAAGTCGTGCGAGATCAAGGCGATCGACGATCGACACTTCAAGCGCGTCTCCGGTCAGCCTCGAAATCAATTCCGGATTCACGAGATCCAGCAGGAGCCACAGCCGTCCGCCACGATTCAGCCATTCGCGAATCGCCGTACACGCCGCGGTATCCGCAAACACCCGGTCAGTGGCGATCACCAGTTGATCCATCCCTTCCAGACACTCCACCGACGGTGGCAGCCGTCGAACATTCATGACCGAAATTGTCTTGGGGAAATTGCGGGCAAGCCTGACTGCCCAGAGCAATTCTCTCATCGCGTCTTCATTCTCGTCATCGACGATGAGAGCCGTGAGTGCCGGTCCGCGACTCAGTGGAAGAATGTTTTCAATCTGCATTTGTCCGAACGTGGCGGGAATCGGTGTTTCTCTCGTCGCGGTAACTACTGTCCTTAAAGTTCAATACTGATAACACCTCGGCTGGTGAGTTTGAAGGGTTAACCAGTTGAACGGTCGCTGCACCCCACATGCCGGGTTCGTAACTTCCAAGTCCGGTTGGCCCACCGGCCTAGGCATAATACGGACGTGGCTCGTCCTGGGCGGAGGCCACGGTAGCCAACGGAGAATGTCGCCTTTCGCTCCGCGAAAGTGACGTCACATTGCTTTTTCGCCGAGCGAAAGACTACAATAAAAAACCGCACCAAATTCTAGATCTAAGGAGTCCAAAAGGATCATGCCCAACGAGTTCTTCAAGCGTCGCGTTCTCCTCCGTGGTTTGGGCGTGACCATGGCACTGCCGTGGCTGGAATCGCTGAGGGTCTGGGGCGACGAAGCGTCAACGTCCGCGAAGGGCCAGAGTCAACCGCCCGTGCGTCTGGCGGTGTTGTTCTCGGGCAATGGCTTTCATGCGGGGCAGTGGTGGGCCAAGGGCACGGGAAGGGATATGGAACTGGGCCCGGTTCTCGAATCGCTGACCGATTTTCGCGAGCGCCTGCTGTTCATCAACGGACTGCACAACGCGGAAGCCATGAAGGGAAACATCCATAGTTCGCAAACAGGAAATCTTCTGTCCGGCGCACCGCTCGCTTCTGGAGGCGAAATTCGTTCGGGAACCAGTTTCGATCAAATCATCGCTCAACGTTACGGGCATTCGACAAAGGTACCGAGCCTCGTGCTTGGCTGCGAACGGTCGAATCCAGGCATTCATAAAAACTACTCAATGCTTTATAGCTCGCATATCTCGTGGAGTTCGCCGACCGCCCCAACGCCGCTGGAGTTGTATCCAGCCCTGGCCTTTGATCGACTGTTTAAAGGCGAAGGAGAACGCAGTGATCGGAGCGTGTTAGATGTGGTGCTCGGTGAGGCGACCCGATTCCGCAAAAAAATCAGCGCGACCGACCAGCAGAAACTCGATGAGTATCTCAATTCGGTGCGTGAGATCGAACAACGCCTCGCGCAGGCGGGCAAGCAAGGTGAACTACAGGGTTGGCGGCCAACACTCGACAAACCCAACGTGCCACGGCCGCCAGAGGGCATACCGCAAAATCTAGCTGACCACATGCGGCTGATGTGCGACATTGTCGTCCTGGCGTTTCAGACCGATGCGACGCGCGTTTGTACATTGAAGCTGAATAATGACCACAGCTACCTGCAGTTTCCGCACTTAAACGTCGCCGTTGGTCATCACGAGTTGTCGCATTCGGATCGCGGCAAGATGTCTCCCGACTGGTTGAAAGTGAACCAATTCTTTTTGGAGCAGTTCGCGTACATTGCCCGCAAGCTGGACTCCATCCAGGAAGGCGAAAGGACCGCACTCGATAACTCCGTGTTGATGTACCTCTCTAGCATGCAGACGGGCGGCCACGACGCCAGCAATCTGCCGTGTGTGATTGTCGGCGGTGCAGGCGGTCAACTGCAAGGCGGACGCAAGCTCGATTGCGCAGGCCAACCGAATCGAAAAATGTGCAGCTTGTATCTTTCTTTGTTGGACAAGTACGGTATTAATCTCAAAGAGTTTGGAGATGCAACGGATCGACTGGCCGAAGTATGAGCGGCAAAGATAGTCGCCTTTCGCTCCGCGAAAGGAAGCTTTTGCGGAGCAAAAGCCTAAAATCCCTTTCGCGGAGCGAAAGGCGACAATCATTTTTCGTCCGATTCTAACTTGGTTCTACTCGATGTTCTCCTCGTTTTACCCAAAAAAGCTTAGGGATGATATGAATATGATTACGCGTCGTGAAACACTGGAAATTGCCGCATCCGCCGCCCTGCTGGCAGCCTCGACTCAGTCTTTGTCTGCAGCAAATCGTTCGCCGAACGAAAAGGTGAATGTGGCGGTGCTGGGATGTGGACGTGGCGCCAATTTGGCATCTTGGTTCGCCACACTACCCGAGAGCCAACTGGTCGCGGTCTGCGATCCCGATGAAAATCGCGGCCAGGGGCTTTGTGCCCGGGTCCAAGAACTCAGCGGGAAGAAACCGCGTTACGTTTCTGATTTTCGCACTTTGCTGGACTCAGATGAAGTCGATGCGCTCGCGGTTGCCACGCCTGATCACTGGCATGCGCCCGCAACCATCATGGGATGCTTGGCGGGCAAAGATGTTTATGTCGAAAAACCCGCGTCTCACAATATTGCCGAAGGTCGCTTGGCCATTGAGGCGGCTCGTAAGCACGGTCGCATCGTACAGCACGGTACCAATCTAAGAGGCTCGCCACATTATCACGAGGCCGCGAAGTTGTTGAAGGAAGGTGTCATCGGAAAAATCATGATGGTCAAAGCCATCAACAATCAAAAGCGGGGCCGAATGATGCCGCAGCCTGATAGTCCTGAGCCGGCGGGCGTGAACTATGAGTTGTGGCAGGGACCGGCTCCTGCTCGGCCGTTCAACCGCAATCGGTTTCATGGCGGATGGCATTGGTTGTGGGATTACGGTACTGGAGATCTTGGAAATGACGGCGTGCACCAAGTCGACATTGGGAGATTGTTGACCGGCGTCAAGGCACCCAAGGCGGTTTCCTGCACTGGAGCCAAGCTTGGCTCCGCCGGAGACGCCCAAGAGACGCCTGATACGATGGTGGTGACATGGGAATACGATGATTTACTTTATGTCTATGAACAGCGCGACTTCACTCCCTATCGAATGCAAGGCCATCGTCTCGATAACGACAACATTGTCTACGGCGAAATCGGCTACATGATGATTGACCGCGATGGATATCGCGTTTTCTTCAAAGGTGAAAAAGGACCCGAGTTCCACAAGACGTGGCAAGACACGCCCAATCACTATCAGAATTTCATCGAATGCGTCAAGAATCGCAAAGCGGAAAATCTGTTGGCTGACATCGAAGAAGGGCATTACTCCTCGATGTTGTGTCACCTTGGGAATATCTCCTATCGAACAGGCCGCCGGTTGGTTTTCGACCCCAAGTCGGAGACGTTTCCCAGTGACCCAGAGGCGAACAAATTCTTGTCGCGACAATACCGCAAGGGTTACGAATTACCCAAAGTGTAGGCGGACTAAATCGGCGCGAGTCGGGTTAGCCAATCAGCGTTTGCCCTTTGTCGATCCACCTTCCCAAGGACTTTCAAAAGTGACCTTTCCGGCTGGATTGTAACTGAGAGGCTTGGGGGCCAGCAGCTCGACAAGCTCTTGCCGGATTGCCGTGGCGGCAAAGAAATTGCCTGCAGGACTGTAGTGGCCAATCCAATACTTTTTGACGTACTGTTCAGGCTTGAGAGTTCGCTCCGCAAAATCTTCAAGATGAGTCATGTACTCCTTGAGTGACTACAGGCCCAATGAGCGGTATTCCGATGAGCCTAGTGAACTCGTGGCTACAATCAAAAGCAACAATGCTTTAAGCCAACGGTCTGATCAACATGCTACAATAGCAACCCTCCCATCCGACCTACGTAGAAAGGTGCAAAGCATGTCCATTCTACCGCAAAAACTTCGATGTTTGTCACCCTATTTGGCGCGCCGGCCGTTCATTCTATTGGCAGCAATTGCTCTGCCATGGATCGGATTACTGCCGCAAGGGTTGGCGCAACCGCAAATACAAGGTTTGGCGGCCAATGCGGTGCGACCAGTGCATCCGATCTTGATTCGCAATCAGCACGGGCCCATGCTCCGTATTACCGTCGACGTCACGCCTGGGCAAACGGCCCGGCTGGCGTCGATTGAGTTCTCCTTGGACGGCACTGATGACCTGAATGACATTGAGGCCGTCCAACTGTTCGGGACTGGCAACCAGGAAGCCTTTTCGCCAACGACGCCGATCGGAGATACCACCGCACCAGCCCAAGCCATCACGCTGCCAGTCGATCGGCCTTTGGCAGAGGGGCGAAATGTCTTCTGGTTGTCGTGCCGTTTGAAGGACTCTGCCGATCTGCGGCATCAAGTTTCGGCAACCTGCAAATCGATCGCCACCTCCTTCGGTAACATTGTGCCACAGGAGGACGTGGCCAACGCGAAGCAACGAATAGGCATCGCTTTGCGTAAGCACAACGATGACGGAGTTCATACTTACCGGATTCCAGCGTTGACGAAGTCCACGAAAAACACCTTGTTGGCCGTTTATGACATGCGCCGCCGCGCCGGTCGCGACTTGCAAGAGGACATCGATATCGGTCTCAGCCGCAGCACCGACAGCGGACGCACTTGGGAGTCGCCGCGAGTCATCATGGATATGGGCAAGTACGGCGGACTGCCTCCGGAACAGAATGGCTGCAGCGATCCCGGCATCATCGTCGACCAGCAAACGAGTGAAATTTTCTGTTTTGCCGTCTGGATGAACGGCAAACCGGGACATCACCAGTGGGTTGACGAAGGCTCGGAATCCGGCTTCGAGATTGGCAAATCGGCGCAGTTCATGATGGTACGTTCGACGGATGACGGCCTTACCTGGTCTGCCCCTGAGAATCTGACGCGTAAGCTGAAGGAAGAATCCTGGTGGCTGCTTGCGCCGTCTCCGCAGGCGGGCCTCTGCCTGTCCGATGGCACGCTTGTCATGCCGGTTCAAGGTCGCACCGCTCGCGAGCCGTTGGCCACATTCGCCACGATCATGGTCAGTCACGATCACGGGAAGAGTTGGACCGTCGGCAAACCGGGCTATAGCGGAGGCAATGAATGTCAGGCTGCACAACTAGGCGACGGATCAATCATGCTCAACGTCAGAAACGACCATGAACGATTTCGTGCGCTGGCAGTGACCAAGGATCTCGGCCAAACGTGGCAGCCACACTCCACCAGTCGCAATACACTGATCGAGCCGAACTGCAATGGAAGTTTGTTGCAGTTTGACTACGAGCTTGACGGCACGCAGCATCATGCGCTCTTGTTCGCCAATCCGCATTCTCAGAAGGGTCGCACGCACCACACGGTTCAAGCCAGCTTCGACGATGGACTAACCTGGCCGGATTCGCATCATTGGTTGTTGGATGAAGGACGCGGCGCGGGTTATCCCAGCTTGACTCGTGTCGATCGCGATCATGTCGGCATTGTGTACGAAGGTAGCCAAGCGCACCTGGTATTCGAGAAGCTGCCGATCAAGGATTTGCTCGAGCCGACCCGTCGCCACGCATCGCGCGATATCTCGCAACGCGAAGTGTCGAAAGAGGGAGCGCAGTACTTGGAGCAGCGCCGTAAGTCGCCTCCCTTTGGTGCTCAGAGTTTCAATCTTGCCGACCTGCGTGCCGGCATGGGTGCGAGACAGGAACCGACCGTTCCCGGAGTGCAATTGACTAAGGTCCAGGTGAGTGAAATCCCTTGTGAATGGGTCGTGACCCCCGGAGCCGATCCCGATGTTCGAGTCCTTTACTTGCATGGCGGTGGTTGGGTTTCTGGAGCAGGCGGCAATTACTTGCCTTTGGCTGCAGAAATCTCACTCGCTGCAAAGTGCGCCGTGTTGTTGGCCGACTATCGCCTGGCTCCCGAGCATCCGTTTCCATCTGGACTGGATGACTGCGTGGCTGCCCATGACTGGCTTGTCGCCAATGGGCCATCCGGTCCAGTGGCTGCTAAGGCAACCTTTGTGGCTGGTGATTCGGCAGGTGGGAATCTGACCTTGGCAACGCTGCTGGCTCTCAAAGAACGCGCTCGGCCTCTGCCCGCAGGGGCAATCGCGATCTCTCCGGGAACGGACTTTACCCTGTCGAGCCAATCTCTGAAGTCGGTTTACGACCCGATCATCAGCTCGCGAACCATGCCCGAATTTCGGGATCGCTATTTGTCAAATAAGGATCCGCGAAATCCTCTGGCATCTCCTGTGTTTGGCGACTTTCATGGTCTGCCGCCGATCCTGATTCAAACTGGCGAGCACGAGATGCTACGAGATGACAGCATCCGAGTCGCGAAGAAAGCGCGAGCCGATGGCGTCCCTGTGACGCTCGAAATCTGGCCTGGGATGGTGCATGTCTTCCAGATCCGCAAGCTCCCGGAATCGCGTGAAGCGATTCGACGCATTGGAGACTTTGTGAAAAGCAAATTGGACAAACGCGACACGCTGCTCGCGGCCACCTCGAAGAAGTCCAAACCCATCGAGCTATCAGACGCCCACATTGCCGCCGCGAATCGTCGACGCCGGATTTATGTCAACAACGATGTCGGTTACGACTCAGTCGCCATGGGGCCAAAGTTGACAGCCGTCAAGCCGGAGGAATGGCTCGCGGCAAGATTCAGCGTTTTCGACCAGCCAGGCAGTCAAGTTGATAGCGTGGGTTGGTGCTTGGATGAAGGGAATATCGCCGCGTATCCGAGCAAGATCATTCCAGAGTTGGAGTATCCCACGTTGCTGCGATGGCGTGAGGAAGGAATCGACATCGCTCAGCGAATTGTCCAGGAGAGTCATCGCCGCAAGCTGGAGGTCTTATGGGAGCACCGCTTGAATGGTGCCGATCGTAAAGCCGACGTGACCACTCCCGCACGCCACCCGTTGAAAGACGATCATCCGGACTGGCTGCTGGAAGGAAGTTGGTGGAAACCTGGGCTGTGGAATTTTGCAATCCCCGAAGTGCGACAGTACAAGGTCTCAGTCTTGCGCGAAGTCGCCCAGCGCTACGACCTCGATGGCCTCAACATCGACTTCGGTCGCCATCCGCCCTATCTGCCCGTTGGCAAGCAATGGGAGCACAGAGAATCGCTGACAGATTTTGTGCGACAGGTACGGTTGATGTTGCAAACCGTAGCACAGAATCGAGGTCGGCCGTTTCTGTTGTCGGTAAGAGTGGCCGATTCTGTCCCAGGTTGCAACTTCGATGGCCTGGACATCGAATCCTGGGTTCAGCAAAACCTCGTCGACATGTTCGTCATTGGCACGCGTTCGATTCAAGTCGATCTTAATGGCTTCAAGCAAATAGTCGGTCGCAGTCACATCAAGTTGTACCCCTGCATTGATCAGCACCATTCGCCAGACGGATACCATGCCGTCGCTTCGCCCGAGTTTTTGCGCGGCGTGGCTGCGAACTGGTGGCATCAGGGAGCAGACGGCATTGCCACGTTCAACTTCTGGAACGAAATGCCCGAATCCGCCAAGCTGATTGGTTCTTCTGGGCCGCTGACTGGCGGCCAATCGGTGCATGCACTCGCTTATAGGGAGATCGGCGACGCAAAACCACTAGCATTGCTTGATAAGTGGTTCGTGGTTTCCCGTCGATACGGTGGCGGGTTTTACGATCGACAGGGAAACCGGTGGGACGACTACACCAACTTGAACCATCAGTGGCCATTGCCCCAAGCATTGGGCGCCGATCCCGCCTGGTTAGAAGTTTACGTCGCGGATGACGTCACGGAGGCCACAGAACGAATCGAGCGGCTGGAACTTCGGTTGTTGCTCTCTGCCAAAACAGAACCACAACACATGCTCGTCAAACTCAACGGCATTCTGCTCCGCGATCCCGTATTTGAGGATCTCTGGTCGAGTTACCGCTTGACCCCTCGACAACTGACGGTGGGCCGCAATTTGGTTACGCTGGATGACTCCTCACCGCAACCACGCGACAAGCCTATCGCTGTCGAAAAAGTTGAAATTCATGTCAGCTACCGCAAATGATCAATTCCGTTCTTGGGCCTCATGCCCAAAAAGTTTATCGTGTTTGCGGCGGTGGGGTGCCTACTGTTTTCGACGGCGACGGGCTCGGAGCCGAAGCTGATCGGCCACTGGCCATTGACCAAAGATGCGGGAGATGTTTCCGGCAACAATCGGCACGGGAAAGTGCATGCCGTCGAATTCGCCGCCACCGGCGCTGCGTTTAACGGGCGAAGCAGTCGGATCGACGTGGCCGACGCGCCGCAACTCGGAACTGGCGATTTCAGCATCTCGCTTTGGGTCCATACCGAAGAACAACTCGACGACGCCGTCGGTGACCTCATAAGCCAATATGAGCCCATTACGCGCACCGGCTTGAATCTGTCCATCAAGCACCACGCAGGCGTGACCTCGCCGTGCCTGGAACATGGCGATCTATCAGGGGCGACTGTTTTCAGGTACGCTGCCTTCTGGACACGTCAAATCGTTCGAGGCCGGCAAGAACGTGACTTACGATCATCCGCTGATGCCGGGCTGGCGACACGTCGTGGCCGTGCGTGAGCAATCGCGGTTGAGACTGTACGTCGATGGTAAACGAGTAGCCGAGTCGACAGAGTTCAATCCCGCCCATTTTGATGTCGACGCAAAAACTCCTTTGCGAATCGGTTTTGGCTCGCACGACTTCCTGAAAGGAAAACTCAAAGACCTGCGGCTCTACGATGGAGCACTATCTACAGAAGCGGTCGCGACAGCCGCGACCACGCGGTAAAAACAACGATACCTTCGATCAGCCCACACGCACGCCTGAGGACAGTATGAACGGGTTATTCAGCTAGTTCTGAATGTAGCAACGAAGTCGGCGCGTTCGCGAAGAAATGCCTTGCATTGAACTCTGCGCCTCTGCGTGATTCTTCATTTTCCGCTTCAAAGGGGTCAGACTTGGTTTTCGGTTTTCAAAAAGGTAGACTCTGGACTAAGTCAAACCATCTTAGAATCGGAGGCGATCCATGCCAAGAAAAAAAACGTAACCGTTCACGGAGTTATTCAGAGAGCAAGCTGGGATTTGGT
>SYJV01000086.1 GCA_005798335.1 Planctomycetaceae bacterium | reverse complement strand
TGCTGTGTTCGACCACAGTCGCCAAATTGGGGCCGACGTCTTGCCCCTCATTACCCCTGCGATGACAGTTGGCGCATGCTCGTTTATAGACAAGCTGCCCCTCAGGGACGTTCCCAGGTAGTTTCAATGCAGGGAAATACTGCTCAAGGATTTGCTTGCGAGAGGACTTTCCGGCAGTCTCCAGAATAGACTTCGCTCGTTGTGCTAATGACTTATTGGGGTGTTGCAAGAGTCGTGCTCGTTGAGTTAAATCGAGGCTCCGAATTTCAATGTGGCTTGATTGCAAACGATCAAGCAAATCGCCTGTCCACGTTTCTCGCGAAAGCCATGCATCGAGCGCAAGACCACGCAAAACTGGACTAAGTTGCGGCCACGCGGCGGACAGGACCGAAGGCACTTTGTCGATGCCGCTTTGCGAGATCGCATCCATGGCCTGCGACTGCAACAGAGGATCGATTTGGGGTTGCAGCCACTGTGCTAAAAGATCGACACCCATTTCGCGATACTTGGCGGGTCGGCACAAGATTCTAGCAGCCGCGATCCGATCTGCGACGGGTCGACGAGTATCCTTGGCCTCCTTCTCTGCGTCAACCAACAATACATCAAACTGCTTGACAACGGTCGCCAAGTTTCCTTCCGAATCTAATTTTGCAAGTTGATGCACATCGGTTCCGATGCGTTGCAACGACAATAGAAACTCATCTGCTGCCTGCTGTCGAGTTGCATAGCCCGCGGACAGTACACTTTGCATCAAGACCTCGATGGAAACGCTATCACGAGCTCCCATCGCCTGCCGTAATAGCGGGATTCGAAATTCCGTCAGCACACTTGGATCTCTGGTGACCAATTCCTTCAGAAACTCTGGACTGTGAGGCAACGCGGAACTCATGATCGCCGACAAAACAAAGGGCTCGTTCGCAAAGCGAACGGCGAGTTCGGCAAGTGCGTGTGTTGCGAGCGGCGATTTCCATTCGCCGAGCGACAGTGCAAGTTGAAGACACACTTTCGCGTCTTTGTCCTGTGCAAGCTCGACTGCTGTCTCCACTACCTCAGAAGATTCATGGTGTTCGGCCAATCGCAAGGCATTCTCGCGAACGCGCGGATGATGATCTTGAAGAGCCGTAACAATACTTGAATGAGTCAGCGCATTCATGCCGTCCAGCACACATAATGCTTGAAGCCGTGTCTGTGGCAATTGCCCCGTGCGGGCTAAGTTCTCCAGCAAGGGAACTGCTGAGAGATCGTGTTTCCATAACAACAATTGGTGTGCCTTGTCGCGCTGCCAGTCATTCGAGGACTCAAGTGCTGCGACCAAGCGAACCGTATCCGCTTGGTCCAGAGTTACTTTTCTCGAAGGGCTCACCGCAACAGGTACAACGCGATAGATGCGACCGCGATCATCTCCTAATCGATAGTGCGGCAATAACTCCGCTTTCCCATCAGGTGGTAACCAATCGGGATGCTCAATCATATAACGGTACATGTCCGCGACCCACAATCCACCATCCGGCCCGGTACGAACCATCACTGGTCGACACCACCGATCTTCACTGGCAAAAAAATCGGTCTGCCCTTCTCCGACTGGTCGTCTCGCTTTGAAGCTAATACCATTGTCGAACAGTACATTATGCTGAACGAGGTTGTGAAAAGGCTCGCAAGTAAACGCATGCGTCAGTGCACTTCGACCGAACAGCAATTCGTCGTTGTAGATCATTCCGCTACACGCCGAAGTGAAGCGTCCGGATTGATCAAAACTGTGAAATCGTTTTTCAAGTTGGCTGGCAGGATAGACAATAGGGCTGCCGGGGCCAACGATGTGCTTGATGGGGCTTGGGGTGGGTACATGCGGGTTGCGGGCCAAGTAACGGTCCGAGAGCACATACTGCCATAACGGATTCGTGTTCTGTGTTCCAAACCAATGACCCCAGGCATCGCGATTGCGCCCATATTGCGACGGTCCCGATTCCAGCTCCAAGTTTCCGGTGTCGGGTTGAAAGCGGAAGTCCCGGCTGCCCAGTTGATACGACTGCCCTTTTCGGTGAGAAGTAACTTTGGTCGCCATACCATAGTTTGCAGCATGACCGCCATTGGCGCAGTACACCCAATTGTCGAGGCCCCAGCGCAGATGATTCATGCGCAATTGTTGATTCCCTTCGTTGAATCCACTGAAGAGAACTTCTTTTTGATCGGCTATTCCATCCCCATCTCCATCTCGCAAGAAAAGAATCTCCGGAGCAGCAGTCACCAAGACGCCATCGCGCCAAGTTAGAATTCCGTTCGGAAAACGCAGGCCGTCCGCGAACAAACGACTGGTTTCAAAGCGTCCATCGTGATCTCGGTCCTCCAATACTCGAACTCGACCACCCGCTTTTCCTTTTCCATCCATACCGAGAGGGTAATCGGACATTTCGACAATCCACAATCGACCCAATTCATCCCAATCAAACGCAACAGGGTCAATCGTTTCAGGCTCTGCAGCTACCACTTCGACGCGAAAGCCTCGCGGAACATGAATTTTGGCAAGCGATTCTTCGACCGAGAGGGGTTGGCTTTCTGACAATACTTTGGCTCTCGCCTGCTCGCTCGCAAGTTGTTCGGAAATTTTCGATGTATTCCAGAAGTGGCCGATTTCAGTCGTTGTCAAAACGCGATCGAAGACCGCGATCTCATCCAATTTCCCTTGAATACTTGCCCAAAATTGCAGCCGAGTCGTTTGTTCGGCAGGTTCCTTTACGGACGCTTCGAGCGCCGGTTGCGTTGCTCCATTGACGTGAATGGAGAGTTTGGATTTCTCACGAATTACGACTGCAAAGTTCCAATCATCGCAGCGCCACTTACCCGCAGAGATAGAATCTCCAACTTGCAATTGAACGAGGTGATCCGCAGTCTGCTTGGCAATGACAGTTTCACCCGCAGGTCCGATACAGAGAGTACCGCTGCGTTCGCTGGCTCCGCTGCGTTCGCCCAACCAAAACCAGAAAGCAAACGAATAGGTTTTATCTAAACCGGCAGAGTCAACGGATATGTTGCCACCAGCGAAGTGAATCGCACGATTGATCTGCGTAGGCCCAGAAAACTCAGATGGAATGAGTTGTTCGCCGAGTCCGACTCCAGTCCCACTGCCGACACCGGGCAGGTACAACGCGAAACCAGGGCTGAGCCGCGCGGGTTGGCCACCAGGGACAGCATTGCGTACCCTGTCGCCCTCTTCGTCGTTCAACCGCCAGAATGAAATCGGTTTTGCGGCGAGAATCGCTTGTGCGTAGGGGCCTTGCGCATCTTGCATTGTTCGGCGTGATTGTCCTGTGACTTCTTCGAGAGCTTCGACCAGCGAGTCGACGATTTTCTTTTCGGCTTGAACTTCCAAGCCTGCGGTCCGCGCTGGCCACGTTGTGTAGCCTCCGAGCGCATGCTGTTCAGAAGGCGGAATGTAACCCTCGGCACCGTTTGCCAATTCGATGTTGAAGTGACTGCTTGAGGGAGTTCGGCCGCGAAGTTTGAGGCCGGTGAGCGCATAGACTTCGTTGGGAAGAGTGGCGATCGTAAGGTCGCCGATTCGAATCGCTTGCAACTTCACGTTGGTCTTTTGGCGCTGGTGCAAAATCAACGCTTCCATGGCGTAGACTTCGGGAATGGACTTCGGCAACTCGTCTTGGATTTTTGAGGCAAGTGACCGCGCCCACTCAAGTCGCTCTTCATTCGGAACGCGATAGTTGAGCGTAATGTTCTTTTCCGACATCCTCAGAGGAACGGTATCCTTGTATTGTATTTTTGCTAAAGCGATTTCAGCGTACTTTGCAACTTCTTCTGCGTAGCGATCGATCTTCCTCGCTTTTTCAGCCGACCCATAGTCCATCCACATCAGATCGCCGCTTGTGCCTTGGGAGATGGCAGCTACGAACGGTCCATTGCCGTCTCCGGGTTCGCCAACGATCGCTGCGACATGTTTGCAGAACAGTCCAAAGTAGTCTGCGGAAAGGGCGGCTGCGCCATAGTAATGTTGCGAGTAGTTCGCGAGGACAGCCAGCGGTCGACCATCGCGGGTTTGCAACGAAAGAACAGATAGTGTCGGATCAACCGGTCCAGACGGTCCGACAATGGCGGGACTTAGATAGCCTGGATGCATGTTTGCGAGACCTGTTGCATCGCCAAACGGGTCGACGACCTTGCTTTCAGGCTTTCGAATCCAACGACGGTTGTGTGTGTGTTGCCAATCGTCGATCGTCTCCCAGCCGATCCTCGCTGGCTGCAATTTGCTGTTGGCGGCGACGATTGCTTCAGCAATCTTTCCTGGCAACCATGCCGCGTAGGCTTTGTCTTGCCGAGTTCCTAAACAACCCATTGCCGCAGGGGCTGAATGGGTGTGAGTCGCAGAGACCATGATGTGGTTGATTGGCATGCCTGTGGCGAGGCTGGCTGTTTGTTTTGCTTCGTCGATCAACGATTGAGTCATCATGCAGGTATCGACGATCACCATCGCGATCTTCGTTGAGTCATTCTCGATTACGATGGCACGCGCGAAGAGTGGATCTCTGAGTTGATTCGCTTGACTTTCGAGGAAATAGCCCGCCACTCGTACAGGAAAACTAGTCGGAGAAATATCGACCACTGCGGCACCAGCATGGAAGCCGCGAGTCGCTGCATCCCTGTCTGTGCTCTCTTGCGAGAGCGAATCTTGATGAACTAAGATCGGGATCGTCAACCACAATGTCCAAAAACGAAAGCTGAAGTAAAGCGATTTCATGATCGATCCTTGAGTCGTGCCCATAACAGTCGAGTCGAGAAACGTGATGCTGCGGCGCTTACAAATTCATGTCGTAGCATATTACTCTAAGAATTGCACTCTGAGGTTCCACTAGTGCATCTCAACGGAGCTTCGCGCTTTTGAAAAATGCTTCGCTAATTGGAATCAACGTCGCTCGGCACTGCGCTCGTATTGGACTAGCAACGCATATTGGACTAGCAACGCAGCGAGTTGATCGAGTGTTTTGAAACCATGCTTGACGAACATGCATTTGCACTCGACGCTGTCGGGGCACGATTGTCGCCTTTTGCTCCGCAAAAGGAGTGTTAAGGGACGCGCCTTTCGCGGAGCGAAAGGCGACTATCATTCACAGCCTAGCAGCGAATTGCAGCACATTTCGGCAAAAACTCAAATGAATACAGGGGATTTTGATGCGTTTGCCCTGCCGAAGTTGCCCTCCAACCCGTCC
>SYJV01000085.1 GCA_005798335.1 Planctomycetaceae bacterium | reverse complement strand
TCACCATTGTGACTCATATAGCGCAGTGGCTGCGCACGGTCCCAACTAGGAAACGTATTGGTTGAGAACCGACTGTGGACCATGGCCAAATGAGTTTCGTAATCCGGATCAGCCAAATCGGGAAAGTACGGTACTAGTTGTTCGCTGGTCAACATACCTTTGTAGATGATGACCTTGGTCGAAAGGCTGCAAATATAGAACATCAAGGCCTGATCGAGCGAGCAGCTACCGCCGCGGATCGCGCTGCTGGCTTGCTTGCGAATCAAATAGAGTTGCCGCTCAAAGGACTCGCCTTCTAGGCCGCCGGCCGCAGCGATAAACACCTGTTCAATCACTGGCTCGCCGGCCAAAGCCATTGGCCCAATTCCTGCTTTCTGAGCTTCCGTAGGTACGCGCCGCCAACCGATCAGGCGTTGGCCTTGCTCACGGATAAATCGTTCGACGATCGACTTGCATTCAGCGCGCTGGTGAGCATCTTGAGGTAGAAATACCAGGCCTGCTGCATATTGTCCGACCGGTGGCAGGTCGACACGCAGCTCGTCTTTCACCACGCGGCGCAAGAGTTTATGCGGTAGCGCTGTGAGCATCCCAGCGCCATCTCCCGTCGTCGCTTCGCATCCACAGCCTCCTCTATGGTCCATCGCAACCAATACATTGGCGGCATCAATGACGTACTGGTGGCTGGCCACACCTTTGATGTTTGCTACGAATCCGACTCCGCAGTTCTCTTTCTCATTTTGGGGATCGTACAAGCCTTGCTTAGCTGGTAGGCCGCGAAGTAATTTCATTTGACTGTGCTCCGTTGAATCCGAAACAAGGGAATTCAGGTCGCTGGCATTGGAAAAAGTGAATGAACAAGGGGAAGAAGAGTCTGCGCCTGAGGGACCGTCATGTTTGGTCCAACTCGAGCCGCAGCTAGGACGCGACCGCGGCACGATCTTGTTCGCGGTGTGCTTTGCGTTTTGCTTTGACGTCGCCGCTTGGTACCGCCTCCAACGGACCTGCAGGAATTTCGAACGACCGCTTGGCAGCAATCAGTTCTGCATCATGGCCGTCAGCTACGCTTGCAGCCGCTGCTTCTTCCTCCGATGCTGCTAGTTGTTGCATCAACTCCAGCAAACCTCGCGCGGTTCTGCCTAGGGAAGAATTCTTGCGCTGGATGACTCCCAAAGGGCGAAGCAATTCCAGCCAAGGGCAACTGAGCGCTAGCAGTTTGCCCGACAATAGTTCTTCGCGTACGGTTGGCTCTGGCAAGAATGCGACCGCTGAGTTAACGCTCAAGCCATGTTTGATCGAGTCGATGTTGTCGAATTCCGCGACGATCGGCATGGTGATGCCAATCTGCCGCAAATAGCGGTCGATCTCGTGGCGAATGCGCAAATTGGGCGCAAAGGCCACCAGCGTCTCCAGTCCCAAGTCTTCGGGCGTTACCAGTTTGCGACCGGCTAAACGATGCGAATCGTCAGCAACTAACAACATCGGTTCGTCGCGCCAGTGGGTCGTCATGATGGTACGCGACTGCTGAGGAAAGCTGACCAGACCGAAATCGGCCAAGCCTTGCTCTACCATGCGATAGATTTCATCAGGATGTTCGTGCAGAAATCGAACCTCGGCTTTCGGATATTTTTCACGAAACTGCTTTTGAATGTCGGGCACGTAACTAAGCCCAATCGAATAGATCGAAGCCACGGTTGCGCGACCACTGATCTCCTGGCCGATCGACCGCACTTCTTCTGCCAACGCTTCGAATTGGCGTACGATTTGGGTGCAGCCCGTGTAGAACGCGCTTCCCTCAGCCGTTAGAACAAACGGTCGCTTGCTGCGATCGATCAGCTTGACTTGGAGAAATTCCTCAAGCTGCTGAACCGCTTGGCTTGCGCCGCTTTGCGTCATATCGTTGTCGGTCGCCGCTTTTGAAAAGCTGTTGCGATTGACAACATCACAGAATACTTTCAAGTTCTTTATCTGCATCGTCCGCCTGTCACTGAAACTTTGTCGCAAATAATCCCTGCTCGATTAGAATTTGAAAAACTAATCGTGGGGCTGATTGCATTAACATTTCAGATTTGATGTTATTCTTAAATCGTTTGCCGTCAATATTTGAATTTCTCACTGGTGCCTCACTAGTTGCTCGGCGGGGTGCGGATGGAGCTGATTTCCACCTTGCGTTCAATTAACAGCCAATTTTCGCACCCATGGATCTCGAAAGTAATTTGCCGGAAATTGCTCGCGAAACAATCGAACACTTGGAAAATGCGGAAAATGTGTCAAAACTGACGATTGACCAAGACTTTGTTCTAGCCGAGCATCACTTGTAGAAAGTTGTCAGCCAAAGAAATTCGCCATGCTTCCAACGGGAATTATCGCAGCCAAGCGCGACGGAAAACAACTCGATCCCGATGAAATTCGATTCATGATCGAGGGTTTTACCAGCGGCCGAATTCCGGATTACCAGATGTCCGCGTGGGCGATGGCGGTTCTATGCCGAGGGATGGAAGCTGAAGAAATCGCCGCTTTGACCGAATCTATGACCGCCAGCGGAACTCGTTTGGGCCGAGCGACCGATCGTCCGCGCGTCGACAAACATTCGACAGGTGGGCTAGGCGACAAGACATCTTTGGTGCTTGCACCTCTGCTGGCATGTTTCGATCTGGATGTTCCCATGCTCAGCGGGCGCGGATTGGGAATCACTGGTGGAACGCTCGACAAACTCGAATCGTTTCCAGGCTATCGTTGCGATCTTTCGGAAAGCGAGATCAATCGCCAACTGAAAGATCTGGGGTGTGTGATCACCGGCACGACTCCTTCGATCGCACCGGCCGACCGCAAACTCTATGCGCTGCGCGATGTGACAGGTACGGTTCCGTCGGTACCGTTGATTACGGCGAGCATTATGAGCAAGAAACTGGCTGAATGTCTGGATGCGTTAGTGCTGGATGTCAAGTTTGGTAGCGGCGCGTTCATGCGCTCCGTCGCTGACGCGCGCGAGTTGTCCGAGAGCTTGGTGGCGACTGGAGCGCGGGCCAGCGTGCCAACTTCTGCGATTCTCAGCGATATGAACCAACCGTTGGGGCGCATGGTCGGCAACGCCTGTGAAGTCAATGAAGCCATTGAAGTTCTCGAAGGGAACGGACCGTATGAGACTCGGTGGCTGACCTTTCGACTAGCCGCAGAGTTGCTGATTGCGACCGGGCGGGCAACTGACAATGTCGCTGCCTTCCAAGTGCTCAATGACACGCTAGCAAGTGGACGAGCAATGGAGCGTTTCGAGCAAATGGTTCGTCAACAAGGCGGTGAATTCTGTCGACGTTTACCGTTGGCGCAGTCAAGAATCATCACCACGGAGCGCGGCGGATTTGTATCTGCGATGGACGGCCAGGAGCTTGGTCAAGTCGTCATCGAACTTGGCGGTGGTCGCAAACAGTTGGGAGACGCGGTTAACCATCGAGTTGGCTTGGAAATGTTGGTAAAAATCGGTGAAATGGTCCAGCCCGAGCAGCCATTGGTCCGAGTGTTTTGCGAAGCGGAATCATCCTGGGAAAAGGTACAGAATACGTTGCGAAGTGCGATCATGATCGCGGACGAGTCCACTGCGAACCAGCCTTTGATAGTGCACTGAAAATTGATGGAAAAGCAGCTAGATTTTGATTTGCAGTCAGCGCAGGTCGAGCAATTGAGAACTGCGGCGCTCGACGTCCGCTTGCGCGCCTATGCACCCTACAGCCAGTTTCTTGTGGGAGCGGCCATCCTCGATCGATCAGGCCGAATTATCTGCGGCGCGAATGTCGAAAACGCTTCCTATGGGTTAACGATTTGTGCTGAGCGAGTGGCTGCGTGCGCTGCTGTCACGAGCGGTTATCAGGCTTGGGAGGCCATCGCAATTGCCAGCCGCGGCGGTGTAACGCCATGCGGCGCCTGCCGTCAATTCCTGAATGAGTTCGCGCCTAAGTTGGCAATTCTATTGATCGACGCGGATACACGACTGGTCACGTGTCGCACTAGCCTCGAAATACTGCTGCCAGGTGCGTTCGAATTGTTGAAAGACTAGACGATTCTCCGGGTATGACCGCTATGAGTGACCATCGGTTATGGCTCGGCGATACAGTACAGATGTGTTTCGCCGCGGATGAAAATCTGCCGGTCGACGATCGCTAGTGACGCGTTGACATTTTCGGCGAGCTGATTGACAGCCACAGTGCGTGGAATCGGCGAGTGGCTGACCACTTCCGTGGTTCCTTGCAAATCTGTGATGTACACGTGACCACCAGCGGCAACCGGCGAAGCATAAATATTGCCTAAAGATCCCAATCGCATCGCGCCAGGTGCATCTTTGCCAGTAGTGGCTTCGATGCGCGTCAAAATGTTCTGATAGTGACTTAGGAAATACAACTGATTTTCGTAAAGCAACATGGAAGGGACATACGGAGTTCCACGAATTCGTTCCCACACGACTCGATCAGTACCAGTCAGATCTCCCGCTGCTCCGCGCACATCGATTCCCATCAGCACCTTTTTCTCGTAACTACTCCCAACATACAGAAAACCATTTGCGAAAACCGGAGTCGCAACGATGTTCGATGACATGCCTCCGCACTCCCAAATCACATCGCCGTTTGCCAGATCGTAACCGCGCACGCGATTGGTACCACAAACGACCACTTGCATTTTTCCGTCTTGCTGGATCGTGATCGGAGAACTCCACGAAGTGTCTTCGCGGCGATCGCGACGCCAAATATTTTTTCCGGTCGTTTTGTCAATTGAGACCAGAAACGAACCCTCTTCGTGATCCCAATTGACAATCAAGCTGTCACCCGACAAAACTTGTGACGCTCCTTCACCATGCCCGTGCTTGGAATGCATTTGGCCAAAGTCGCGTTGCCAAACTGGATTGCCGTCAAAATCGAGGCAATACAAACCATGCGAACCAAAGTAAGCGTAAACGCGAACCCCGTCGGTCACTGAGGAAGCTGAGGCCAAGCTGCCAGTGTGATGGCCCGCCTCGACCGGCACGGCGCTGTGCAGCACTTTTTGCCATTCGATCGAGCCATCATTTCGATTCAAAGCGATCACGGTAAAGGCGTATTCACGATCGATCGGCAAATTGTCGTGCTCGCCTGGTCGACCACTCATTTTTGGAATTAGTTTCTCGCCGACGGGCACCGCGGCGGTGACAAAAATTCGCTCGCCCCATACGATTGGCGTGCTGTGCCCACGACCTGGCAGCTTGGTCTTCCAACGAATATTCTGCTCGGCACTCCATTGGACGGGCGGATCAGCATCCTTGGCTACCCCGGTACCATCGGGGCCACGCCACTGCTGCCAATTCGAAGGCTCGACCGCTGGTACATGGGCAGCGAACAATACAACGATCGAAACAAAGGCTCGTACGCCAGGAAAAGCGTTCATTTTTCCAACTCAATTCAGTTCGGTTGCCTTGTCATGCGCGAATTTGACTTGCGAATGAGTGATTGTACGCGTGGAGTACTCAGAAAGATCGCGTCGCCGACCGTTCCAAGATGATTTTGAACTTCCACGGCTGCGTCACGAATGAGAAATCCTTCCAACCCATGCCGAT
Organism: Planctomycetaceae bacterium; assembly: GCA_005798335.1. Classification (GTDB taxonomy): domain Bacteria; phylum Planctomycetota; class Planctomycetia; order Pirellulales; family Pirellulaceae; genus Aureliella. Next base: position 11,440 of record SYJV01000085.1, on the reverse strand, counting down.
TCGCGGTAGACTGTTGCCTGAACGTTTGATCAAGCGTTGGGGATCGCGCGTTCAAAATTCAAAATTGGTGGGAGCGGGACATAGCAGCAGCAGTAAGTATCGCTCGATAAATAAGTGTCAGGTACCTTTTGTGCGCAGCACCCGAAGGGCGAGTTTCTCGCAAAAGGTACCTGACACTTATTTATCGGCTGTTCCTAAGCTACGCGTCAATTTTGAATATTGAACGCGCGACCCCTCAGCAGACAGTTAAGGAGGACGAACTTTGGTTCTTGAGTCGATCGTGCAGCCAGAACAACCTAGCGAAGATCACGACAGCGTCCTGCGTCCCAAACGCATTTCTGAGATGGTGGGCCAGCAAGAGGTAATGGACGTGCTGCACATCGCCATTGACGCCGCCAAGAAACGAGGTGAGCCGCTGGGCCATATCCTCTTCGATGGTCCACCTGGGCTTGGTAAAACCACTTTTGCAACATGTATACCTCGTGAAATGGGCGTTTCCGTCCAGATGGCCAGCGGTCCTGGATTGAAAGCTCCCAAAGATCTGGTTCCGTACTTGACCAATCTGGAAAACGGGTCGGTGCTGTTTATCGATGAAATCCATCGCTTGCCCAAGGCGGTCGAGGAATACCTATATACCGCGATGGAAGATTTTCGGATCGATATCGTGCTGGGTGAAGGAGTAAACGCGCGGACGCTCAATCTCCAACTGAGACCGTTTACGTTAATTGGAGCAACGACGCGAGCAGGTATGCTCAGCGGTCCGCTGCGCGACCGATTTCAAATACGCGAGCATCTTGGGTTTTATTCCGTCGGAGAGCTGACTCAGATTCTCAAGCGCAATTCGTCGAAGCTGAACGTAGCGTTGGACGAAGTGGCCGGAAGGGAAATCTCCGAGCGCAGTCGTGGGACGCCGCGAGTTGCGAACAATCGACTGCTGTGGGTCCGTGATTTTGCGATGAGCAAAGCCGATGGTCGCGTAACGCTGGAGATCGCTCGACGCGCGCTGGCGATGACTGGTATCGACACGGTGGGCTTGGATCGCCAAGATCGACGCTACCTTGAAACGATTATCCGAGTCTTTTCCGGTGGGCCAGCCGGGATCGAAGCCATCGCGCATACGATGAACGTGTCGGCAGATACGCTGGTCGATGAAGTGGAACCTTTCTTGCTGCGCAGCGAACTGATCATTCGTACATCGCGCGGACGTTGTGCAACTCCGAACGCCTATTCCCATTTGAAAATGACGCCGCCTGCCAATAAAGAAGAGGAAGAGCCGCCCCTTTTTCGTTAGAAATAGTGTACAACCGTTACTGATCGCAGCGAAAGTGACGGATGATCTGGATGGCATGCCCTGATCGTCGCGTATCAATTGTCGCTTGAACATATATCATTTTTCGACGTTAACTTCCGTCTTGGTACTATCGTAGAATGAGGTAACTGACATGCAACGAGTTGATGAACTCGGTCGACGCGATTGGTTGACGACAACTGCTGGGGCCGTGGCGGCAGGCGCGGTCGCGGGACAAATCTTGGCAAGCGAACCTGACAACTCTACTTCGAATGCAAACCTGGCTCGCAACGGACGCATTAAGCAGTCTGTGATGGGTTGGTGTTTTAATCCCATGCCTGCGGCAGATTTGGCTCGTGACGGGAAACGCCTTGGGTTGGTCGCGATCGAAGGGATTAGCCCCTCTGATTATCCTGAGGCGAAACAGCTTGGGCTTGAGATTTCTTTGGTCGGTAGTCATGGTTTTGCGAAAGGGCCGGTCGATCCCGAGAATCATGCCTTCGTCGAATCCAAACTCCGCGAGTCGATCGATGTTGCGGTCAAATTCGGCGCCAAACGAGTAATAACGTTTACTGGCATGCGCGTCGCGGGTATCAGTGACGAAAGTGCCAAAAAGAATTGCTTGCACGTTTGGCAAAAAGTAATCAAGTACGCGGAAGAAAAACAGGTTACGCTGTGCCTAGAGCATCTCAACAGTCGCGATAACAGTCATCCCATGAAAGGACATCCCGGCTACTTCGGCGACGACGTCGAGTTGTGTGTCGAGTTGATCCAGCAAATGAGTTCTCCCAATTTCAAATTGCTGTTCGATATTTACCATGTGCAAATCATGAACGGAGATGTGATTCGCAGAATTCGCAAGTATCATTCGCTGATCGGCCACTATCACACCGCAGGAAATCCTGGTCGCGGTGAGATCGATGATACTCAAGAAATTAATTATCCGCCCATCATGCGTGCTATTCTTGAAACAGGCTACGATGGTTTCGTGGCCCAAGAGTTTATTCCCACTTGGAAAGACCCGCTCAAAGCGCTCGAACACGCAATCGGCGTGTGTGATATTTAGTCGAGTCTAGCCTCGAGTGTTGGAAGAATTGGTATAGACACACGTATTCGATTGCACAAATTACGTTCCGAATTTGTGTAGTACGAGTTGACCGGGACGATTATTCGGTACGCAAGCACAATAGTCCGGGAACGGCAGTAAGGCGAGCGGCAGGTGGGAGTTTACCTAAGGTTTGCGTCGAAACGCTGCTGAACACATGCCAGTGCTTTTTGGCCGGCGCCGCTGGCGACGACGACGTTCACTCGCAGTTCACTCGTATTGATCATTTCAACGTTAATGCCAGCGCTGGCTAGCACTTCGAACATACCGATTGCAACGCTGGTATGGCTTCGCATGCCAATGCCGCTGACCGACAGTTTCGCGATGTCCTTGCTGCCATGAGCTCGTCGAAACTTGAACTTGGTTCCCAATTCGTGCATCACTTTTAGACAAATGTCGAATTGATCGCGCGGGATGGTGAAACTGATGCTGGTTTCGCCTTGAAATCCATCGTAGCTTTGCACAATCATATCGACAAAGATGCCGGCCGCAGCAACGGCATCAAAGATGTTGGCAGCCAAACCTGGTTGATTCGGTACTCCCACGATGGTGACACGAGCTTGGTCGTCTGCCAAGGAAATGTCCTCTAGCAGCAACTGTTCCATGTCGGCCGACTGCAGGTCGGCTACCACCGCGTTGACGTCTGCGCCGTTGGCATGACTGGCCGACGAAACATCCCACTTCACCGCGTCCGCTGGCCGTTTTGGTAACTCGAACGCTTGATGGACCGCGCGTAGAGCTTGGAGAGATTCGTCGCGATGAACCAGCACGGAGATCTTGATTTCGCTGGTTGTGATCATTTGTATGTTGATTTTCGCATCTGCCAGCGCTCGAAACATTTTGCGAGCGACACCCGTCTGTTTGGCCATGCCTAGCCCAACGACGGAGACTTTCGCAACTTGTTCGTCGTGTGTGATTCCCGTCGCGCCTATTGCGCCGGCGGCTTCTTGAACGGCGATCAAAGTCGGTTGAAACTCTTCGCGCGGAACGGTGAACGAAATATCGGCTCGATCATCTTGCCCGATATTCTGAACGATCATATCTACAGCAATTTTTTGATCCGCCAAACGCTTAAAAATTTGGAAAATCATGCCAGGCTTGTCCGGCACGCCTTGGACGGTGATGCGAGCTTCGTTGCGAGTCAGTGCCGCGCCACATACTGGCGCCGACGCCGACTCGGAATTAGCGACGATCATCGTTCCCTGGGTATCGCTGAAACTGCTGCGAACGTGAATGGGAACGTGGTACTTCTTGGCGAATTCGATGGAACGATTGTGCATCACGCTCGCTCCGAGACTAGCTAGCTCCAGCATTTCGTCGTAACCGATGCACGACATTTGGCGCGCTTCGGGCAACTGCCGCGGGTCGGTTGTGTAAACGCCGTCGACATCGGTGTGGATCTCACAAGCGTCAGCTTGCAATACTGCGGCGAGCGCCACAGCGGTCGTATCGCTGCCACCACGGCCAAGAGTAGTGATATTGAAATCATCATCGATGCCCTGAAAACCTGCCGCCACGACGATATTTCCCTCGTCCAGCAATCTGCGCATGCGGTCGCTGGAAATGCTGCGAATGCGTGCTTTGGTGTAAGAACTGTCGGTAAAGATGCCGATTTGACCACCGGTCAAACTGACCGCTTTGTGGCCCAATCCATGCACGGCCATCGCGAATAGCGCAACGCTGACTTGTTCGCCCGTGGACAACAGCATGTCCATCTCGCGAGCTGGTGGGCGATCGTTGACTTGGTGAGCCAAATCGATCAACAAGTCCGTGTTGTGACCCATCGCGCTAACCACCACGACGACTTGGTGACCCTCTTGCTGAGCGCGGATAGCCTTACGAGCCGCAGCGAGGATTTTTTCGGGATCGGCGACGCTAGTGCCACCAAATTTCTGAACGATCAGTGTCATTTTGTAATCTCAAGAATCCTAGAGTTGGCCAACAGCACGAAAATAATAACAAGAGAAAGCCAATTCCCGTAGCCCACTCGCCAGTCTCTCCGTTCCGGGGGTGCGCGAGACGATTTCGGGAGCTTTTTGAGTTGATCGAGGAAGCGTGTTTCGCAGAAAGAAACTGAACTCGCGGTGGATACGTAAGTGCGAAAACAGTCAACTTGAGCGCTGTTACCCGTATTATGGCGCCCGATCGAGTTCGCAATTCGACCTACCTACTTGTCAACCAACATTTTTCTATGCGTGCAGAGTCGAAAATCCTCAAGGGAGCAATCCCATCGTACATACAGACGAATTCCCGGACCGCCTTGAATTCGAAATCGACAGGCCATTGCTACTACGATATTGGCGCATTCAAGCGATATTTGCTTGCTGTACCGTAGCCTTGCCTTGGGGAATACTCATCGGGGCAATGTTGGCTCAGGCGTACGGAGAGTTGCACGGCACAAGGAACGGGTTGAATTGGCTCGCCATAAATACAACTGGTCTGGCAAGTGGCGGCGCGGCAGGAATTGTCGTGGGCTTGGCAGTTTACCTCGCTGTGCTTCATCTTCCGATAAAGCTGGCGGCATGTAAGATTCGACTGGTTGTGGATGGATCGTATCTACGCGTCGTCTCCGGAACATTTTTCATTTCCGATCGCAGAATTCACTTTCGCGCGATCAGCGACTACAGCACTCACGACGGCCTATTATTGCGGCAGTTGGGCTTGAAGCGGCTGAGTTTTCGTGTCTGCGGCGGCAACCATGCTCGAGCATTTTCAATCGTTGGATTAAACGATGCGGAGGCGGTTTGCGACCAACTCTGCTCGATCGACGCAGCTCGAGAGTAAATGCGGCTTCGAATGCCGAATTCGGAAGCCTGCACCGAACTCAGTCTTTGAGATCAAATGTAAAGGCGTTCTTGCCGTTCTTTACTTCCTCCTTCAGGCCCGAGGAACCTGGAAAGGAATATTTCTGAGGAATGAGGCTTTTGAGATTGGGAGGTGGCGTAATGCCAACCAGGTCCTTATCCTCCGGCCTGACCGGTTTGATGTTCTTGGAGTCGATTTCGTTCTTCGAGATTGTAATGACGTTGCTGCCAACGATAGCACCGTCATTGGAGTTGTAGGTCGTCAATTTGCAGACTCCGGCCGAGTCGGTCGTGCCGACCGCCGGCTGCGGATTTTCAACGCTGATGAACTGCACAATCGCTCCGTCGACCGGCTTGCCTTTGTAGGTCACAGTCACAGTTACGGGCGCGGTTGGCCGAGCATTACTGTCGCCAACGCCGCAACCCGTTTGCAAGACAACGAGAACAGCCACCGCTACGATTCGAGCCTGCATCCAAACCATCGCATTGATCCACTGGACGAAATTGAAAAGAGATTTCGGCGGCACACGGTCATCGCGACAAACATCGCGATGACCATAGAAACTAACATTCTGAGTTCCTAGTTCTCTATTTGAGTTACTTCACCGCCGCTGATGGTACCCAAGGCGCCCCAAGCGCCATACAAGCTCTGGCCGGTTGGTACGGCTTGGATAGCCGAAGTGTTTCCAGTGTCGATTGAGTCAGATATGAACCGCACTGATCCATCCAGCGATACGGCATTTACGCCGCCGGTATGCATGCTGCTTGCCGGTAGTACAACCGTGCCAGAATCGGCGGCTAAATTCGCATCGCCAAAGCACGATGGCTTATTGGGACCAAGAACTGTATTGAAGCAGGTTCGTTCGGCTTGACCATCGGTCCAGAGAATTCCGAACCTCGCCTTTAATCGAGTACCAGGTGCGTAACGACCACTGATTACCACCGCATTGCAACTGCTCGGGCTGTTTTGAATATTGGTAACTTGGGCTTCAAAGCGACTGATCAGTTGGCTGCCATTGGCAGTTCGCAATACACCATCATTGGCGTTATCCGCGTTGTGTGCCGTCCGTTCGCTGAACACGATCGTATTACTGGTACCGTCGGTTACCTCCCCAAGTCCTTTGTAGAAACCAAAACCTCCGAGCGGACCTCGCATCTGCTGTCGGCCATTCACATTCAAAACCTGATCACCCATGTTGATTGCATACGAGTTGGTACCATGATCGCCAGTCGGTCGCGGTACGATGCTGTCTGACGGGCATTGATAAGTGGGAATCGATTGTGCCCATGGAAAATAAATAGCAGTTCCATCGAGCCTCGGAAACCAAGCTGATGGCCCGCCTGCCGCGACGATACCCAGCGCGGTTGTTTCGCCACCGGCCTGAATTCGATTGTACAGAGCCGTTTGTTCGACGTACGGCAACAGCCCAACGAAGGGACTTAGCCGGTCGTAGTTACCATAAATCCGCTCTGCGTGCGCGAGCAAGGCCGAGGTCCCTCCGGACTTGTTGGGAAGTTTCTTATAAGTGCTTTCGTAATTGAGAACCGCTAACCCGAGTTGTTTGAGGTGGTTCGTGCACTGCATGCGCCTCGCAGCTTCGCGTGCCGATTGCACAGCCGGCAATAACAAGCCAACTAGAACTCCGATAATTGCTATCACCACTAACAATTCAACCAACGTAAATCCAGGCCGTTGCAAACGCATTCTTGTCACCTTTCAGAAAAGAAATGAATGCGGACTGCCTTTCCGCAAGAGTAGAGCAGCGAAAATCGTCCTCTCACACAATAAGAATCATTACGCATTGCTTAGTCGCAATGATTAGTATCGCGCAAGCTTACTTGTTCATTGACGCTGGTCAATACTCCAAAACGTACGGTACCTTGAAATCCTTGCGAACTCGCACTTTCATGGTTCTGGGGTGGCTTGTAGAGCGACCATGGACTGGCAGTGGGAGCGATAAAGACGATTTAAGAAAAATGTCGTCGCAGCAGTTCGAGGCTTTGCGGAATTGCGGTCGACCAGTCCTCTATGCCTTCGAATTCGAGTGACACATAGCCACGATAGTTGGCAAGACGAAGAATTTTGGCAACGCGCGCGTAGTCGATGTCCAGCGTATACCAGGTCCCTCCGCCAAAATAAGTCTTGGCTTGCACATAAACCGTATTGGGCGCCAGCATTTCGAGTTGTTCGTAGAGCTGCTCAAAGAAGTTTCCGGTATCCATGGTGACTTGTAACCAAGGCGATTTGATCGCCTCTACAATGCGCAATACGCCTTGCGCCGTGCGTCCCAATCCCCAATGGTTTTCCAGTCCCAAAATGACTCCGCATTGCTCAGCCATCGGGAGGCATTCTTGCAAGCTCTCAATGACCCATCGAAAACCATCATCTTCACTATAGCCGTCCAACTTGGGTTCGATTCCTTTATTAGCCATTAGCTCGTCAAAGGATTTCGTGGTGTTCCAGCGACCAGTGTTGACTCGCATGGTACCGATTCCCAATCGATAAGCGATATCGATACATTTCTTGGTATGCTCAATATTCTTTTTGCGTTCCTGTACGTCCGGCGATACGAATCCTTGATGTGTCGAGAATCCACACAGGTCCATCCCCAACGTGAAGGCCTGTCGCTTCAGGCGCTGCAACGATGCAGGGGTTTCATCGTCCATTTGACGGTGCAGGATTTCAACGCCGTCGAAACCCATGCGAGCTGCCTCATCAATGCACTGCGCAATTGTCAAGCGACTATCTTGGCGAAAGCGCCAAAAGGAATAGGTCGAAACAGCAATACGATTCGCTCGACGGGCCGATACCGCTGGTGGCTGAGCCGCAAAACTCTGCTCTTGCACCAATGTGCCGAGAGTTGTCGACGCGCCAAGCGCTAGCGCGGATTGCACACATTCGCGACGGGTCATGCCAAACATACTTCAAGCTCCTATTCCCAAAACCTGCTGCGGATAAAGCGTACGAAAACTCAAGCGTGCGTGTCCTAAGGCGAACGGCAGATTGGTAAGAACCATTCTGCCGCTCGCCTAACGCTCGGCAGTGGTGGCCGACGAGTCTTCGCCGATGTCGGGCATGATTGTTTGCAGCCAATCCCGCCACATGCCGATCGACTCAGGAACAACCGTCGGATCGCTAAGCGGTGCTACGGTAACAAATTGTTTGCCGCCCAGACGATTCAATGTCGTGGTCAGTAGGCCGCTCTCATTCACGGACAGTTGTAACTGCATCGATTCATTGTCGGCGCGATCCGGAAACGCGTCGGTGGCATCAATGGTTCCAAGTTTCATCCAATTCGTAGAGTCTAGGGAATTCCCCTCGATAATTTGCAGCCAGTGTTTCGTTGCACGGCCGCGCGGTTTCACAACACGGGATTCTGCCACAGGCAATTCGGCACCTCGTACAATCAGCGCTCGCGGTTGTTGTCGATTGGTTTCAGGGTTGGAAACCAGCAGCCCCAAGTCATGAACCGCGCATCCAATAGCGCGCGGCATGGCGATATTGGTTGCGGCAAGAGGCAGTAGTTGCTGAGCATGCAAGACCGCACCGCGTGCGAGATCCGACTTCTGAATGCTCGTCAATGGTACCCGCCTGGTCAATGTGGCGGCAATCATTTTGCGCAGTGGCTCCATGGTTAACAACGAACCGACCAGCAAAACTTCATCGATTTGATCTGGCTGAGTATTGGCAGTCGCCAACGCTTGCAGCACAACGTCTCGAACTGACTTGACAAGTGCCGGTGCCAAATCCACCAATCTCTGTTGAGTCAGTTGCTCTTGGATTGACTGCTTCAGCCAATCGAACCTAACGTCGATACGCGGCGTTTTCGCGAGGCGATCCAGTGTAATCTCGACCGTACGTTGCAGACGCGTGGCGGCGGCCACGTCATCGCGAATACTGTGTTCAGTCTTTTTCTGTATTTGTTCGGCCAAATATTCGGCCAGTCGATTTTGCCAACGCAAACTTCCCAGCTTGGGGCTGCCACAGACTGACTTTTGCACCGCGCTGAGTCCCTGGACATGAATCACGGAGGCATCCAATCCGCTGCCACCCAAGTGCACGACAAGCAGTTTGGGATTGGAACGTGGGTCAACTGACGCGGGCGTCGGCAGGCGCGAGTTCATGTCGATCCATGACAATGTCGCTGCGAGTGATTTGTCCAACAACTGCAAGACATCTACGCCAGCTATTTGGCCTGCGGCCAGAATTGCCTGACGGTGCAATTGGTCATAGCAACCCGGCACAGTGATCACAGCTTGGGTGACTTCAGCGTTTTGAGTCTGAGCCTCAATTATCAGACGCCTAATGATCGTGGCAATCAGTACCTCGGGCGGCACCAACCGGCCGCCAAGCGGACGATCGATGCGCTTCAGTCCAATCCAACGCTGAAGGCTATGAAAAATCTTCTCAGGTTGGCTCTGCCGCAAAGCCAGTGCTTCGGCACCGACGACAACTTGATCTCGATCGCTCCAGATCATGTTGCGCAAGTGTTGGCCACCTCCGGCTTGATCGATTAACTTCAGTCCGACGGTCGAATCGAAGTATCCGACCGTCGACGCAATCATGCCCAGGTCGATGCCCACTGCACTGAGCGATTTGGAAACGGTTGACTGACTTGCGTTTTGGCGAGTTGGTTTCTCACCAGCAGGAAGATGCGCGAATGGGAATCGCATGCGATCTTCCGTAGTAGAACGCGACTCGTGCAAACTAAGTTGCTCGATCACTTCGATCAGTGCTTTGGCTGAGGGAATGCGGCTGGCAGGCGATTTGGCAACCAGTCGCTGAAACACAGCATCCAAACGCAAATCAATATCGCTGCGAATATCGTATAACGCGGGCGGTTTCTCGAACTGCTGAGCGCGAGCGATATGCATGGCGTCGCCTAAGAACATGTTTCGCCCGGTGACCAAATAAAACAGCGTTGCGCCCAAGCTATAGAGATCACTTCTGGCGTCCACTCGCTCGCTATCTTCAATTTGTTCAGGTGACATGTATTCCACTGTCCCCATGAATCGCTTGCGACCGGAGGAGCGATCATCGGGACGTTCGAGCTGGGCTAAACCAAAATCGAGAATCTTTAGAATGCCATCCTTGGTAATCATCATGTTGTTCGGCTTGATGTCGCGATGAACAATTCCTTGATTATGTGCGTAGTCCAATGCTTGTGCGGCTTGGTACAGGATGCTGACCGCTTCCTGAGTCGAGAATAATCCCGTATTGGCAACGCGGCTGGAAAGCAACTCGCCACTGACCAGTTCCATGACCAGGTAATGTGTGCCGTTCTGCGTACCTGCGTCGAAAGCGGTCACAATATTAGGATGCATCATTCTGGCGACGGCACGAATCTCTTGAAAAAACCGATCGATTACCGACGGCTTGTGGGCCAGCGATTTCCCTAGCAATTTCAGCGCGACCTGCCGCTTCATCGTTCGGTGTTCGGCGCGATAAACCTCGCCCATTCCGCCGACGCCGATGCACTCCTGCAAAACGTACTCACCAATGATCCCATTCGGACCGATCCGAGTAGGCTGGTGCAGGTCCTCGTCAATCTCGAATTGCGTCGCCAATGCGTCTTGCTGCTCGGAGCCATTGACACAGCGAGTCACGTCCGGAGCGTACGGCAGCGTGTGATGGTCATCCTTCTCACGTTCGTGTGTCATTTTCGCTGCCGAAAGATGGAATAGACTCGAAAAAAATGCCTTGTCTCGAAGGCTCTTTGGCACGAACTAAAAAGGATAATCGTCGTCGATCGCCCGGAATATAGGCGAGCGGCAGATGAAGGCTTGCCAATTGTAACCCGACACATGAGCCGGGAAAGAATGCGAATTACCTTGCTTACGCTTCGGGTGCGGTAGACTCTCCTCAACTCCTCGCCTTAATGTAACCTAATCATCTTGATAGCGTTCGCGCATCAGGGTATGGACCACTTATTCAACTGAATTCTAGTAAATTAACTCCTACAATCGCCACCGTGCCACCCTAACCAGGGTAGGCTGCATACGTCCAGGTTCCGGTGCGCGAATCCCCATTGGCTGGCGATAAGGCGAACGGCAGATAGTTTCTTACCAATACAAGCCGGAAGCGCAAGCGAGTGTATGCCAGGATTGACGCACTCGCTCGTATCTTGAAATTACGGGCAATTTACAGGTCGATGTTACCTGCGATTGCTTGCTTTCGCTAGAGGCGGAAGAATATCGTCTTGTCGTTCGTGAGGAGCGTTTACCACTCGCTGTGGCTTTGAC
>SYJV01000010.1 GCA_005798335.1 Planctomycetaceae bacterium | reverse complement strand
CCATCTGCCGCTCGCCTTAAAACGTGGCTTATTATTTCTATGCTAGCATTCAATTTCGTGGTGGAGTAGGTCGCGGATTTTGCCGTCTAAATCCAATACCGTTCAACGAACGTGGGATAAGCTTCCAGCTTGTCAACCTGTAGCGGAGTTTCGCCATTGCTTGCACAAGATATTGACAAGCTGGAAGCTTATCCCACGTTCGTTGAACGGTATTGCGTCTAAATCAGAGCTTCGACGACTTTCGATTTTGCTTCAAATTTCAGTTAACGCTCTCTATTTACTCTTAAGATCAAAATCGAACTTGTTGCCTCCCTTGGGAGAAACGTCTGCCGATAGTTCGCTAAGTGCGTTGTAACGAGTCGGTAGATACTCTTCAGGGACAGGCTCGCCACCTGCGCCTCGCACTTTACTGCCCGGAATAATTTTCGATGCGCTAATTTCGACGCGCTTCTTTCCTTCGAGTGCCTTGAGCGAATAGTTGCCATTCTTAATAGTGCCAGGTTCCGGCCCCAGAGCGGAGTCCATGGGACTAAATATGATATCGCCTTCCGGAAGTGGACGGCCGTCCAAGGAGATTGTGCCCGAAACATCGTAGTATTTCGGTCCCTTTTCGCATCCGCACAATAATCCTGCGACACATAGTAATAGGAACATTGATTTGCAAGTGTTCATAGATTACTAACTAGCTCCCGCGATATCTACAAAGAGAATGCACGACGAGTACCCTCACCGTGCATTGGACATAACACCCGGGGATTTCAAACAATCGGTTGGCAACAACTATTCCTCAAGAGGTGCGACTTCGCCTCCCTGACGCGTCGAAGCAGCTTGATAAGTTACCAGGTTCACCGAATCAGAGATAAACCGAACCGAAGCATCGCAAAGCAGAAAATTAGCACCACCTGTGTGATTGCTGCGAACCGACTGAACTGTGTTGCTAGCGGATAATCCTTGGCATGGCCGACGTGGCGCAGCGATGCAATAATTGGACCGATCGCCAACAGGCGAGTTGGGTGGGTAAAGGGAGCTGAACAGCACGTTTCCTTGCCATGTATTGTAATAACGACCTCGCAAATCATGCGCATTCGTATCCGGCGTAACCAAAATTTCGCTCGCCATGAGTATGTTCGACGTTCCATCGACTGCGTTACTGAATTTCGTTGATGAATAGCAATAAAACATGCCGTTCAAATTGCGTCCCTCGACGTCGGTTGTCGGATTATAGAACGTCGAGCCAGCGGCAAGTACGAAATTTCCGTGAAATCCTTGTTCATTACCGGCGACAGTTTTGGTCTTCGCACCGTTACCATCGGATGGGCAGAGGAGGATCGGAACAATGGTATGACGACCAGGATCACTGAACACGTTAAGATTATTGTTCACCGACATATAAACGCCTGCCGGACGCGGGTTCGAGCTGAGAAAATTTGTGATCAAGTTATGGAGATTTTGCTGTTCGATGAACGGCAAGATCGAGTGAAACCAGCAACCTCGATTCCACGGTGACGCTGCAAGTGCGTTTTGGGCGATTGAATTCATCTGGCCCATGGGAAAGGTTCTGTGGGTGTCGTGATAATTGTGCATCGCAATTCCCAGATTGTGCAGGCTATTGGTGCATTGCATCCTACGAGCCGCTTCACGCGCCGATTGCACTGCAGGAAGAAGCAATCCAACTAAGACACCGATAATTGCTATCACGACGAGCAATTCAACCAGAGTGAATCCGAATCGTTTTCTACTCATTTACTTTGCTCCCAAGGAAAAATAACAGTTCAACTTCAAAATACGATTTAGCACATTGTCGGATACCAGGCTGTTCATAGTCAAGTTTGAACCACAGCTATTTGTCGATATTAGTAAAACTTCAGCGACTGGCAAAATCCGCTTGGCCCTCCATGTTAACATTCGTTTAACTAGCCGGAGTTCGCGGTTCGAACTACGACAAGCCAGCCAAGCCCTTAACAACGCGAGGCCATTCAAGACTTTCCAATCATATACGAGTCCCTGAAACCACACGATGTCCCTTAGTTCGAAGGCGAGCGGAAAGGCAGTTGTTAGTTGCCTTGGTTGCGGCTGCACCATTTTCGTTTCACCGTGCAGTGCGCAACCGTTTCGTGCGTTTGGGAATTAATGTTGATCAGAGTAAGTGCCAAATTCCACGGTCATTCTTAGACAAGTACTCGTTATGTACCAAAAACGTGTTGTGACTGTTTTTCAAAGCCTATTGTTGGTTAGTCTCATCGGTTGCGGAGGCGACACTCTTGACTTGGTCCCAGTATCGGGAACTGTTCTGTTGGACGGCAAACCACTTACGAAGCTTGGCCAGGGGGGCGTCTCCTTTTATGGGGACGCTCCTCTGGGCGCCTACAAAATAGTCGTGAACGCTTTCCAGAATACACCTGATGAAGGTCCGGTGACGCCGCGACAATTATTGAACTCGAGATACTATGATCCCGCTAAGACAGACTTGAAAATCGAAGTAGTTGCTGAATCAGTACCTGGGCAATACGATCTGAACGTCTCCAAAAAATGACCGATAACTGAGTCTGGCCAGCTAAACCAATTCCTCCACGACGCGTGGCCCTTCCACTCCCGTCAAGCGATAATCGAGTCCCTGAAATCGGACGCTCAGTCGATGATGGTCCAAACCGAGTTGATGAAGTAAGGTGGCATGCAGATCATGAACATGCACAGGGTTTTCTACCGCTCCGAAACCAAATTCGTCCGTCTGACCATAGACCATGCCGGGCTTGAATCCGCCGCCGGCCATCCACATCGTAAATGCGTCGATATGATGATTGCGACCTGTCGATTCACGGACTTCACCCATGGGCGTTCGGCCAAACTCGCCGCCCCACAGCACGATCGTATTGTCCAGCAGTCCGCGTTGTTTCAGATCCTGAACCAACGCGACACAGGGTTGGTCGATCTCTTTGCATACTGACGGCAGATGTTCTTCCATATTCTCAGTAGGACCACCGTGATGGTCCCAGTTCGTATGGTAAAGCTGAATGAAACGCACTCCGCGCTCAACCAGTCGACGAGCGAGCAAACAGTTTCTCGCAAACGACGCTTCGCGAGCATCTCGCACACCATACATGCGCAGGGTTGTTTCAGATTCATCGGCGGTATCCATTAACTCCGGTGCACTCGATTGCATACGATAGGCCATCTCGTAAGAATTGATACGTGTTGCAATCTCCTCATCCCCTGTGGCGACTAAACGATTCAAGTTTAGCTCGCGAACCGCATCGACGACTCGTCGTTGATCCGAACTCTGGACGCCAGCAGGCGAAGACAGATTCAGGATGGGATCGCCCGTATTGCGCAGCGAAACGCCTTGATACGAAGTTGGCAGGATTCCGCTGCCCCACAATACAGCTCCACCGCGTGGACCGCGTGGACCGCTTTGCAGTACGACAAATCCGGGCAGATTGTCACATTCGCTACCGATTCCATAGGTAACCCACGATCCCATGCTGGGGCGGCCAAACTGGCCGCTGCCTGTATTCATGTACAACTTCGCGGGTGCATGATTGAACAAATCTGTTTTGCATGTCTTGACTAAACACAGTTGATCGATGATTGAACCAGTAAACGGTAACAGATCGCTGACCCAAGTTCCGTTTTCGCCGTGCTGTTTGAATTTTCGACGCGGCCCTAGCAAGTTGATACGATGGCTCGAATCCATAAAAGCGAACCGTTTGCCTGCGATGTAGCTGTCCGGGATAGGCTGGCCGTTCAACTCGGCCAATTTCGGTTTGTAATCGTAAAGTTCCAATTGGGAGGGCCCACCTGCCATGAACAAGAAAATAATGCTCTTGGCTCGTGCCGGAAAATGTGTGGGCTTGGGTTGCAGCGGATTGCGACTCGGCCTCGCTTCAGCCGCGTGACTGGAATCTGCGAGCGAACCACCAGATATCAGCGACGCCAGCGATAACTTCCCCAACCCCATCGCACAATTTCCGAAGAAATGGCGGCGCGTGGAATTTCGCAAACTGTCGGTGGATTGTACAAACATAGTGTCCGTTTCATTCGCGAGTGATTGTTTCATCGAGATTCAATAGTACTCGTGCAGCGCTGCGTAAATCGAGCGAGTTGAGCAGCACTAATTCCTCTTGGTTGGGACGACGCGATGTGCAGCGACGAAATGCGGACTCAACACCGTCCGCTTGAATGATCTTCTCCATCGCACCTGCGAACTCTACGCTGGTTGTATCGTTTAGCAAAGTTAGCGCTTGCAACGGTGTGTTGCTACGAATGCGGCGCGTGCAACTAAAATATCCATCGGGCGCGTCGAACACGTTGAGCGCCGGGGGTGGCGTCGCACGAAACGCAAATGTGTATAGTCCGCGTCGATATCGATCTTCACCATTGCTGACCTCCCACGCTCGCTTGACCTGCCCGACATTCATCACTCCTTCTGGAATGGGTGGGTACACCGGTGGGCCGCCTAATTTCTCGCACAGCAGCTCGCAAGCGGTCAAAGAAACGTCGCGCACGATTTCGGCATCCAGTCTCAGGCGCCGTTGTCGAGCAAGATAGATATTGTTCGGGTCCTGGTCGCGAATTTCCGGTCGCTCGTTGGACGATTGCCTGTAAGTGTGTGAGGTCACAATCAATCGATGCAGATCCTTCAATCGCCAGCCGTGCTCCATAAATCGAACCGCTAGCCAATCGAGCAGTTCTGGATGTGAAGGAAGTGATCCTTGAGTGCCAAAGTCGTTTTCGGTTTCGACAATTCCAGCTCCGAAATACTGTTGCCAGACACGATTGACGATCACGCGCGCGGTCAGCGGATTCTGGCGACTGGTTAGCCATTTTGCCAAATCAATTCTATTAGGCTTCTCAATCACACTCTCAATTGGGTGCAGCACTGCTGGTGTGCCTGGCAAAACCTCAGCTGCGGGGCGAGTAAAATCGCCTTTGATAAACACGGTTGTCTTGCGAGGTGTAGGCAGTTCCGCCAATATCATCGTCGTGGGAGTTGAGTTCAATCGATTCTCAAGTTCGGTATGTCGTTTGATGAGCTGTCGAAATTGCGAATCTGTGGTACCTGGCCCCGCTGCGAAAATCGAACGACGCTGATTCCCATTGCGTTTCTCCACGGGTACGTCCAGCAGCTTTATTACCGCTGCATTCAAACTCTTCTTTGACTCATCATTTAAACTAGCCTCCCATTGGGCTTGATCTTGAGCATGTTCGCTGACATACCTGTCAAGTTCGCGGTCGGCTGCATTCAATTCGGCAACCCATTGCTGGCCGTTGACGCCCGGCGGGTAGACTCGCAGTGTCGGTTCGTCTTGGTTGTTCAAGAACGCGAACAGCCGATAATATTCCTGCTGTGTAATCGGGTCGAATTTGTGATCGTGGCATTGAGCGCAGCCAACGGTCAGCCCCAGCCAAACCGTGCCGGTCGTTGCGACGCGATCAAAAACGCTATCGATGCGAAACTGTTCGCGGTCAATGCCTCCTTCTTGATTGATCTGTGTGTTGCGGTGAAACCCAGTGGCAACTCTTTGCGAGTCAGTCGCCTGGGGCAGCAAGTCGCCAGCAAGCTGATGCAAAGTGAATTCATCGAATGGCATATCTTCGTTCAACGAGTTAATAACCCAATCGCGAAATGCCCAAATCTGTCTTGGTGCGTCGATCGAGTATCCATTGCTGTCAGCATAGCGAGCTTGATCAAGCCACCAACGTCCCCAGCGCTCGCCATAATGTGGACTATCAAGCAAGCGATCGACCAGCCCCAAATAGGCGCTGGTGGGGTCTTGCTGGCATGCCGCTAGGAATTCGTCGATCTGGCCAATAGTCGGCGGCAAGCCAATCAAGTCGAGACTGGCACGACGAATCAATGTTTCGTTACTCGCGGAAGCAGATGCGCTCAGGCCGATGCCAGCGAGCTTGGACTGAATAAATCGATCGATCGGATGCCCGGCACCAGGAGCGCGGGGAGGTTCGACTTCCTTCGGTTTTTCGAACGCCCAATGGCGCTGATATTCCGCTCCTTGATCGATCCAGCGCCGAAGCATTTCGACTTCGCGCTCGCTCAACGTCTTCTTGGAATCCTTAGGGGGCATGCGTTCATCGGGATCATCGCTGATGATTCGCTCATACAATTTGCTCATCGCCGGTTTCCCCGGCACGATCGCGCCATTTGAGGTCGCATCGTCGCGCACATCCAAACGCAATTCTCCTTCCCGACGCTGAGCGTCCGGACCATGGCAGAAAAGGCAATTCTCCGCCAAAATCGGCCGAATATCGCGGTTGAATTCCAGCGGGTTGGGTATCGGTTTCTCGTCGGCCAATGAAATAGAGGCGCAAATCACGCATACCACGACCAAAATCGATTTCATGTCAACGACCAGCTAGTTAGTGCAAGAAACCTTGCGAGGCTCAGTAATGCGGCAGGATAAAAAAGGTTGGAGGGAATTAACAGCCCTCTATTGTAACCAGATTTTCAAAATTCCGCCCGCACTCCCACCGGATTGTCGTGGTTCGTACAGCGAACCAGCGCTTGCGGACCGAACTCGCTTCGGTTCGCAAAAGCAAATCAATAAATTTGAATTTCCGTTGAATTTCCTTGTTCTTTCAATTCATCCGCATCGCCTCGTCGAGCAACTGAGCCGCAGCATAAGAGGGAGCGCAGCGCGCCAATTGCGGGCTGAGAAATTCATCTAGCCACACGACGCTTAACGAATATGAGAAACGAGGCAGCAACCGCTCGAGCAGTTCACGTCCATGTCCGGAGCAAACCAGTACAGGCAGCGAATCGCGATCGCGAAAGTAATCGTTCAAATTGCGTTCGATAGCTTGGCAAATTTGCTCTACTTGAGCTTCAATGATTTGGCTGGCAATGTCGCGTATAACTTCGGGCGATAACGTCTGGGAATCTTCGCCCACCATACGAGCAATTCGTGCTTGCGCGCAAATCATCGTTTTGGGGCGACCGTCCGCCGTGTCGCAGTTCTCGGGCTGTTCCTTGATTGATCCGGTCGCCAAATAGGCATCTTCGCTGGTTGCAAATCGTTCAGCCATTACGGGACAACGCTGAGATTTGACCAACACTTCCCTGACAATCGCCGCAACTGGAGTGCGTTCAGCTCCGGTGTAAACAAGTTGGCGGGATTGCAAGCGTTGGCGGTCGGTCCTAGCCGTGGTGCAGACTCGCGACTGGGCTAGTGGTACGACATCGACGGTAGTCGAACCTACGTCGATCAGCAGCATTGCGGGAAATTGTTTCGTTGCTCGGCACGACCGGGCAATCCACGTTCCCAGCAAGTGCCAGTTGCTGGCCGCCACCTTCCACGGGTCCGCTTGGGCAAGCGCGGGCGTCAACCATTTTTCGTCAAGCGAATAGACCCACGACCGTTCCTCAGGAAAAACACCAGCGATCTGGCAGAGTATCGAGTCCACTCCTTCGCGCCGTGTGGCGTAGCAGTCCGCCAATTCTCCCGTCATCGTGATTGCCAGGCGAGTCACGTTCGAGTAGCTGCTCAGCAATTGGCGAACTTTCTCGCCTAATCGATCGGGCGCAAGCCACAGCGCGAACGGCTCAGCAACGCAATTCCCCGCCACGTCGGCCAGCTTGATATTCGCTCCTCCAATATCGATGCCAACCGTCGTACCCGTCATCGATGGACTCGTCTTTACTGATTCGCGAAGACTCGTAAGGCATCGAGCACTTGGACAACATTGTCCTTGGAAACTTCGGTCCATCCATTGGCACGATGCCGAATAATTGCCAATTTGAATTGCTCAAGCGCGTCCGCAATATCCACCGGCACTTTGGGCAGTTTCACAAAAGGTGATTCAGGCAGAACCGCGGCCTTTTCGTTCTCCCAGGGCAACGCGTCCGCTTCGCCCGCCGAAGGACCGGCCAAGGAGTTATCTTCGTCGCCAAAGTCGGGACCCTCGTACAATGGGCCGGCTACAATTTCGCCCGGTCCATTCTTCTCGTCGAACTTGGAGTCCAGCGAACTCGGCACATGATCATCATCGTCACCAGCGGTCACGAGGTCGGACTCGCGCGGTTCGATAGTTGGGTCACCTCCCATGGCTTCCCACCGCGTGCGACGCATTTGCGAAACGCTCCAGCGACTTTGCGATGCACCCTCCAGCCACATCTCGGCGTCTTCCCAATCAATCGCAGCCAGAAAATGGCTCCAGTAGAGTTTAGGAAAGGTCAGATGCTGATCGCCAAATCTCTCATGCACTCTGCGCAATCGTCCGACATGCTGCGGTGTTACTCCGCCAACCTGTTGGCTCCAGTTCTCATCACGATATAACTCGGCCGCAGCACCACTATCCTCAAGCGCTCGACGCCACTCGCTGATAATCTTCCCCTTCTCCCAGTTGGTCGTACTGATTAGCGTCGCCCAGCGTCCCAGAAAGGGTTTAGAGAGTTGAAGGCTGCTGGAATCTAGTTCAATCGTCGTAATTGCGTGAACGGTATCCGCAACGATGATCGCCGCAGCGGCAGATGGTTCGAACTGTTCCGCGTCCAAGGATCGTGACTGCCGAATTGCCATTTAATGTGCTCCAAGCGAGGTTTGTGCTGGCCAGGTCTGAGGTCTACTGACATGATCAAGTTAGCGATGCTGCGTCAGCTTCAAAGGTACCAGTGCTTGCAACTGTGACTTTTTTTCGAGCTCGCAATCGACGAAGTTCCGATCATTCCGGATTAGCAAAATGCACGCCCTAGCATTCCCGTCAAAATCTCAGGAAAATGTTGGCCTCGCTCGCGGTTTGAACCACAACCAAACCACATCCGATCCGTAAACTTCCTTTGGCATTGACCAAATAAGATCGAACGATTGCTGCCACTTGCCGTCAGATTTTCTTGGTCAGCTTGTGGATTGCTTGTTAGAATCTTGCCTCTCTGTTTTCTCATAGGTGTTTAGGTGCCGTGTGACACAATTGCTCCCCAAACTGACCAATGCAAACGATTTTTTGCCTACGAGAATCAACACGGGCAACTTCGTCTCGTATTATTCGCTTCCGGAGTTGATTCAGCGCGTGGAACACACACGCGTCGTGCTTCCATTGTGTTCCCTTGGAACTCCTGCGAGCGAATTAACGCAACTGGGCGAATTAGTACTGCCTCCGCTCTACTATGAAGCGATGGAAATGGCGGTCGATCTAAAGCCTGCCATCCTGGCGCGCATCGAACAGTGTTTTCCTTATTTCGGAAGTGATCGCCGGCAATCAACATCCAAATGCCAAATCAAAGTCGTCGAATTGCCTCGTCGCAAAGCACTCAGAGATCCGCAATCATCCATGGTGCAAGTTCGCGCTGCCGACCAGTTCATTGTTGCGTTTAGCGTTGATACCGCTGTCGAACAACATGGCCCGCATCTGCCACTAGCGACCGATACCATTCAAAGTTACGCAGTGCTGAATCGCCTGACGCACGAGTTCCCGGAGTTAGTTTTGCTACCACCTGTCGACTATGGCCAACTGACATGGGGATTACCGTTTGGGATGAGCGTCGATATTTCTGCGGCTTTGCTCGTTCGCTACGTCACGGGCTTTGTCAATGCTGTACACCAGTGGCTGCGTCCGGCGGCAATTTTCGTCGTGGATGTCCATGGCTCGATCATTCATCGAACAGCCATACAGGATGGCTTGGCCGCGAGCAGTTGTCCGCATTGGTCGTTTCGCTGGCTGTATGATCCATTAGTTCCCTATTCTGGTCAGCGCGGCGATCAACACGCAGGTGGAGTGGAAACCGCAATTGTGGAAGCCATCCATCCGGCGCTGGTCGATGCAAGTTGGTGGCCAAGCCTGCTCGGTGAGCTGGCTGATAAACAAATGCCCGTCAGCGATGCAATTTCGCTATCGGCAAATCTTCAAGAATTCCGCGCACAAGTTGAACGCCAGCAGCTCAACGGCATTGTCGGCAACATTCACAATTACGCTCATGTCAACGGAGTCGAAATGCTGAACTCTATGGTGAACGTCGCTCGCGCGGACCTGTTGCAGTTGCGGCAACGATTATCTTCGACTCACAGAGATCTCGACGCAGTTAACTGAGGTTCCGCAATCGATTGACGAGCATCTCGCAATGACTGCGAGCTGCTGAGCCGTCCACCGCTGATGCGGTTAGCGATGATCCCCAAATCATCAAGGTAAGAGTAAATCACGGGTACCGCCAATAACGTCAGCAGCAGCGACAATGTTTGTCCGCCGACTACTAAGACGGCGATCGAACGACGCTCTTCGGCTCCTGGGCCAGTTGCGATCAGCAGTGGTAGCAAGCCTGCTACAAAGGAGACCGTGGTCATGAGGATCGGACGTAGACGATCGCGGTTCGCTTGCAAAATTGCTGGCAAGCGATCCATGCCTTTGGCTCGCAAATTATTGGTGTGGTCTATTTGCAAAATCGACGCTTTCTTGACTACTCCAAACAGCACCAGAATTCCCAGTGCGGAGTAAAGGTTCAATGTCTCTCCACCCCAATATAGACTCACCAACCCAAACGGCACTGCCAGAGGCAGCGACAACAGAATCGTCAGTGGGTGAATCATGTGCTCGAATTGCGCGGCTAGTACGATATACATGAAGACGAACGATAGCAGGAAAGTCCAGACGAACTCCGTCAAGGTTCGATCCATTTCGCGCCCGCGCCCGAGCACTCGAGCTTCCGAACCCAGGGGTAACCCGATGTCGTCACATTGAGCCTTGATCGCAGTAATCGCTTCGGCCAAGGCATGACCGGGCGCTACGTTGGCTCGCACTGCCACCATACGTTGGCGGTCCAAGCGGTCGATACGTGCGATAGAGTTGCCGAATTCGAATTTCACTAGATTATCAATGCGCGTTGGGATCTGAGTGGAAACAAATTGCGATGACACCGGCATGATCGAACTGGACATTCCTGGCCTGGCTCGTACATACAACTGCGAAATCGACTCCACATCTGCTCGATCAACGCCGACCAAACGCAATTCGACGTCATAAGCGTCATCTACCGACAAGTCGCGGTAACGAGAAACTCGATCATCGCCTCCAACCGCAATGCGCAGCGTATCGGCAATCTCTTTAACGTCCACGCCCAGCGCCGCCGCTCGCTCGCGATCGATTCTCGCCAGCAATTCAGGCTTGTCTAAACGCAACGTCGTATCGACATCGACCAACGAAGGTTCGTTGAGAGCTTCCTTGCGCAATTGTTCACTGAAATCGGCAAGCGCTTTGATATTAGTGCCAGTGATCGAGAAATCGATATCGACCGACGCTCCTTGTCGCATCGACGTCAAATTCCTCACCGAACAGCGAACCTCAGGCAAGGACCGCAGTTTTTTGCGAATTTCTTCCATCTTTTCGCGCTGCGTGTAATTGCCTCGAAACGCTTCGCCCGGGTCACCATTTATCAGTCCAGCCCACAACCGCTTGAGCGAAAAACTCCGTTTGTCTACTTCCTCCAAACGTACAAATACTTCTCCTCGATTTACACCACCCACGCCGCGAGTACCCACGGTAGTCAACATTAATTTGACTCCGTCGACGCTGGCCAGTACTTCCTCAGCCATGACCATGCATCGGTCCATCGAAATCATGTTCGTACCTTCGCGAGCATTTACGCCGACTTCGAATTCGGATTCGTCGACGTTCGAAGGGATGTAATCCTGCTTAACCAGTTGATATAGATAGACGTTGGCCCAGATTGTTAGAGCGGACACAAGAATCACTAGCCAGCGCAGTTTCATCGACCAACGCAGCAACCACATGTAGACGACTTCGATCACGTGATAGAATCCGCGGCGCGACGATCCTGACTTAGCAATCTGTGTGCTCAACAAACGACTGCACATCATGGGCGTCAGCGTGAAACTCACGAACATCGAAATCAAAATGGCTACCGTGGCCGTCACGCCGAACTGGAACAGCATCCGCCCGGTTACGCTCGATAGAAAAGAAACCGGCAAGAAGACGATCACCAATGATAACGTAGTCGCCAAGACCGCCAGACCGATCTCGCGAGTTCCTTTGATCGAGGCTGTATAAGGATCCATGCCTTCTTCTTCGATGCAGCGAAACACGTTCTCCAGCACCACGATCGCGTCGTCGATCACGACTCCCACCATCAACACCAGCGCCAACATCGTCACATTGTTCAGTGTGAACCCGAACACGCGCATAAATGCAAAGGTCGCGATAATTGATGTCGGTATGGCGATCGCGGCGATAAATGTCGATGTCCACGAACGCATAAAGACCAGCACCGTGAGACATGCGAGCAAGCTGCCTGCCAGCAAATGGCCTTCGATTTCGTGCAAAGCAGCCAGAATGTACCGAGACTGATCTTGAATCACCGTTACCGACACGTCATCCGGCAGCAGCGTTTCGCAACGAGGCAATCGCTGCTTGATGGCATCGATAACCCGCACGGTATTTTCGCCCGATTGCCTTTGCACTTGCAAGACAACAGCGGATTCCTGATTCAGCCGCGCTAGCGTGCGCACTTCTTTAGTCGAATCGTGGACTTCTCCAAGATCGCTCAATCGAACCGCAGAATTCCCTTCTGACGAGATTACTAGATCTGGAAAATTCTTGGCATAAGCAACTCGACCAAGCGTACGCAATGTGCGCTCGCGCTTGCCTTCATCCACCCGCCCGCCCGGTACTTCGACATTTTGGCGCGCGAGTGCATCACGGACCTGGAGAATCGACAAACCATGCGCGGCCAGTCGTCGAGCATCGACGTTGACCTGCACCGCTCGGTCTGCTGAACCAGCGATCGTAACCTGCCCCACACCCGGCGCAGATTCGATCACATTCTTTACGAATCGATCCGCCAGCAAATATAGTTCGCGAGGCGAACGGCTGTTTGACGACACGGCCAATGTAATAATCGGTGAAGAATCGGTATCCTGTTTCTGCACGACCGGCGGATTCATCGTTGGCGGCAGCCGATTGATCACGCCCGAGACCGCGTCGCGAATGTCTTGAATTGCCGCGTCGATATTGCGAGTCAAATTGAACGTCGCAATGATATAGCACGAACCGTCTGACGAAATCGATCGCAGCTCTTCAATACCTGAAACCGTTGCTACCGCATCTTCGATGACTTGTGCGACCTCAGCCTCAACTTCTTCCGATGCCGCGCCTGGATACGAACAACGAACATAGGCGGTCGGCAAATCCATGCTCGGATAACGATCGACACCTAGCTGCGGGAATGCAACAACTCCCGCAACCACCAATGCCGCGATCATCATCAAGGCAAAGACGGGGCGTTTTACGCAGATTTCAGCTAGCCAATACACGGCAACAAAGTTCCTTCAAACCGCGCAAACAATTGTCAGGTACGATTTACATTCAGTTATTAATACGCATTGCAGTCAGGGAGAGCAGCAACCGTTTCTCTATCCGCCACGTTAGCCGGCAGGCAGATCGGCTTTCGATTCAGGCTCTTTTTTCTTCGGGGAATCGATCTTACTGTCAGCTTTCTTATTCGGGACTGCTGCGTTGCGGAGAATGATGTCATTGTTGACGGTCATCGCCTCCACAGCCCCCAACCTTCCTTGGTCTCCTTCCTGCAATATCTGATCACCGAACGCTAATCCTTCGACGATTTCGACTTGCCCAGATTCGCGACGGCTGGCACGCACAGGCTGTTCCTTGGCTTGTCCATTGACGACTTTCCAGACCTTTTCGGCACCAGCGAATTCCACCAGCGCACTCTCGGGAATGACCACCGCCTTAGCTTGGTCGTCGAGAATGATCTCGGCTTCAGCAAATAGACCCGGTTTCAGCACAGCAGATTTGTTATCAATCGTGGCTTCGAAAGCCAGCGATCGGCTTTGCATTTCCAAGGCGGGACTAATGCGAGTTATACTCGCGCTGACCCGCTCAGTCGAATACTGGATAGTCAAGTTGACTCGTAGACCCAGCTTGATCGACGGCGCAATTCGCTCTGGAACCGCTCCGCGAAATCGAAGAACATCGCTGCGTACAACAGTGGCGACTGGCGAGCCAACTTGCACAAATGTCCCGGCCTCCACATGACTCTGTTGCACCAATCCTGGAAACGATGCAACTATCGTGGATTCCTCCAAACGCTTCTTGGCGAGAGCCAATTCGGCGGTGCGCAAGGCTATTTGAGCAATTTTCTCGTTCACGCCGTTGACGGCCGAGGCGAGCCGAGCATCCGCCACTTTTTCAGCAGCAATCAACTGTTCATAATCCTCTTCCGAAACCGCATTTTGCTCGCGCAGTTGCGACCAGCGTTGGCGCTTGGTACGAGCCTCTTCCAGTACCGCCCGAGCCTCGCGGACCGGCGGAGCATTCTGCGGGTCAAGCTTCGATACGCTGTCGCCGGGTTTCAATCCCACCGCTGATCGCGTCTGAAGAAGAGCAGCTTCAGCCGATGCGACTTGCAATTCAAACTCAGCCTTGTCCAAAGTTGCCAACTTAGTGTCCGTATCCACATGATCACCCATGTCGACATGGATCTTGTCCACTAGACCAGCGACCTTGGCACCGATCACCGATATCGCATCAGGGACGAGATTTCCCTGGCACCGAGCGACCCGAGCCCAAGTCACCGGTTGTGAGGTGTAAATATAGGCCTTTATTGGTGCCTTCGATTCTTGCTTGCCATGCGCAGACTGTGGCTGAGCGCCCTGATGGCATCCCAGCAGAACCGCAAGGCAGACCACTGGCACAATCGCTTGCATCCAATTCAAGGCCGTTTTGCACGACCAATGCGAGTAATCTAACATGAGTTGGCTTCGAAGGACTCGCCAAAAAGTAACCGGCGATATGTGAGGGGGGAATTATAGGGCAGGTAACCTATGATGATCACATTCACTGTCATTTTACAAGCTCCCTGGCCGTCTCCCAAGAAGAATCTTGGCCGGACAATTACCTATTGAGCCAAATCCCCCCAGATTCCAGCCATTAGCGCTTGGGGTCGCGCGTTCAAAATTCAAAATTGGCTGAGGAAAACTGTACGGAACTGGCGCATGCTGCAAATCACTGGCCAATCCAAGTACGCCGATGTCATGGAAACCGCCTTGTACAACGCTCTGTTAGCATCGGCAAATCCGAAATGTCCGTGTGGCTGCCCCGCACTACACTCCTTCGAACAAGTGAATTCAAGGGCAAGTGATGCTGGCAATTCGAAACGATGTTCTTTTGTGGAGCGAACCACAGCAAGGCTATGCAAGTTGTTTGCGAAATCTAGAAATGCTCAGTACCAGAATGACGAAACAGCATATGCTGAGACCGCATATCCATGGTATCAGATCAACGAAGCCGGCTCCGCGAAGTATCAGCCCGCGCAAAATCTCGACGAAATAGGTCACAGGAATCAAATGCGAGGCCAAGTAGATTGGCCAGGGCATCTCGGTTCGCGGGAACATAAACCCGGACAGCAACACGGACGGCAACATCAGAATGAATGCAAACTGCATGGCTTCCACTTGCGTCGTGGCAAGTGTCGATACCAGCAGTCCTAAGCCAAGACTGCACACGATAAACAACATCGACAGCGCAATCAGCAGAGCCAAGCTTCCTTGAATGGGCACTTCGAACACATACACCATTACCGTCAGCACTAACAAAACTTCCGCAAAACCCACGATCGCGTACGGCAGCAACTTACCCAACAACAATCCAGCGCGGCCGACAGGAGTCACGAACAACTGCTCTAAAGTCCCCATTTCTCGTTCGCGCACAACTGCAAAGGAGGTGAGGAACAGAGTTACTAACTGCAAAATGATGCCTACTAATCCCGGTACAAAGAATCTAGAACTTTCTAAATCGGGATTGAACAGTAAACGTGGACGAATCTCGATGGGCAGCGCCAATTGGCCAGCACTATCGCGAGCTGGTGCAATCTGAGTTGCTTCTGCAGTTCGGCGTGCGCGGCCCAGCGACATAGTCATGCCCAAGAGGTTTGCTGAGTTCAGCGCCGTAGTGGCCGACTGCGAATCGCTGCCATCGATCAACACTTGCACCTGAGCCGCCCGCGCGGAACCAAGTCGCTCGGAATAGTCCGGTGGAATGACCACACCGACTTTAGCGCGTCCGGCAATAATCGCGCTGTGGAAAGACTGGACATCGTGGGCGTCCTCGATGACGCGAAATTGCCGAGTATTCGTAAACGCATCGATCAACTCTCGACTCGATTGCCGGCCATCCAAATTTAATACAACCGTTGGGAGATTTTCGATTTCCGTTCGAATCGCCCAACCAAAAATAATGGTCTGCATTACCGGCACTAGAAACATGAAGAACAGCGTAGAACGCTGACGTCGAATGTGAAAAAACTCCTTGATCAGTACTGCCATTAGGCCCGAAAAAAGATTCGATCGCGCCGTGGTCCAATTCTTCAGCTCTACTTCCGAGCGTGTTTGCATGTGCTCTACCGACAGCTTAACAGTAGTCTCGGGTTCACTTTCCACCGCAGGAGGCGGCGCATCACGCTCAACCCTTGCCCTACCGAGTCGTTCAACCGCGCGACGTTCGTCGGCAGCTTTGGTCAGCGTGACGAACACGTCTTCCAAACTGGGCTGAATTTCGCGAATAGAAATCTCTTCATCAGCGAGCGACAACCGCCGTGCGACCGACTCCGCGGGCAATCGATCATCGACCAGCAAATGCACGTGTTCGCCAAACATCGTTGCATCCAGGACGCCTGAAAGGTCTTTCAATTTCGCGAGTTGGCGGGCCGGTGCTGGTACAGCCAGCTCGATGCGTTTCGAACCAGGCGGATTCACTTGTGGCAACAGTTTAAGGTCGGCTGGCTTGCCCAGCGTCAGCAAACGCGAATGATACAAATATCCAACGTCGGTACATCGTTCGGCTTCATCCATGTAGTGGGTCGTCACCAGCAGCGTCACGCCCGAGGCAGACAGCTCGAACAACAAATCCCACAACTGCCTGCGCGCGACCGGATCGATGCCTGCCGTGGGTTCGTCCAGAAACAGCACCTCGGGCTGGTGAATGAGCGAACAAGCCAGTGCCAAACGTTGCTTCCAGCCGCCGGACAGCGCTCCGGCCAATCGGTCCATGTACTCGCCAATTCGAGTTAACTCAACTACAGCTTGTTTGCGAAAAAACAGTTGCTCTGAGTTGAGCCCGTAAATGCGGCCATAGAAGTCGAGATTCTCATGTACCGAGAGATCATGGTAGAGACTAAATTTCTGGGACATGTAACCAATGCGTCGCTTGATCGCTTCAGCGCTATGAACCACGTTCAAACCCAGCACATGAGCCTGTCCCCCGGTGGGCTCCATTACACCGCACAGCATGCGAATGATCGTGGATTTTCCGCTGCCGTTGGGCCCAAGCAATCCGAAAATCGCTCCCCGCGGCACGTCAAAGCTAACGTTATCTACCGCGCAAAAATCGCCAAATAGTCGCGTCAGATTTTGGACTTGGATCGCTGCGTGCATCTTCGAGGAAGTCCTTGCGACATTCAAGAGAAAGTCTAATTGCAATCATCCGCAGCGAACTGAGTACCCGCCAACTAGTCTGCGGATATTTGATTTCAGTGGGACCAATTCAACTACATCCCAGATTGGTCCAACCACACATCTGCCGCCATCCCCGGGCGGAGTCGATCGAGTCCATCCAGTAAATCCAGCTTGATCTTGAAAACTTGCTTCGAACGCTCATCCACTGTCTGTACGTTGCGCGGAGTGAATTCTGCCAGAGTCGAAACGAAGGTCAGCCTGCCCGAAAATCGCACTGTCGGAAAACTGTCTACGGTGACTGGATACACCGTCTCGTTTCGAACTCCCATACGATCTTCTGGAATATAAGCACGAATCCACATGCGACGGGTATCGATCAAACTTAGCACCGGCGCGTTCGGTGCCACCAAGTCGCCAGGACGCAGTTGCAGTGCATCGACAATTCCATCGACTCCCGAGCGAATTAGCAATTCGCTCATTTGTTTCTTGATAACATCGACGCCGGCCTGGGCCGCTTGTACCTGCGCGCGAGCCTGATCGACATCTTCGATCCGGTAGCCGGAGGTTGCCAACGCGTGCGCCTGGACCGCCTCCTCAAGGCTAGATCGCGCCGCAGCCAAATCTTCGCTCCGAGTTCCTCGTTTCAGTAACTGTAACTCTTCCTGACGTACGTGTTGTGTGGCTTCGGCGACTTTGTACAGCTCGATCGCCTGATCCAGTTCGTCGCGCGAGACTGCACTATTGCCCTGATTAAATAGTTGCACCGTTCGGTCGTGCGACTTTTTGGCGCGATCCAATTGAGCCCGCGCCAGCTCCAAGCGAGCTTCTCCTGCGGCAAGCTCTTCCGGCAAAGGTCCGTTCTTCAGCTTTTCAGCCATTGCGGTGAGAATGTCGACACGGGCCTTGGCCTGCGCGATTTCTTGCGGTCGCAGTCCAGTTTCCAGTTTCGTCAAGTCCGCGCGACGAGCCGCCAAGGCGGCTTCGGCCTCAGCCAATCGCTCGTTGTAATCGAACGCTTCTAATTGCACCAAAGGTTGACCGACTGTAACCGACTGCCCTTCGCGAACCAACACTTCAGCCACGCGCCCACCAACTCGCGACCCAACTCGAATTTCATCAGCTTCGATATAACCAGAGATTTTTGAGACTGCCGTAGGTCGTTGACTGAAAATCAGGGCAAATGTCAAGGCAACAACCACGATCAGCGCAACGACTATCCTTGTCTTCATCGATAATTGCGCCTTGCGAAAAAAGTGTTAAGCGACCACTGCCATGGAACATTTGGCCTGGCGCTGGCGATTGGCCTCGATCGCCATACGTTCGTGTTCAGTATCCACCAAACGGTAGAACACGTCGCGTTGGCGAGGTACAAAGCCTAGTTCTTCAATTGCAGTGCGAATCTGGTCCAGCGTCAAAAAGTGCACTGTACCGGCCTGAGCGACGACATTCTCTTCAATCATCAAACTTCCCATATCGTTGGCGCCATACAACATCGCGAGCTGGCCAATCTTCAATCCCTGAGTCACCCAACTGCTTTGGATATTCGCAACGTTGTCCAGAAATAACCGGGCCACAGCTTGCGTAAACAAATATTCAAACGCGCCCGCAGGCGAAATATGCGACATCGCTGTATGGTCGGGTTGGAAAGTCCAGCAGATAAATGCCGTAAAGCCACCGGTTTCATCTTGCAACTGGCGGATACGCAGCAGATGCTCGGCTCGTTCGGCCAAGGACTCCACATGACCGAACATCATCGTCGCAGAACTGATGCCACCCAATTCATGCCACACCCGCATCACATTCAGCCAATCGTCCGATAGCACTTTGCCGCGCGTAATCTCCTTACGCACGCGATCCACCAGAATTTCAGCGCCGCCGCCAGGCAGACTACCCAAGCCCGCCTCCTTTAGTCGCTCGAGAACCGTTCGCAGCGGGAGTTTGTTCACCTTCGTAAAATGATGGATCTCGGGTGGACTGAATCCATGAATGTTTACCATCGGAAAGTGCCGCTTGATATCGCTCAACAGTTCTTCGTACCATTCCAGCGTGAATTGTGGATGCAGTCCGCCTTGCATCAAGATTTGATTGCCACCTAGCGCGACCGTTTCCGCGATTTTTGAAAGCAATTCCTCGCGCGGCAAGACATAACCTTCGTCGCTCTTGGGAGTTCGATAAAATGCGCAAAAGTCACACACCGCCGTACAAATGTTCGTGTAGTTGATATTGCGATCGATATTGTAAGTCCGGTAGTTTTCCGGATGCATGCGGCGGGATACATCGTCCGCTGCCGAAGCAATCGAAGCCAATTCCTTGGACTCAAGCAGCCGTAAACACTCGTTGCTCGACAGTCGCTCGCCGTCTCTTGCTTTGTCAAGAATATCATTAATCATCGATAAAATCACACCTTCCCATTGGCCGTCGCCAGCATCGACGAAGTGCCCAAAATCCAACGACCGCAATCATACGATCATATTTTCAGTCTTGAAATGACTGGTCATGAGCGTTTGGACGAGTCTCCGTTATGTAGACTGCGCCGACACGAGTTCCAATTTGCGGTCCTGAGGGGCCAAATCCAGTTCCACGGCACACTTATAGAACAGTTCAAGCCCCTTCCATTCCACTGCACTCAGTTGAAAGTGAAGGAAGTCGCGCAAGTATTTGACGCAGTCTGCAACGGCCAAATTTAATCCGGGCGCCTCGCATTGGGCGATCGATTCGAGATTCCGCAGCCCTTCATCGCGCGCCGCTTGCAGCCCCCAGGCAACTTCGCTAGCGATTTGCGAGTCCTTCGCAACCCACATGGCAAAAACAAAGGGCAATTCAGTCAAACGACACCACTGGTCACCCAGATCCCAAACTTCTACAAACTCTCCGGGCGCACTTCGAATCGCGCGGTCGCCAATCACCAGCACTGCATCCGCCGTTGACTCGGTAGGTACCATACCGATGGGCAAGGTCTCTAAGTGCGGACGAATCGCATAGCGACGCCAAAGCAACGATTGAGCCAGTACCGCGCTCGTACGAGAGCCTTCGTCGAGCGCCAGTGAACGAATGGTCTCGGGGCGCTTGCGGAACCATACTTGCACGCTCCAGACCGGACCTCGACAGGCGATACACGCATCCGACACGATGACACGTGCCTGAGATCGAAAAAACTCCACCGACGGGATCAATGCCACGTCCAATGAACCGCAAGCCAGTCGGTCCGCCAGTCGGCTAGGCAAGTCCAGCTCGAGCTGACAATTTGGCAACCATCGTTCATAGCCATAAATAAGCGGTTTAGTATTCAAATACGAAACCGCTCCCACGCGAATACTCATTTCCTAGCGCTCACTGCTCGCAAACGAGCTTTCGTCCGACCAGAGCCACGTTAAAGGCGTCGAAGTAATCGCCTATGCCCTATTTAACCGCAATTTGTTTTGTAGTTTAACCTCATTTGCGTCGCAGCCGTAGGCGACGATCTGAAGTGGCTTAGTTTTTTCTCAGGGAGGCCGTGGTCGGCGTAAATGGACGACCCGGATTTCACCCTGCCGAATCGCTTTGGTCCCTTTCGTCCCTGGCACGAATTTTTCTCAATCTACAGCCTGAGCGCTTCGCAATAATTCCTTAAACGCCTTGCGTAGCGAACTGTGCAAGTAACCGGCGAACGAACTCACTGTTAAGGTTCTTCTCCTCTATTTTTCTCGTCCGGTTGTTTTCCGTATTCAAAAAACCCAACGCCAGTTTTCTTACCCAGCCGGTCCTTGGCAATGAATTCGTTCAGCAACTTGAGCAAATTGTCTACTGCCTGGCTATCCTTCTCGACCCAACGCGAATTGCTGAGCGCTTGATAAACCAGGTCCAGTCCAATTTCATCCATGATTTCAAACGGTCCAGCCAACATGCCTGAAACCGTTTTCCAAGTGCGATCGATGTCGACAGGCGTTGCGACTCCTTTTTCGGCCAATTCGAGCGCCGACCTAAGCAAAGATTGCAGCAACCAATTAAATATGTATCCGGGGTGCTCGCGGCCAAGTATCAGTGGCCTCTGACCGATGGACTCGGCAAGCTGGCATAATTGCCGCAGCACGTGGGGCTGAGTAGTGGAACAACCGACTACATCTGCGACCGTCGCTCGGTGCAGTGGAGCATGGAAATGCAGATGTGCGAATCGCGAATCATCGCGAACATACTTGCACAATTGGCTCGGAGTAAAATACGAACTATTCGACGCGATGATCATTGGCCCAGGAAAACGCTCGCTCAGCTCCCGCAAGACTCGCCTTTTGATCGAGATCTGTTCGGTGACACATTCTAGTATGATATCTGTAGTGACCGCGATCGAGTCGAGCGACGCGAGGCCAATCACGCAGTCCGTCCAGTTCGCTGCTGGCCGAGCTAAACTCTCTGTTCTATGGCTCGCCAAACTATCGATCGTTAACGATTCCGCTCGATCAGTTGCATAACCGACTTGATTTGCATCCATCCAACGCATTGCGTCCTCGCACACGGTGGCATCGCGATCATACAATTGAACGCAAACGCCGTGCATTGCCATCCGCAAGGCAATTTGTCGGCCAATCCAGCCCGCACCCACGATCAAGACAGTAGGTGATGGGCCACGAAATTCGCTCATGAAAGACTTTCTTTTGTGACCAGGACGAACTCTGGGGAATACCAAAATAGCCACACATCGAAAATGTGAGAAGCCAACTCTTGATTGGCTCTTCCAAATCAGCGACTGGGCTACTTACAAACGATTGCTCTGGGCTAGAATAAGTTTGCGGCGGTTTCTCCCAAAATACCAGGCGATCACTCAGATCCAGCACTCGAACTGTACTTAGGATTTTGATTTCAGAGTCAATATGAGCGAGCCACAAAGAAGAGATCTAGCATTCCATTCCTTTGATGAAGTTCTCGCGGATTTGGACCAATTGGAGAGCAGCGGCTACTATCAACTTGGCAAGTGGAACCTAGTGCAGTTATGTCTTCATCTCAACGATTGGATGCGATTCCCAATGGATGGCTTTCCCAAGCAGATTCTGCCGATTCGCGTGCTATTGTACCTGATGAAGCTCATGTTCGGAAAATCGCAATTTCACAAAATCTTGCAAAGCGGCTCCATGAAGGCCGGCATGCCCACGATGCCGGAAACAGTCCATCCGGCAAATTCCGCTGATCGCAAGGCAATCGTTGACTTCCGTCAGACAGTTTGTCGCATGCGCGACCACCGCGGTGCGATCCATCCCTCTCCATTGTTTGGTGAAATGGACCTCGATGCAGCTCAGCGCCTGCAATTAATTCACTGTGCCCATCATCTGAGTTTTCTAGTTCCCAAGTAATGGCGTGGAACACTCGGTGTCGTGCTACGCATATTGACGATGCGAATTCGGCCTATGCCGTGGCTTGCTTCGGGAAACGCTGCATCGACGATGCCTTGTTGCGCTAAATTCTCGATACTCGATTCCGCAGGTGGATCGGTGGACTTCAGCAACACCAGCTCGTCGGCTTGCACGATTCTGCACAGCAATGCGGCAATGGAGTCGGAAGTAGTGGACCAATTCTCTGGCAATCGAATCGGTAACTCCTGCGCGAACTTCGCAGCGTAGAAGGCTGGCACGTTAATAATGGCCACTTCTGAAATCGCAGTGCACTGTTGATCAGCTATAGCGCCAGCAGACGCCAAGCGAGTCGCCAA
The DNA here is from genome assembly GCA_005798335.1 of Planctomycetaceae bacterium. GTDB lineage: Bacteria > Planctomycetota > Planctomycetia > Pirellulales > Pirellulaceae > Aureliella. The sequence goes on along the minus strand of SYJV01000010.1, from coordinate 7,463 downwards.
TGCCAACCATTGTTGTCGATCGGATACCATGGTGGCGTGTGGAAACAATTGGCAAACGACTTCGAATGTCGACTCCAACAAGCGAACACATGCCCAGTGAACGAAGGAACTTGGCAATTGAAAGGAGCGGTCGAGGTCGCGCATGGCCTCCACCAAATTGCCACCACCGACGATAACCAAATTCCACGCAGGTGGCTGGAGCTGCAACCAATCGTCAAATTGCTGGACGAATTCATGGTTATCTAATAGACTGCCACCGAGCTTCAAGACGCGTATGGGGCGTTTCGACATGCGCGAGGTTCCGATTGTGCGTGTGATGCGATTTGTGCCTGTCGTACAATTGATGCCGGAGTAATTGTAAAAAATTTTGCGATTTGGAAACTCGCCCTTAGACTCAAGCGTCTACTTCTCGGGACAGAGGTAGGATTGCGTACTTTTGAACAGGGAAAGTGTTTGATAACGACCAAAACGACGCGCTTCCGCCATGGCGGGGCCTGTCATCGTCGGTCGCTACGTGGGACATGCATCCAGCTTGTCAGCTTTTTGTGCATGCAAAAGCAAGTTCCACCACTCAAGAGAAAAGCTGAAAACTTCTCCACGTTCTAGCAAGCTGCCAGGCAAATTGGGCAAGCGAAATAAATCTTAGCCAAAGTGAGACAGAACATGGTTGTGTCGCGTCATCGATTGTTGTGCAACGCAATTCTTCTCGGCATGTTTGTAATCGCGGCTTTTCAGCCGCAAGCGTTGTGGGCTCAGTCTGCCGCGCAACAGGAAGGCGAAAAATCGCAGGCAACATCGACTGCAACTGAAGAGCCTGCCGTCGAAGCTCCGCTGCGGGAACAGACCATTTATATTCCCTATAACAAGTTGCGCGATGTATTCGAACGCGAAGGGCGCGGGGTATTCTTGCCCTACGAAAAATTCCAGGAGCTATCCAAAGCTGCGCGTGCAAAGCCCATCATCGACAAAAATCGTTTGGCCGTCGAGGCGCTGATAACTGAAATTGACAGTGAAGCGATCGTTGGCCAAGAGGTCGTCGTTGTTACCGCGAATTTGAAAATCGAATTGCTGAAACGCGGCTGGATCAAAGTTCCCCTGCGGTTAGCAGACGCCGCGATTCGCTCCGCTACGCTTGACGGTCGCACTGCTAGGATTATTGCGCATCGCGACGGCAATTATTTTCTGTTGATCGAACACGAAACCGATAACCCTCAAGCAGTGGAACTGAAACTCGAGTATGCGCGAGCGTTCTCCAAAGCGCCTGGCAAGAACAGTGTCAGCTTTCAAAGTCCGCAAGCTCCCGTGAACCGATGGCGAGTTCGAGTGCCGCAAGAAGGAGTCAAGATCGACATCCACCCGATGATCGCCGCGACGGAAATTCCCGTTGCAAATAATAACGCCGATGACAAACAATCCGGCGATCCGGCCGGCAAAGCGGAGACTTCGATCCTGGCATTTATTGGAGCAGCGCCCGAAGTTCGTCTGGAGTGGACCGCGAAAGCCGAAGGAGCGACAGGATTGACCGCGCTGGCAACTGCACAAGTGCGCCAGGAAGTGACGATTGACGAAGGCGTCATTCGAACTCGGACGACTTTAGCATACGAAATCAGTCGAGCTCAATTGTCCAAGCTGTTGATCGATGTTCCCGCAGATCAAAAAGTCGTCAATGTCTTCGACAGCAACATCCGCAAATGGGAGCTAGCTGATACCGAACAAGTGCGTCGTATTGCGGTCGAGCTGTTCGAACCCGCCTCGGCGCAGCAGTCGCTGGTGATCGAAATGGAACAGCCCTTCGCTCCAGTTGCGGAAACCGAAACCACCAAACGCGAATTTGTAGTTCCCAATGTCAAAGCCGTCGACGTTGGTCGCCAGCAAGGAACTGTGGTCGTGAAAATTGCTCCAACGTTGCGCGCCGAGGTCAGCGATCGCACTGGACTACTGCAATTGGACATGAACGAACTGCCTACCGAAACTAGACAACAGAATTGGAACTTTGCCTATCGCTACGCTGCAGTACCCTTCAAATTAGACTTAAGCATCGAAAAGGTTCAACCCAAAATCACGGTCGAGCAACTGGTCGAAGCTTATGTAGAACCGCAGCAGTTAATGGCCGACTATTCCGCTATTTACAACATTGAAAATGCGGGTGTTTTTCAATTGGAATTAAAAATTCCCGCCGGCTTCGAAGTCAAGCAAGTTCGAGGCTTGTCCGCTCCCAACGTTACAGGACTGTCCGTTGATGCACACAATATTTCACCCGATGATCCAACTCGATTGTTCGTAACGCTGGCTCGCAAAGCGATAGGACGCGTTGGCTTGCAAGTCGAATTATCCCGGCGGCTAGCGGATGAAAATCTGCTATCGCCAACGGGAGCCACATCGACTCATGCAGTTCCCGTATTGCAAACAGCTCTGAAACATATTGAACAAGCGGCCGGTCGGTTGGTGGTCTATTCCCCGGAAAGCCTACGTATCAATCCGAACTCGCCACAGGGAGTCAGGGCTATCCCGATCGAAGAGGCCTTCGCGACCATCAAGTCATCCCGCAATGGCCGCTCTCCTGGTGCGCGACCGGTATTGGCGTTTGCATTCACCGAACAACCAGCCAACTTGGAAATCGTCGCAGAAAGGCGCAAGCCATTTGTGACCGCGCGTCAACGTTTAGCTGTGCGTTTTGAATCAGGTGTTATCAAGTACGAATCTCGAGTAAATTTTGAAGTCCAATACAGTGGCGTCAAATCGCTGCGCATCGACCTGCCACAATCGATTGCTGGCTCGATTCGCAACGCAGGCCCACTGCGAGATTCCACGATCGAGCCTGCCCCCAACGATGTCAGTGAAGGCTTTGTCGCGAGGAGTTTTGCGGGTCCGTCGGAGCTGCTGGGGCACCACACGGTAACATTGACGTGGGAACAGAAAATCGGCGAATTGGATGTCGGCAAGAGCGTCGATGTATCAGTCCCGCATCTGCGTCCGATGGGCACAGATCGAGCTTGGGGTCAAATCCTTCTGAGCAAGAACGAAACACTGGATGTCCAGCCGCAAGGAACTCCCCAGGGGCTGAGACCCATCGATCCCGAACATGATGTCATGCCTGATGCGAAGATTGAAAACGCGGCCCGTGCGATGGAGTTTCACGACAATTGGACTCTTAACCTAACAGCCACTCGCTACCAATTGGAGGAAGTAAAACGCTCGAGCATCGAACGCGCTCTGGTGCGCACTATTGTTACTCGAGGCGGGCAATTGGGAGTCCAAGCTCTATTTCGCGTGCGCAGTGCCCGCCAACGATTGACGGTCAAGCTGCCGGCGGATGTCGAGTTCGACACACAACCGGTACGCATCAATGGTTCTCCCGTAACTCTGGAACGCGGCGGCCAAAACGATCTCTTCGTGCCTTTAGTTGGTCAGAATGCCGACCTGCCATTTGTATTGGATCTGCGATACACGCAAAAGGGAACTCACGCCAAGCTCGACTTGCCAGTATTTCCTGAGGACCCAGCCATCCAGAAAGTGTTTCATGCCGTGTTCTTACCCAAGGAATTGGTGTTAATCGATTTCACCGGACCATGGACAGATGATTGGTCTTGGTCCCCTGGGGGTTCAAAACGCACTCCCGCCCCCAACCAATCAGATGCTCAATTGGAGTCTTGGATTACAGCAGATATCGCCGTTTCGGCCAGCCCGCCGTTTCAACAAGACGGAACTATGTGGTTGTTTTCATCGATAAAGCCTCAGGCTACCGCCGCAGGTTCGCTTTCACTAAAAGTAGTTGATCAAAAGATATTTGCCGCCATGATCTTTGGCGCGATGGCGTTCGTTGGTCTCATCTGGCTAGTGCGTCCGATCGGTGAAAAACTCCTCGCAGCAGCCATGCTCGCTGCTTTATTAGTTGGCTGCGGCGTGTTTTGGCCGACGCTGGCCAATCAACTGTTCAATCTACCCACGTACGCGTCAATCCTCGGGGTCAGTCTTCTGTGGACGGCACTGCACGTCGGCAGAGGCGCCAAGCACCTAGCGAGGCTTGTGGAGACATCGCGATCGGTAACTCGAAAAACGATTGAGCCGTCCCAAGCTGTATTGTTCGAGCGCGATCAACAGGCTGACGATATTCGCCCCAGCAGTGCTAGCAAAGCCGCGCCGGACACTCCGGTTCAAGGAGGTGATCAACATGAATAGGGGCAACTCCTTCCGTAAACAAGCCATGCCAGACAAAACGTCCAGCACATCACCGAATCAGCTCTGTTTGGTTGGTCGTGCCGTGCTGTTGTGCAGTGTCATGATGCACGTAAACGTTGGTTGGGCTCAACCAAATAGTACCGCAGGAACTGATTCATCTCAGCATGTGGCCGAAACCATTCGCGAATTGTACGTGCCTTTTGAAGAGCTGGACGTCCTGCTTGGAAGCAACTCCCAGCGCGTTTACCTGACTCGCACTGAATTCGAACAATTACAAGCTCGCGCCAAACAAGTTCCCACACCACCAGTGCCGATCGAGTCAACACTCGTTTCTGCCACTTATCAAGCAAAAATCGAACAAGGGCACGCGATAATTCTCGGCGAATTGGAAATCGATGTGCTCGTCGATGGACTACAGCATTTTACGCTGGATATGACAGGCGCGACTATCCAACGAGCTACCATGGATGGCCAGCCTGCCGCAATGGCAGAGCGTTCGCCTGCTGGGGTGAGCATCTTTGTCGAGGGCATGGGGCGACATTCACTAAAACTGGAAATGATGGCCAGCGTCAGCGCTTCGGCGGCGGTCCAATCTCTGGCGATTCAACTGCCGTATGCTGCGACTAGTAAACTGCAAGTCACTACAGCAGGAAATGTCGAACTCAAATCGGGTGCAACACTGCTGACGCGATCGTATAGCGCGGAAGCAAACGAGACGAAATTCGACCTCTTGCTCGACAAAGGAATCATGTCGCTGGTTATGTCGCTAAACAACCGGATGCTGCATGAACAAGCAATGCTGATGGCTCGCGGCGTCATTATCGACGAAGTGACTCAGACCTATGAACGTCTGCATGCAACCATGTCGTTCAATGTACTCCAGGGTGCGACGGATCGAGTGCGATTGCAAATCCCCGATGATTTCGACGTTTCTGCTGTCGAAACACCGTTGTTGGCCAGTTGGAGTATCGAACGAATCAACGAACAATCGGTGCTGGTTGTCAAATTGCGCGAAACAATCGCCCAGCGCATCGTCCTGAACGCGAACTTAGTCCGTTTGCCCGCAGCATTGAACAACTGGAGTTTGCCAAAGATTCGTCCACTGGGTGTTGTCAGCCAAACGGCCGTGTGGGGTTTGTTGGTCGAAGAAGGTCTAACAACAGACGCGATCCGACATGCCGGAATGATCCCGGTCGATAGGCAAGTGATTCGCCAGACCTTGGAAGGCCGCATTCAGGACGAACCGGGCGCCCCTCGGTTGCGCGCTGTGGCAGCGTACTACGCTCCGCAAGCCGAATATGCACTTTCTGCTCAGTTTACGAAGTCTGCCGGAAGCCTCATGGTTGCGACAAACCTACTGATGACGATTGGCGACGATGCTCTAACACTGCGAGGCGGATTCGGATTGCGCAGCGAATCCGAAAAGATTTTCTCGTTCGACATTACCGGCCCAGCGTTATGGCAGATCGAGTCCGTCGGTTTGGCAGACGGTACAAATTTGGCCTTCGAAAAATATCCGGACGAAAACCGCACTCGCTATCGAGTGATGTTTCCATCCGCAACTCCAGTCTTTTCGCAGCGCGACGTTGTGTTTCAAGCGAAAGCTGTGCCTGCGCAGTGGTTAAGTCCTTGGACTCAACTGGAGATTGATTTTCCCGATTTTCGCGTCGAAGACACTACGCTCGACGAAGGCGCAATCGCAGTTGTGGTAACCGATGACTTGGAAGCTCGCGTGGCGAGCACCACCGAGCTACGGCCGCTTTCAGAAATCGACAAAACTCGATTTCGCTTGGACGGAGTGTCCGCGGCTGTATCGTTCAGCTACCAGCGCCGACCCTGGAGCGCTACTCTCGAAGTCAATCGTCCAGCCCCGCGTGTCAGTGCTCGTTCTCTGTCGTTTTTCAAGATTCAGGCTGATCATCTTGCGGCGCACTACGAACTAATATTCGATGTTCAACAAGCTCGCGCACCGTTTCTGTCATTTTCCTTGCCTGAGTCGACGCCCGCAGAAATCTCGATTGGTGGACTCGCTGGCACGCAAGTCAAAGAGTTTGTCAGCACGTTGAACCAATCGCGTCGAGTTTGGAAAGTTACGCTCGCCCAACCCAGCAGCGGAACCGTGCGTTTGGCAGTTGACTTTACGCAACCTATTTCGGCACCGTTTCCACTCAGCTACGAATTGCCGATCGCAATCGCGCAGGACGTCAGCCGTCAGTCGGGAACCATTGCCATCGAAGGGGATCCGGAGCTGGATATTGTGGCTGACAATGCACCGACCGCCATTGATATCGGCGAGCTGGTGGATGCCGAATACGAAGTTGGTAAGAGACTACTCGGAGTTTTCGGTTACGTTGGGGCTGGCCCGCGCGTCAGCGTTCAACTGGCTCGACGTTCGATTCACGCGATTCCCTCGACCTTGGTCGATCGAGCCGAACTGTTGAGCCTGTTCAGCAAATCGGGAGTTTGCCAGACGGCTGCACGATTCAAAATGAAGACCAAGTCTCAATACATCGAAGTGGTCCTTCCGCCAGGAGCTGAACTGTGGACCACGCTGCTGGACGGCGCACCGGCCTTACCGCAACGACGAGGCGAACGATTGATGATTCCCATTCCCTTTGAGCAAACCACACGCAGCCGCGATCTTCAATTGGTCTACGAATCGAGAACTTCAACATTCGAACATCGTGGACAAATTGCCGTCGTCGCACCGAAGCTGGCCGAACGAGAATCGGCTGCATTGAGCGCAACGCCGATTCCAGTGGCTGACCTGGACTGGAAAGTAATTCTGCCCAACGGATACACACTGGCGAAATCAGATGGCAGCGTGTTTGTTGCAGATTCCCCGACTGAGTCTTGGATACCGAGGCTGACCGATGCATTGTCTTGGGTTGGTGGGAAGTATTTGCCCAATTTTTTGGCGCAGTCAAGATCAGTATCGATCGCTCAGCAACGCGCCGACTTTGATCGAGCGAGAGTCGAAGCAATCACTGCGGAATCAGCATCGCAACCTGCAATTGCCGCCGAAATTCGCGATGGTGCTGTGACAACTCGTCCATTTGGCGGCGGGTTTCCCGGAGCGGGCTTTCGTGGCGGAGGCTCTGGCGGCGCCCAACCCAAGTCGGCACCTGCAGGAATGGGTATGGACCCACTCGGCCGCGCCGCTGATGAATTCCTTGGAGTGCAAGCGAAACGGTCGGATCGCGAGGCGAGCGCGGGCGAGGCAGCCTCGGCGTCACCAGCCGAGCCACCCATGCCGCAAATTCGTCTTGACGCAACACAACAGT
>SYJV01000084.1 GCA_005798335.1 Planctomycetaceae bacterium | reverse complement strand
CGGTACTTTGACAATCTACGGAACTGCTGGAACCTCGATAGGCGATTCCACCAGTCGTGGCATTTACAACTTCGGAAACATTACGTCGACCGGCAGTTCGATATTCCTTCACGGCTTGGCAGGGACAAGCTCGGCGGACACACGGGGCTTTGAACATTTTTCGGGAACGATAAGCACCGGCGCAGCTCACGGGGTAATCGAAATCAACACCGATACAGCAGTAATCGGCAGCGCCATTAACGCGGCTGGCAATGTCTACATTAACAATGTGACAGCCGGCACCTTAATTGACCTGGGTGGAACGGACATTAACCTGCCTGGCACACGGCAGTTGGGCTTAACCGACACGGAACTCGACTTCATCACTGGCTTTCGGTTGTTTCTTGGCAGCTCCAGTTTGACACCGGGTGACATAACCGTATCTGCGGCGATCTCGCCAGCAAATGCAAACCACTTAGTCCTCTACACAGCAGAGGATGTTCATATTAATAACTCCTTGTCGATGCCGCAGTCGGTGATCATCGTGGGAGACCAATCGACCAACATCGGATCGAGTGGCAGCGTAACTACAACCAATGGCGACATTACCATTGCCACGTCACGGTTCGTTAACAACGGCGGCGCGAGCGCACTGGCTGCGGGCGGAACAGGCAAGCACTGGTCCGTTTGGAGCGAAAACCCCGATCCCGCTGGCGGCTCGACTCCCGACGTACGAGGCGGTCTCGATTTCGATTTCATTCAATACAATGCCGTTTGGGGACTAACAACACCAGCCGCCACAGGGAACGCGTTCTTCTACTCGATAGCACCAACAGCCGATGTGACATTTGTTGGTCCAGTGAGCAAAGTATACGATGGTCTTACCAACGCGCCACTCACGTCGAGCAATTTCAGCACGACTGGCTTGGTCGGTAGTGACTCAGTGGTATTCCCAACTTCAGGCGTGTTCAATAACGAGAACGCCGGTAACAACAAACTAGTCACTATCTCGCCGGTTTACAGCATTGCGAACAACGGCAAACCCGTTTTTGGTTACGTGATCAATCCAGTCAATAACTCGATCTCTACTGGCCAGATTACGCCTGCCATTATCGGTCAAATTCTGGGCGTAACCGCCTCCGATAGGCTGTTTGACGGAACCAGCATCGCCACCTTGAATACCAGCGGCATCGTGTACGTTGGGCTGCTCTCTGGCGACAACCTGATGATTCTGCAAGCGAATTTTGATTCGATCAACGTTGGTTTGCGCACAGTTGACCTCGCGGGACTGGTCTTGGGAGGTTCGGATGTAGGCAATTACGTATTGGCCACGAATATCAATTCCGCTTCGCCAGCGATCACGGCCAGGATCGTGCCGCACCTGACCATCGAAGACATAAATTCGCGATTGGCTTACGACGGCTTTATTCGGTATGAGCCGAACACGGCAGCGATGCCGATTACCAATTCGGTGATTATCATCCCGCCCCCTGTTACCAGTTCAGTTGCCGTCAATTTCCCACAACCTCCGACTAATCTTGCGATAACGGTTCACGTTGACCCGGGCACTAGCATCGCCAACAATGATCCGGAGGATTCATCGACTGATGAAGGCGAGACCAATCGGTCGACTCGTCAGATCTACATTCGCACGACGCCGAATCAACAGAGCGATGTGAACTAGAAGAGGATCCGGCGCGCTGCCCAAATTTCAGGATACGTTTTTTAGATGAGCGGCCGACGGCGGAATCGTCGTCGAACTTGAATCTTCGCGTGCCGGAATATTCAGATATTCCGTTGCCCCTGGTAAATAGCGATCAGCTTGCATCGGCTCGTTTTCAGCGTTGTCCTTCAACACAATTTTCTGTTTGGCTTTGCCGCTTCCTTGTGGTGGCTTGTACCGGAAACTTATATCCAGCCAAATCGAGTAAAAAACAGCCACATTTGGCTGATTATAAGGACATCTATATCTTGCATGTGCAACGGCCGTAATTTATATTCAGCCAAATGTGTCCTAGGCAATACTGATTTGGCTACTTATAAATCGCAGGGTGTGCATGCTAATCGGACGAGAAGCAGAAAAGACAGAGCTGAATCGAGCGATAGGCTCCCCTCACGCAGAGTTGGTCGTGGTCTACGGACGAAGACGCGTGGGGAAAACATTTCTCATTCGTCAGCACCTACGAGACTCTATCACCTTTGAACTTGTCGGTCTGCACAATGCCGAACTTTCAGACCAGCTTGCGAATTTTGCAAACCGTCTAAGCGAGTGTTTTCGAACCAAATTGGCGCCGCCCCATTCTTGGCTCGATGCATTTCAACAGCTCAAGCAACAGCTCAGCCAAGCCAAGAAAGAGAGAAATCAAAAGAAGCGAGTGCTCTTCATCGATGAATTCCCTTGGCTGGCAACTCGCAAGTCGGGGTTCGTATCAGCATTCGAAGAATTTTGGAATGGCTATGCCGTCAAGCACACAGATCTGATGTGCGTCATTTGTGGGTCTGCAGCTTCATGGATGATCGATAAAGTTATCTCGTCCAAAGGCGGGCTTCACAATCGAGCCACGTCCACTCTCCGATTGTCGCCTTTTACTCTGGGGGAAACACGCGAGTTTCTGCGACACGCCAAAGTGACATGGACAGATATGCAGATTGCCGAATGGTACTTTTGCGTAGGAGGCATACCACACTACTTGCAGCACGTGAAGAAAGGAAAGTCCGTCCCGCAAACGATCGATGAACTCTGTTTCCAAAAAAGCGGCCTGCTTCACAACGAGTTCGACAAGCTCTATGGTGCGTTATTTGAACGACCGGAGAATCATCTCGCCATCGTGCGTGCTCTGGCCCACAAACAGAAGGGCCTTGGGCGAAACGAACTCCTTAAGTTATCGGGGTTGAACAGCGGCGGAACTTTGACCAAAGCGCTAAATGAATTGGCCGAATCCGGATTTATCCGCGAATTCCCCGCACTGTATACGCAGCGCAAGCACAGCCTGTGGCGATTGACGGATCATTATTCCCTTTTCTATTTGAGCTGGATTGAAGGTAACCGGACTTCCGGTAAACAGATTTGGCAATCCAAAGTGAACAGTCCGAAATGGCGCACTTGGTCCGGGTATGCTTTCGAAAATTTGTGTTTGCTGCACGTACCACAGATCAAGCGAGCCCTCGGCATATCCGGAGTCTTGACGGAAGAAGCATCATGGCAGTACGCCGCAGCCAACAGCCTTGACGAAGGGGCTCAGATCGACCTAGCAATTGACCGCAATGATCAGTCCATCAATCTTTGCGAGATGAAGTACTCGAACAATCCATTCATGATCGACAAGAAATATGCTGCTGAACTAGAACGAAAGCTGCGAGTATTTCGGACTCGAACCGGAACAAGGAAAGCACTGTTCTTGACACTTGTAACCGCGAACGGATTAAAGCCAAATCCCTACTCAATCAACTTGCTCAGCAACCAAGTGGAATTGAGCGATCTTTTTGCGACGGCTTGATATCAATCGCCGTCTAGCATCAAGAAATGGCGCCACTATTGCTACAAATAGCAACATGATTCGACAGGCTTTTCCAATTCGCTTCTGTCCGTCACGTTGAATCGACGAACTACGCTGGTCCGCAATTCAAAGACCTGCAGCGCGCACCAACGATTACCGCACTTGGAATGAATCGAGTAAATTTGGGAAGAATTTCCAGATTAATTCTGCTAGAGCAGGAACTCTCACTGCAACAAGTTTAACGGTTTTGCCGATTGTAGTTCTTGGACTCTCCCTTAATAGTGGATCTGTCCACACATCCAAACCAGCTCTCGAACCGTGTTACGAAGTGGGGCAAGAGGCACACAATGCGCAAGACCTTAAACCGTGGAACTAGCATTTCAGGCGTGCTGGGCGGATTGCTAGCAAGCCTTATGTCAATGTCCGCCTTCGGTCAACAAACGCTTCCTCAACTCCCCTCGATACCACGAGCCACCGAGTTCGCAACTGCGGGAACGCCGGGCTCTGCCGCTGCGGTCAAGGGCAATGCAACAGCGCAAGCATTGAATCAACAGTCGCAGCTCGATCCAGCAAAAATACAAGTCTTCGACGTGCCATCGGATTTGATTGGGGCGATTGGAGCACGGTTGCAGATTCTATATCACGGTCACACGCGTGTGCGAGTCACGACCGATCCTCGCACCGGACAATTGATGGTCATGGCGCCAGAATCCGTCCTGCGCGACATCAGCGCTCGCATGCAAACACTGGCTTCTGAGGCCAAGGCAGCGGGAATTCCCGACGATGGCGGATATGGAGTTGGTTCCACGCATCAGCATACTTATTCACTGAAGAATCGTAACTGGAGAGAAATCGAGGAATCGATTCAGCGACTGGTCGGAACTCGAATGACCGTCACCACCGAGAACGACGGAGCAATTGCGAACTTCCGTTTCGCCAGCACTCACGGACTGCAAGACCTGTTGACCATCGATCGACGACAGAATCAAATCACGCTGCTTGGAACCGGAACCGCAGTGACCGATTGGCTGCAGGTCATTCACGCGCTCGATATGGGGCAATCCGATCCGGATCGCCCAATCCACGTAGTACCGCTGGCACCTGCGGAGCCTCAAACCGTAAATCGTGCGTTGAAACTGATCCGTACAGCGTTCCAGCAATCGCAAAACGATAACCAAACGACGGAAGCTCGCGCCAACTTGCCACGCACTAATGCCGCTCAAGCTGGCAACAATGCGCAAGCGGGTAACAATGCCCAAGCACCGAACAATGCTCAGCCCGCACAACCCGGTGATGGCGATAAAGTAACAGCGTTCGGCAATTTAGATACGTTCGGCGCAGACACCACGCTGATGGGCGACGTCCAAATCGAAACTGTCGAAGGCATGGACGTCGTGATTCTCCGTGGCAGCAAACGAGACGTAGAACGCGCGCTGCAAGTCATCGAGCAGATCAAGAAAATGAGCATCGAGACTGCGCCCAAAGTTGACGTCTATCCATTGCAGCACGTCAACGGAGAAGCTGTCGCTACCTTGATTACCGGACTGTACGGCCAGAATCGCGTCCTTTCCACTCGACAGGGACAGATCGAAGTCTCTGCGCTGGGCCAACCCAACGCTCTATTGTTGATCGGACGTGAAGAAGCCATAGCCAGTGTGAAGGAACTGTTGGCCAAGCTAGATCAACCGCTCGATCCGGCACGAGAACTGCGCGTCGTTCATTTGATCCATGCTTCGGCAACCGATGCCTTGACAACGATTCGCAATTTCTTTGTGGACACCCCGGGACAAGGCAACACCGTGCGAACCGGACTGGGGACACGCGTTAAAATCGAAGCGGACTTCCGCACCAATTCGCTGATCATCCAAGCCTCGCCGCGCGACATGGAAGAGGTCATGCGCTTGGTCGACAAGATCGATGTTGAGGGGACTACGGCCCAAAACGCAGTGCAAGTGTTTCGGCTGCAGAATGCGATTGCCGAAGAACTTCAGCAAGTCTTGGAAGAAGTCATCAATGGCGCGCCTGCAGCACAAGGGCAAGGTGCCGCTCGAGCCACGCCGACCAGCACAAAACTAGTGATCGTCGATCCTGTGAATTCGTCCAAGACAGAGTCGGGTATCTTGGCAGGTGTAGTTATCACTGCCGATCCGACCGTCAACGCTCTCGTCGTGCGGGCTCCTTCGCAGAGCATGGAGCTGATCGGCAAATTGATCGAACAACTGGATCAAGCGCCCAACGCCGAAGCGCAGATCAAAGTCTTTCAGATCAAGAATGGCGATGCTACTTCGCTGACCGCAACACTCCAGCAAATGTTTGGTTTGCAGGTTACCGCCGGACAGGGAACGGGTGGGTTGTTCGGAGGTGGCAATCAGTTTCAACAGGCACTGACGACCGGTGGCGAGTCCTCGCTGGTTCCGCTCAGGCTGTCACAAGATGTGCGTACCAACACCATTATCGCCAGCGGTACCAAGACCGACTTGGAGGTCGTCGAAGTCGTATTGATGCGACTGGATGAAGAAGGTGTACAAACGCGACGCACCGAAGTGTTCTGGCTCCGTAATGCTAACGCCCAAGATGTCGCGAACGCGTTGACGAGTTTGCTCCAAAGTGAACGTCAAGCCCTCCAGACAAACATCTTGCTGAATCAAGCGGTCAGCGTCTTTGAAAGATCCGATCGCGAAGTGTTCATCGTCGCTGAACAACTCACCAACAGCCTAGTGATCAGCGCGACGCCTCGTTATTACGAAACCATTCGCAAAGTGATCGAGCGACTGGATCGCCGCCCGCCGCTGGTAGCAATTCAGGTGTTGATGGCTGAAGTCAGTCTGACCGACGCGCTGGATATCGGTGCGGAACTTGGTTTGCAAGATGCCCTACTGTTTGACCGAAACACTGCCACAGGTGGAACTCTTGGCTCTCCAGTATTCAACCAAGGAGTCCCCTTTGCGACCACCTTGCCAGCCGCTCAACAACGTCTGGGGCAAAACGTGGCTGGGCAGGGACTCAGCACCTTTGGTATGGGTCGACAGAATGCCCAATTGGGGTACGGAGGTCTTGTGTTGTCTGCCGCCAGTGAGTCGGTAGGTATCTTGTTCCGAGCGTTGCAAGACGCGGGTAGGCTTCAGATCCTGAGCCGTCCACAAATTATGACAATGGACAATCGGCCGGCACAAACTTTGGTTGGTTCGAGTGTTCCACGAGTTACTGGAGTTAACAATGGCCTGAACGGATTCTCTGTCTCGACTCAAGACATTGACGTCGGTTTGCTCTTGAACGTCACACCTCGTGTCAATGAAGACGGTCTGATTACCATGGTCGTAAATATTGCCCGGGATACTGTAGGATCGGCAGACACCGGAATTCCAATCGGATTTGGACCGGACGGTGAAGTGATTCGGTCACCCATCATCAACACTACCTCTGCACAATCTTATATCAGTGCCTATTCTGGTCAAACGGTTGTTTTCGCAGGTCTGATTACCAAGACGCGTTCCAGTGCATCGAGAAAGATTCCCATCCTGGGCAGTCTGCCGTGGGTCGGTGGTCTATTCCGATTTGAGCAAGAAAGCGAACAGAGAACGGAGCTGCTGGTTGTGCTCACACCGCGACTGGTAACGACCGACGAGGACTACGAAATGATCAAGCAAGTCGAATCGTCGCGTATGAGTTGGTGCTTGGCGGATGTCTTAAACCTACACAGCGATGTTGGGTTGTCTGGCGGCAATGGACTGTGGGGACCTGCCAAGTCTTCCACAATCTATCCCGATCTACAACCAGCGGCTGTGGAAACAGGACCGCAATTGGAAGGTGAGAGCATTTTGTTGGACGGAAGCGCGCCAGCTCAACCGGCTAGCTATCTCGGAAAACCGGCAGTGCCGATGGGCCAATCTAGCGATGGACCCGTTTCGTTGGCCTCACCGTTGCAGCCAGTTAGCTACGAAACGCGCACTGCCCTTCCGACAGGTGCAAACGTCGTTAACAGCGCCAACAGCACACAGAGATACGCTGGTGCGTCCGCCTTGCCTTTTGCAAAACCGGGCTCGACGCCTGGCGTCACCACACCTACAGCGTACTCACCGTACTCGGGTGCAACCACGATTGGCAGTCGTAAATAGCAAAACCGACCACAACGGCGTGCTATGCCTAATGCGCCAAAAAACCTGGGATGAACTTTTGCGAATTTGAGTTAGTCCGCTCGCCGATGGCAGCCAAACTCACGCGAATTGGTTGAATGGATACACCACGCAGTTGGAACAGGAGTCCTCAAGTCATGCGCTACATGTTTACTTTCACTTCACTGTGCATGCTCGCGTTCAGTGCTGGATGTAGCACGCTGGCTACCGGCAAATCCAACTCGAAGGATGCTTGGAGCTTGTCCAAATTGTGGAAGAAGGAATATCAGATTCCGCAGAAAATGGTG
The DNA here is from genome assembly GCA_005798335.1 of Planctomycetaceae bacterium. Taxonomy (GTDB): domain Bacteria; phylum Planctomycetota; class Planctomycetia; order Pirellulales; family Pirellulaceae; genus Aureliella. Next base: position 3,898 of record SYJV01000084.1, on the reverse strand, counting down.
ACTATCTGGTCGCATGATATCTTGGCATCCTCGCATGCAGCACCCACGCGCGGCTTTGGCGGCAGAGTTTATTTCTACAACGAAAAATCGCAACCGATTCCTGTCGAAGGCGAGTTGATCGTGCATGGATTCGAAGAAAAACCCGGGATGCTGCGCGAATACACGACTCAGTCCGACAAACGATTTCGCTTCACCTCCGAACAATTTACAGCACACTACAGCGAGTCGGATCTGGGTGCATCCTACAGTGTTTGGATTCCGTGGGATGGAGTTGATGGAGCGCGAAAAGAAATCACACTGATACCGACATTTAAGACTACCAGCGGCCAGATAGTGCAAGGCTCTGCATCGAAGCTGGTGCTCCCAGGAAAAGAGTTGCCTGGAATGGGACCCGCGCCCACGGGTGTTCAGACAGTATCGTTTCAGCAAACATCCAGTGCTCCAACCAGTCAGCCCGCGACGCTAGATGCTCAGAGCGCCCGCGCTAACGAAAGCGGCTTGAGTACGACTACGATCAATATAAATCCGCGTTCAGGTCAACGCCTATTATCACAACCAACAACACCGACAGCTCAAACTTCATCGCCCGCAGTGGGTGGCTTCTCGCACATGAAACCAGAGTCCTATGCCAAAGTAGATGCGATTCTCGAACAGTTGAAGCGCATCAACCAGCCAAACGTCGTTGCTCCTTCTGCGTTTGGTGGTAACAACGGTGTCCCGACTCAAACGCCAAGTGGAACGACCACGAACGTGCACAATTTGACTCCGCCGGCTAATGCCAACGATCGACAATCACTGTCGCTGGGAACCTATCCCACGCAGCCCATAATGAACAAGGGGTTTTGAGAGTAGAGCAATTGTCCTCAATTGCTCAGCGCCCGAATAACACTGCTCAGTATGTTGCCAGCTTTGCTGAACGCGATAAGGCGAGCGGCAGATGGGAATTTACCAAGGCCTAAGCGAATACAAGCCCGGTGCGCAAGCGAGTGCGTCAATCCTGGCATACACTCGCTTGCGCTTCGGGCTTGTATTGGTAAGAAACTATCTGCCGCTCGCCTAACTGAGTTGTTGTTAAAACGAACAATTCATCTTCAGAACATACTGCTCGGAAAAACGATTTGTGAACAAACGATTGGGGACAATCGTTCTACTCTGCTACTCGATTGTTGTCGGCTATGGCACTACGGGCTGTGGTACCACTGCGGTGCCAGGAGCACTGCCTGCGGGCGAAGTCGATACAGCGAGTTGATTTACGACCGTGTCGATGCCTGGTTCCAATTTCAATAGGCGTTCGATGAGCTTGCCATCGTCCAGCGATTGAACTTGTCCGCGCACGGTAGCGGTGCGTCCAGAAAGCGAGACTTGCAAGTTTTGTGCTGAGCTGCTTCCTGGAATGCGCGACAATCGTGATTGAATCGCTTGCGACCGTTCGGACGCCGGTGGCAGGGGCATGGAAAATCCCAATCGGACCGTGGCGCGTACCTTGGTTTGATTTTGGTTTTGGTTATTCATCCCGTTCATACCGGTGCGGCTGTTCATGCCGCTCATTCCCATTCCTCCCGTGCCCATTCCGCCCATTCCCATCATGCCTCCCATGGAACGGCCCATGATGGCTGAATTGACGAGGGAGTTATTTCCCATGCTGAAGGCATTGTTCGACATTTGGAATGGATTGGTCGATGCCCCCATTTGATTTTGCCCAAGCCCTAAGCTCTGGCCAATCCCAGCCGCAGTTTGAGTTCCAGTAGCCGCTCCGGTAGTACCGGTAGTCCCCGTCGTTGCGCCAATGATCGTGGTATTGCCGAAGGCAGAGCCGCCTCCCCCCAATCCTCCACCGGTGGTGCCACCCAATCCTCCGCCGCCCGTGTTTCCACCCGTGCCACCACCACCTCCGGTTGCGCCACCTCCCCTTCCCTGCCCGAAAGCTACTGCGGAAAAACTGAGCGCTAGCAGAAGAGTGACTATTCGAAGGGCCATAGGGAATTCCTCATATTAAGCCGAGGTTAGAACTGCTCTGGGCTTACAAACCCGTCGGATCTACATAAGTTCTGGGGCCTAAGCCAACTTGACAAAAAACTCTCGCCAACTGACAAAAGGGACTCGATAAAATCTGTCGCCGTTGGATAGCTGTCGGTCGTGTCGCGAACGGACGGCACTGCATCACTTCTCAAGTTGGTTCACGAAGCGAACCACAACTATTCGTCAGCATTTCAAGGGCGGACTTTACCACCAGTATATGCGAAACCACAATTTAACTGAAACAGTTCGCAATTTTTGTACGGCAAATTCGAATACAATCCAGCGTGGTCGGAATTTACATCGGGCGAATCCGTTTTCGTTCGCTAGCATTTCGATTTCACGCATTATTGTAGCGTTTACGCTGAAGGGGCGGCAGTCAAACTGCATGTCATAGTTGGAATAGGCAATTAATTAGACAAATCGAGACTTCAGGAGAGTCACTTCCACTATGTGCCGCTCGAGAAATAAGTTCACGTATTGCGGGGAACTTGCCCTTAGGGTGATACTCCCAAAAGGTACCTGACACTTATTTCTCGGCTATTCCCATGCGCCTTGCTTGAGTTAGTCGATCGCTGCTTATTCCAAGCTCTGCGCCGACGCAGATGCCGTAAGTTTTGAGAACTCATCTTTACTAAGGTTAGATTAAATGTCCCAGTGGCAATCGAGGCAACTGTTGTTGAGTTCCGCCTGCTTGTGCTACGCCGTTTTAACATCAATTTCGCCGTCCGTTGCCCAGCAGGCGTCCGAAGCTCGCTTGACGGCGCCGCAGTTGTTTCCTGATACGACGCTGGCCTATGTTCGTGTGGACGACGTGGTTAAGACTCGCGAGGCGTTGCAACAATCAACATTGGGAAAGCTTGGCAGTGACGAGAACCTGAAACCCATCTTATCCGAATTTTACGGGTCGCTGGTGAACAACACCCAACAGTTGCAGAATGCTGTGGGATTGAACTTGGATGAATTGTTGTCGTTGCCATCGGGTGAATTGGCAATCGCTCTCTTGCCGGCCGACAGACCAATGGGCAGTGTCGAGCGATCAAAGCAGGATGGCAATACTGAGGTACGCGTGCGCATCACGTCTCCTTCGATCGCTATTCTCTTGGATGCTGGCCAAGAAATCTCCGGAGTACAAGTTATTTTGGAGAGACTACGGACTGCGACGGCAGAGCGTATGGTGACTCAAGAAAAGCAACTCGAGCGGTTGACGTTGGTGACGTTTACGAATCCCAATCGAGCCCGCGAGCGATTTGGATATTTTATCGATGGTGGTGTATTTGTGGCCTGTACCGATCTGGACGGCCTCGAGCGGCTAGCAAATGTATGGATAGGCAAGAGCGCGTCGGGGCAGAGTTTAGCGGATAATCGACGCTTTACTTCTTTGCTGGGCCGATGCGTTGGGACACAAGGGGAACGTCCGCAAATCTCGTTCTATGCCGATCCACTGGCGATTGCCAAGCAAGTGGCACCGCCCAGCGCAGTGTCAACCACGGTGTTTGCGGTCTTACCGGCGCTGGGAATCGACGGAATTCAGGCAATTGGTGGCAGCGTGATACTCTCTCCACCGGATTTTGATTCGATCAGCCACCTGCATGTCTTGCTCGGCAGCCCGCGTCGATCGATTCTGGGGCTGCTACGTCCGCAAAGTGGATCGACCACACCTGAGAATTTTGTACCGGAGTCTGCAGCCAGTTACTTCACGATGAATTGGGATATCGGTGCAACGTTGAAGGCTGTCGAGCAACTATATGACCAATTCCGAGGCAACGGTGCGTTTGATAAAGAGGTCATTGCGCGAGCCAGCGAGCGAGTCGAGTTTGACGTGCGCAAAGATTTTCTCGAAAACCTCCAAGGTCGCTTAACGATGCTGCAGGGATTTGTG
>SYJV01000083.1 GCA_005798335.1 Planctomycetaceae bacterium | reverse complement strand
GTTGAGTTTTCGAACTTTTTGCAAAGCCAAGCTCAACCCAATCCTCGCCTAGCGGCTGCGGGTTAAACGACGAAATGGCTAGGGCCAAAAGCCATACCTTGCACACAAAATGGCGCTGTCCAACTAACTATCCTCCAGAAAGTACTTTGGTTCGAAGCAAAGCGTGATCTTTCAGATGCAATTAAGGCGACGATTGTTTGATGACGATCAGTTTGTCGATTTCGACTGCGGTTACTTGCTGGCGTTGCCCACCTGGCCACTCGATTTCCAGACTTCCAATCTTATCGAAGTCGGCTAAGCCAAACGTCTGCGGCAGTTCGCTTGCGCTGAGGTAACTGCGGCCTGTGGTTACCGATCGAGTTTGTGTAATTCCGCCACAGGAGACTCGTATGATTGCGCCGATCCCATCGCGATTGGCTTGAGTGCCCTGCAATTTCACACGCAAGAAATGATGCCCAGTCTGCTGATCATTGCGCAGCAGTAGCGGAGCCTGTCCATTGGCTACCATGACCAGATCTAAATCTCCGTCGTTGTCCAGGTCTCCGTACGCTGAACCTCTACCGACAACTGGCTGTAGCGCGGCAGTGCCGAGTTGCTGGTCGCCTAAGCGCAGAAATTCCGTAGATCCTTGCAAGCCCGCGTTCCAAAAAAATTGGCTTGCATGGGCGTACTGCTGGTTGGGTTGTACCTTAGAAATATCAGCTTCGAGATGTCCGTTGGCGCATACGATATCCTGACGACCATCGAGGTCGAGATCGCAAAAGAACATTCCAAAGGTCAAGCTCAACTTCGTCATCGGCCCGATTCCCGAAGCCATCGCGGCGTCGAAGAAATTGGTTTGTGTGCCACGCGAAATGTACAACGATGCAGGCTCGTTTGCAAAATTACCGATCACCACGGCCAAGCAATCATCGTTACGAGCCCAACTGGCATCAATTCCCATCGCACCGGTCGCATTACCGCTGCGATCAAAGGCGATCCCCGATGGTATTCCTGCTTCGTCGAATTTGCCGTTCTGAAGATTCACGAACAGGAAATTCTGGACCGTGTCATTAGCCACGATGAGGTCCTGCCATCCATCTCGATTCACGTCGACCGCCACAACGCCGAGCGCTTTTCCAACTGCCACGTGAGTATTGGCATTGCGCACCTGAATTCCGGCTTGCTCGGAATCATCTTGAAACTCACCCTTGCCAAGATTGCGATACAGATAACAAAACGTTCCGGAGAAGTTCGTGGGTTGGCCAAACGCTCGACCGATGCCCGTCAACGTCGATCCCAGCGACAAGTCAAGTTCGCGCGACCAAACTACGTAGTTGCAAACAAACAAATCCAACAAACCGTCGTTGTCGAAATCCAACCAGCACGCACTGGTGCTCCACGCGTCGCTGGCTCCACCGACGCCTGCCATGTCGGTAACATCGACGAATTTTCCATGATCATTCTTGTACAGCCGATTCTTGCCCACCGCCGTCACAAACAGATCGCACCAACCATCGTTGTCGTAGTCGCCAGTGGCAAGCCCCATCGCATAAAAACTGTCAGCAAGCCCGCACTCGCGCGTCTTCAATGTGAACGATGCACTCCCATTGTTTTCGTACAACGACAGAGTGCTGGGCCTCGTCTCGGAAGACTTTCTTTTCGACCAAGGCCAGTCATCTCCGCTGGCAAAGATCAGATCTTGATCTCCGTCCTGATCGTAGTCCAAGACGGCCACTGCTCCGCCCATGGTTTCCGGTAGCAGTTTTTCTCCTTCCATTCCATGGTAGTGTTGCCAATTCACTCCCGCTGCTTTGGCAATGTCGGTCATGGGAATCCGCGGCAGTTCAATCGACGTCGCGTCGCGAATCTCCGGCAACTGCAATTTAGTCTGAAATTGAACCATCTTTGGGCGCGTCAGCCAATAGATCCCTACCGTCAAAGCGACCAGTAACACGACCGCGCTCATGACGACGAGCGACCACCGCAATGCTCCTGCGATCACCGCATCGTCAGCCAAAGAATCATCGAGGTTGTCATTATCGTTTACGGATTCCTCGTCGAGTTGAGATTCGTCTTTAGTCATTGGCCGAGCGCGAGCGTCGCTTCGATATCAAAAGTGAAGTCACTGAGCTGGTACGGACAGTTCTGGTTTTTCAGTTGGCGAGGGAAGCGCCGCCGCTGGCGGCAATCCCGGTGCTCCGGCCCGATGTAACCAATACACGACCAGAGGTTCTGCCGCGTGGTTGGCCGGTGGGTAGTTTCGGCGTGCAATCGGGCGGGCAACGTCAGCCGCGTTATCATCAGGTTTATAGCGTTGGTGCAACTGGCTGTGATATTCGGCCAGCGTCGCATTATTCTGCCGTGCAAAAATTGACGACAAATTTGCATGGGCGGTTACATCTTCGGAATCGATCTTAAGAGTCGATTGGAACTCGGTCAGCGCATCGCTGAGCAATTCCTTGGCGCGCTCTGCTTGGCCGCGCACTTCAGCTTGATCCGCCAAGTCGAGCAGGGTCAACCCGAGTTGATTATGCACTCGAAAATCAAAACTGAAATCGAAATTTCGCGCTCGGCGCGCTTCGGTCACGTCGTATAACACGCTACGAAAGCTGCTGGCAGCCTGTTCAAGAAACCCTTGTTGACGACTGATTTCACCTGACAACCAAGCCAGCGTCCAGGGAGGCGGCGCGGGCTCCGCTCGGCTGGCTCGTTGAATCGCATGGGTCGCGCCATCCAAATCGCCTTCCGCCAGTAGTACGCGTGCCAGATTCAAAGGTCCATCGTAGCGCTCAAGCTGTTCAACTTTTGAAAATGCCTCAGCAGCTTGTCGCAACTGAGAATTCCCGGCCAGAAACATACCGATGCCGTAGTCATTCCAGCGTTCCCAGGTTGGCGGCAGTTTCACATCTTTCGACCAATCGCGAGGTGCATCGACTGATTCTCCGTCAGATTTCTTGATACCCAACCAGACGGACTTCTCTGCCATCACCGTGATCGGCAACTGATTTACGGATTGTGAGAGCGAGGCCCGCTCTCGAAACTCGTTATCGCCAGACTTGTAGGACGAGTTCATAAAATCGATGTAGCCTTTGTCGAACTTGCGATACAACAACTTGGCCGTGATCTTGATCGGTTGTGCGATATCGCTGGGAACTTGCAACGCAAAATGCACGGTTTGGCCGGCACCCGGCGGAATCTGATGGTTGTACAGTGGTACGAAAATATCCTGTGCGTTGCGCCGCGCGATACGTTCTCCCTGGCGATCCAGCATAAACACATTGACAAAATGAGACCAAGGATCGACTTGTCCGTCTTCGGAGATCCCGCCGCTGGTGCCCAGCACACGATCGCCGCTGACGACAGTCAATTCCAGCCACAATTCGTTCGAGTCGACCGTTCCTTGGGTGAGATGGTGACCCATTTTCAGCGTGCGAATCACGGTCTCGATCAAGTATCGTTGGCCAGCTTGGAGGACTGGATAGTCGGGCCCCAGCGGAGCGGTCAATTTGCCTTCGATCGTGCCATCGGTGCGAATTCCGAAAATGTCGACACGCGTTGAGTCCCTCAACAGTTGTTGTGCGCGATGCACATATGGGTCGTCACCGCGCCACCAAGGAAGCGCCGTGTTGGCGCCGGGACAAAAATGATCGTGAATCACGGATGGGCCGCCGGTCGGAGGTGGCTTAGCACCGAAATCTTGCGAGGCAACGGCAGGCATATGGCAACCGTTGCAATTGGTTTGGGCCTGGGGCGGGTAATAGAAACTCTGGGCGCCGTGACCGGACACTCCACTGAGCAGGTACGAACCATAATGATCTTGCCCGCGCACAAAGTCTTTGTAGTGCGTTAGCTCTTTCGGCAAATGTACTTTATGGCAAGTGCTACAAAATTCTGCCGACTGGTGAAAGCTCTTCAAAAAAGTTTGTTTGTGGAATCCGGGCTTGGCCTTGACCAACAACTCGTTGACCGATTTCAGAATCGCGTTCTCGCTGAACGTGAATGGATATTGAATCGGCTCCTCAATGACATAGTTTGCGTTCCCACGATTGCTTTCCACATGAGTGATCGCATGGCAAACCGTGCATGTGATACCTGCTTGAGAAGTAATATCATTTACGTCATCGTAGTTCGGGTTATCAAACGCGCCGGTAAAGAATGGGACCGGATCGTGGCATCCAGCGCACCAGCGAGATGCCTGCACCGATCCATCGCGCTCAAGGGCGACTTTGCGAGTTTCGCGCACCGAGTACAGATATGCTGGGTTATTGAACGAGCTGAAATGATGAGCGCTGTGAAACCAACCCTCGTACACGTCGCGATGGCATTTGAGGCAATACTCATCATTCATCAGCGCGCGTTGCGGGATGAAATTTCCAGTAGCCGTTCGTGCCAGCGATGGTTGAAAGTACTTGTCACCTTCCTTGGGAGCGGTTTGATGCCACTGCCTCGGATCTTGCATTGTTACGATGAGCATTGCGGCCACCACAATCGCAGAACCGATCGCAATGCGCCGGCCAACATACCATTTGATGCGTGGACCAACTAAGCGATGAAGCCAATATAGCCACACTGATAACAGTGGCAAAACGATATGCAACCAATATATGACGCGCCTCGCAACGGGTTGCTTGAGTTCCAGTCCAAAGGCGCGAGTCAGCAGGACACCGGAGACGAGAACTCCTATCGCGATCAACAACAGCGCATAGCCAATTTTGACGGCGCGACGATTACGACGGTGACGAGCTGCACGCATATGTAGCAGCCCGAAAACAATCACTGGCAAAATCAACACGAATCCCAGCAGCAGATGCACCAGAAACATGATCTGGTAAAAGTAGTCTTGATAGACTCGCCCTGAAAAAAACTCCAGGCACGTAACCGCCGATAAGTAAGCACCATTGGCAGACAAGAGTGCAAAAAGGCCCAATACCAAGATCAACACGATTCTCAATCTCGGTCCGATGACTCGTGCCGGTTTGCGAATCGTGGTCGCCGAAGCCTCTTTCGAGTTAAGGGCCGAGCTCTCTGACATTTCGGACATACGTCTTCTTAACTCAAGCGAAAACTGTGGCCTGCTAGTGGGACAAGCTTCCAGCTTGTCAGAATATTGTGAAAGTTGTTGTGTGCTCACCTGCACACTGACAGGCTTGAAGCGCTTGAAGCTCATCCCACGTTTGCTGAGCGGTATTGGCTATTCACTCAGTTCAAGAAGGGCCAGGTTCACTTGGACTTGCTTGGGATCGGTCGCCATTGAAAATTGCGAACGGCAACTTTCGACTGAAACACGCAATATCCCAAGGGTCGGCTAGCGAGCACTTCTCCGCGCACCGTGAACTTGTGTCCTTCGCGTTCTTGACTGAACATTTCCTTGTCGTTTATCCAAGCCGTCACACTCTCGTTGTCGACACGAATACGAAATCGGTACCATTGATCGTTCTTAAAATCCTCGTATGTACTGGTACTGTTCTCGGATGCGTCATATCCATCGACACTCGACAATCCAACGACTCCTCCTCCCCATCCACCGCAAATCAACGACGCGTGGCCATCTCCCACGGGAAACGTCAAGCCGCAGAAAAAGTCGCCCCCTTCAATTCGTTTGGCTTCCACGCGGATTTCAAAATTCGTCTTGGGGAACTCTTTAGTGTAAGTGACGCCGGTCAAAGGTTGCCCAGCTTCCAGCAGCAATTCCCCGTTCTTAACAGAGAATTCACCATCACCGCCAAATTCAGACGTCCGCCAACCTGCGGTTCCATCCTTTGCAAGCAGTGAACGCCAACCGTCCTTGTCGGGCGCTGCTTGCTCCTTTTCTGGGTTGGCGGCGGTTTTCTTGTTCTTGGCTTGCTGTTCCGGCGACTCTCTCGGTTTTTCTTGCGCCACCAGCCGCACCGTGGAATCCATGTTTGACAGGAGCACAAACGCGAAACAAACACTACAAACCACCAATCTCATAATTATTTCCTTTTCGAAAAATCTCACATTTTGGCGTTTTTGGAGTCCGTCCGTATGTTTGTGAGGCATGTTGGACTAACATCGCAAACAAAGAAAAGCTATGGGTTAGGTATCGAAACTGTGGTTTACGAGTGAGCAAGTAACATTGTCCGAACGTCCCTTCGGTACATCGCCATTGTTCCCTCGCCTCCATTTTGAACCATATCGAATTAGTTAACCGCAACAGCTTACCGGTTTATATCAGTTTTACTGTCTAATCATTCGAAATAATACTCCCGATGAGAACCAATGTCCGCGCGGCCAGCCAATTTACGTTGCCTCAGTTTTTCGAATCCTTAGGTGCCTTGTTGCGAGTTGCCAGCGTTTTACTCAGTCTGTATTGGGTAACAATTTTCGTTGGGACGCATTTGCCTAGCTCTGCGGTCCCACGCTTGCATCTGTCCGACAAAGTATTTCACGTCGGAGCATTTGCAGGACTAGCGTTTCTGCTGGCGTGGGCAATTCCCAAGACGATTCGCGGGATGACTCACCACTTTCTGATTGTCGCGGCCATCGGTTGCGGGTATGCAATTCTCGATGAATGGACCCAGCTATTTGTACCTGGAAGGGTGAGCGATCTCTACGATTGCATTGCCGACTTCATCGGAGTCGCGCTCGGATTTGCTGTTTACGTGGTTCTGCGCTGGACATGCCAGCGAATCAATATACTGCAGCGGCTGGTACTCGCGTTATCGCGATAGCAATCTGACCAAAACGTAAACCTAGAAACGGTGGCGGAACTCGATGCGAACGACAAAGTTCTCGGCCGTTATTCGACACGCGGGTTGAGTTTGGCAAGACGTTCAGTTGAGCGGCGTTTTGGGAAAAGTCGTTTTCGGCGAGGGAGCGCAGCGGTTTCAGTGGTATCCGACGGCTGCGTGGTTTCAACGTCGTGCAAGCTACTCACCAACGCGGAGCTGTCGCTGATACGATCGTCGGTGTTGTTGCCCGCTTCCAACAGAGTATCGCGGATGAGAAGCCGATTGATGTTTTGCTCAATCGCAGTCAACTGAGGCCCTTCGCCCGGCGCGACAAATGTGAATGCAATGCCGTCGCGTCCCATACGGCCGGTTCGTCCGACGCGATGGACATAATCATCGCAATCCAGTGGCATGTCGTAGTTGATAATGTGCGAAACTGTGGATACGTCGATCCCACGGCCAACGACATCGGTGGCAATCAACAACTGAACTTCACCGCCGCGAAGGCTAGCAAATACTCGGTCGCGGTCGCGCTGATTCATGTCGCCATGTATGCAATCCAAATGCAGATCGCGCAGGGCAGGCAGGCGGGCAAATTCCTCTTTCAAATTCCTATGCAGTCGGTCCGTTCCGCGTTTGGTTCGACAAAACACGATGGCTTGCCGTGGCACTTCGCGTTCCAGCAGGCGGATCAAAGTTTGATATTTATTTTCTTGAGCCACACTGATATAGCGCTGTTCGATTGTTTGAACAGATACCTGAGATAGTGAACAATTGATGCGCACTGGATCCTGCAGATAACGCTCGCTCAACCTTTGGATTTCCGTAGGCATCGTCGCGCTCAGCAGCATGGTTTGGCGGTCCTTGGGACATGCTCGCAAAATTCGCTCAATAGCTGGCCGAAATCCGATATCGAGCATGCGATCGGCCTCGTCGAGAACCACGCACCAAATATCGTGCAAAATCAGCGTCTTGCGATGGATATGGTCGAGCACGCGACCTGGTGTTCCCACGACGATTTGAGTACCGGCTTGCAACTGAGTCATTTGCCGACGCAGGAGTTTGCCGCCCGCCAGGACGGTGATCGATGTCTTACATCCGAACGCCAATCGTTCCAGTTCTTGGCTAACCTGTTCGGCCAGTTCGCGCGTCGGTACTAATATCAAGGCCTGCGGATCGTGGACTTCGCGGAGAGGGTCCAGCATCTCTAGTATGGGAATTCCAAACGCTGCCGTTTTTCCGGGGCCCGTGCGAGCTTGTCCAACTTGATGGACATTCTCTCGCGCGTGCGGGATCACTTGCGCCTGAATCGATGAAGGTACCTCGTATCCCAATCGCCGCAGCGAGCGCAGCATAATGGGAGATAGGTCTAATTGATCAAATGAAGTTACTGCAGGTGTCTCTGGCGGAACCGCTGAGGAGGCATCGTGCGCGATATCGGGGCAGGTTGATTCCATGAATTCCGGGAACAAAAAAAGTCAATGCACAATAAGACGATTGGGATCATTGTGGGTAGACAAAGCAATTAGTGCAATGAGGCTTTGGTTAAGTTCGCAATTTGGTTACGATTACTGGCCGCTTTACTGGTGAAAATGCTAGCACTTTGTTCCACAATTTTTGGGGCAAGAGTGCAACTACGTTTGCCAGAACACAACTTGTTGCTAGAACTTAGCCCATGCACAACGGTAAATTCATTGGACAGTGCCACTTCGTGCTAAACGCAATACCGTTCAACGAACGTGGGATAAGCTTCCAGCTTGTCAATATCTTGTGCAAGCAATGGTGAAACTCCGCGACAGGTTGACAAGCTGGAAGCTTATCCCACGTTCGTTGAACGGTATTGTGCTTAAGCGCGCGGATTTAGACGACGCAGGAACACTCGCCCTGGATCAATGGCGACTCTGCTGCCGCAGCGCTGGTGTCCCGATTATCGCTGAACTCGATTCGCAAT
>SYJV01000082.1 GCA_005798335.1 Planctomycetaceae bacterium | reverse complement strand
GCTAGCGACAGATTGACACCAATATGAGGCCCGTCACGTGCTGCAACTCTTTTTGTCCTTCCTTTTTTTGTCTTGCCTGTCTTCATCGGCAAGTCGCTTCATTACATAGCAACGCCATCTGCTAGGCAACAATGCCGAAGGCGGCATTGGAGTCTCTGACAAAAATAGGCAAGACAAAAAAATCGATCGGCTTTCTCATTCCACGGCTCATTCTAACTTCCGCTAGAGACAGATTGACACCAATATGAGGCCCGTAACGTGTTGCAACTCTTTTTGTCCTTCCTTTTTTTGTCTTGCCTGTCTTCATCGGCAAGTTGTTTCATGACATAGCAACGCCATCCGGCCTTGACAAAATGGTAAGATAGTTAGCTTGTTTCCGACGCTGTTCTTCTTGGTACAACGATGCCAATTCCAGGTCTATGGCTGAGCAATTCTGAATACAAAAATGCAACTACTCTTCGCGCTATTCATGCTGCTTGTGGCAGGTTCGATTTGGCTTGTATTCTTGCGGCCTGTTCCACGACTGTCCGCCAAAGGCGTTATCACGAGCAAGAACTACAAGCCACCGGGTGAGTACACGCAATTTCATGCTGGAGATCGCGCGGGGTTTCGTCAGCCAACCAGAATCCCGATTGCCGAAGGATATGTTGTTGAAATTGAAATCGAGGACTCTAAGGCTTCCGTCATTGCCTTGCTCAATTCCACTGAAGCTCAATGGTATGAAGTTGGTACGCAGGTAGAATTCGATTATGAGCAGCGCGGTATACCGCTGCTGTGGAAACGCGTCTACGTGCTGTCCGTTAGATTAGTTGACCCGACCAATAGCGACCAGGGAAAAAAATGACAGAAACGGAATCACTCAACAGCTATGATGAGGTTCCGTACCCGAGTTTCCCTTACTCGCAATCACATCCCGATCATCTTGCTACGATCGCTAAGTTGCTTGGTCTAAACCCGCCGATGCGTCCGTATCGTGTTTTGGAACTTGGCTGCGCTGCTGGCGGGAACTTGGTTCCCATGGCCATCGACCAGCCGGGCTGCGTTTTCGTTGGTGTTGATTATTCATCGAAACAAATCGAGGGCGGGTTAAAGGTGGTCGAAGAACTGCGAATCGACAACCTCCAATTAAGAACAGCCAGTATCCTCGATATCGACGAATCGTTTGGCAGTTTTGACTATGTGCTTTGTCATGGTGTTTACTCTTGGGTGCCGCCGCAAGTACAAGAAAAAATCCTTCAGATTTGCGCAACTCAACTGACGCCGACCGGCATTGCGTATATCAGCTACAACACACATCCTGGTTGGAGGCAGCGTGGTGCTGTGCGTGACATGATGCGATATCATGTCAGTCGGCATCGACACGAGACACCGAAAGATCGCATTCTCCGAGCTCGCGAACTGCTCGACTTTCTCGTTCAAGCCACGCGGACCTCAGATTGTGCTTATAGTCGGATGCTTTACGAGCAACAAGATCTTCTTCGTCGGCATTCGGATTCCTATATCTTTCATGAGCATTTGGAACAGCACAACGAACCGTTATGGTTTTTGGATTTCTGCGGTCGATTGGACGAGCATGGTTTGCGATACTTGGGAGATTCCGATTTTGGATCGATGGTCGCCTCGATGTCGTTTACACCCGAAGTTCAAGAAATGCTCGAATCCATCGCACCGAACTTACTTGAAAAAGAACAGTATATGGACTTCGTGCGCAATCGTGCGTTTCGGCAAACGCTCATTTGTCATGCGAGCGCCAAGCCAGACTACGACGTAGACGGAAAACGATTGAACGGTCTGTATGCTGCTTCCCCGACCATCGCTCGTCCGGCAACTGGCGAGGGTGTTGAGAACGGGCAATTGGAATTTGCTATACCAGATGGCCCATCGATTACCACGCCAAGTAAGACGACACAAGACACTTTAATGAAGCTCGTCCAAGCGTGGCCAGCGAGAATACGAGTTAGTCAACTCATAGCGGATTCGAATCTGGAAACTCGTCAGAATGCAAATCAAGAAGACATCGAGGAGCTAAAACGAAATCTCCAAGCGTCGTTGCTCACTGCTTTCGCTACCAGCAGCGGTAAACTGTTAGAACTTTCGATTGCACCCTTCGAGTCGCACGAGCAGAACGCTCTCGATACATTTCCTTGCGTGAACCGATATGTTCGACGCAGCGCAAAACTTGCGCAGGCAATTGTCAATCGGCGCCACGAAATTGTCGATGTCGCTCCTGTAGATCGGCATATTCTTCCACTCCTTGACGGCTCAAGAACACCTGCCGCCATTTTGCAAAAACTAGTCGAATTTCAACAAGCGAGGGAGCTCCATATCTCTGACGAACAGGACAATCCGATCGACGATAGCGAGAGAGTTAGAACTATTTTGGAAGAAATCGTATCGGAGCGACTTCAGTATTATGTTCGAAATTCGCTTTGACTTTCCTCCAATTCCTGACTGCCGGTCCTGATATAGCGCGCCTCGATCCATCAACTTGCGAGGTTTTTGCTGGTCCTAGACCGACTCAAAACGGATCTCGGTTGCTGGCGAGCGTACGGCGAAGACGCCTTGCAAGGTGAGTTAGCCGCCGTCAGGAAATTAGATCGTTTAGCACTGCTCCGTGAACGTTGGTGAGTCGGCGCTGAATGCCGTTGTGATAATACGTTAGTCGTTCGTGATCGATGCCCATCAAGTGCAGCACGGTGGCATGAAAGTCGGGCCAGGTGACAATCTTTTCTACGCTTTTCCAACCGAGTTCATCCGTCGCTCCGTAAACGTAACCGGGTTTCAATCCGGCACCAGCCATCCAAACGGTAAACCCAGTTTGATTGTGATCACGTCCTGTTCCAACTACATCCGAAGCTGACTGCGTAAAGGGCGTGCGCCCAAATTCTGATGTGAATAGGAGCAACGTGTCGTCGAGCATGCCTCGTTGCTTGAGGTCACGAATAAAAGCAGCGATGGGTTGATCGATGCGCACTGCTTCTTGCGTATGATTTTGTACGACGTTTTCATGTGCGTCCCAATTGATGCGCGGCGAACTGAAGTCGCCGCCGGAAAACACTTGAACAAACCGGACGCCGCTTTCCAATAGTCGTCTAGCCAACAGTAATCGCCCGCCAAAATCTGCTGTGTCTGGTCGTTCCAACCCGTAGCTGTCCAGCGTCTGGCGCGACTCAAGCGAGAAATTTGCGACGCGCGGAATCGCTTGCTGCATCTTCGCGGCAAGTTCATAACTGCGCATGCGCGCCAATAGATCCTCTTCGTCCAACCATCGCCGCGCGTCGCGGAGATTAAATTCACGCAGCAGTTCTTGCGTTGCGAGCTCCGTGTCGGCGTCAACATTGCGTGCCGGGAAAAGGTCTGCGACCGGACGATCACCCGCCGATAACGAAACTCCCTGATGACGAGCTGGCAAAAATCCGCTGGTCCAATTGTTAGTTCCACTAGCCGGCAATCCACGTCCGTCTGGCAAGACGATATAAGCTGGCAACTCTTCGGATTCGTTGCCCAATCCATAGGACAACCACGAACCGAGCGTCGGAAATCCGTTCAATCGAAACCCAGAATTTTCATTGAGCGTCGCAGGTGTGTGACTAGACGATTCGGCCACCATCGAGTGAATCATGGTCAATTCATCGGCCACGGTGGCGAGGTGTGGGAACAATTCCGATACCCACAGACCACTCTTGCCGCGCTGCTTGAATTCCCAATCATTCTTTCGTAGCAACCCAACTTTGCCAAAGAATACTTCGGGGCTCTCCTGGCTATCCAGCGATTTGCCGTTCAGCTTGGTGAGCGCCGGTTTGTAATCGAACGAGTCGATATGCGAGAGCCCACCACATAAACAAAAATGAACCGCTCGTTTGGCTTTGGGTGGATGGTGTAGCGCTGGACCGAGTGCAGCCGATTTCTGATCCGCCACCAGTCGACCATCTCGACCAAGCAGCGACAGCATCGCGACTCCGGCTAGACCATGCGTGGTCCAGTTGAAAAAAGTTCGTCTGGAACCAAATCCGAGTGGGAACTCGTCACCGAACATAAAGAAACTCATTGGAATTCAACAGGACACGACACCACGCCGCCAAACCATGCCGCGCAATGAACGCTTGAGACATGTCGATCTCTGACGTATCCGGCTGGCGGCAATACACGAGCTCATACCCGCGTTTCAAAGATTTGAGTGGATCACTAACAAATTCGCGCTGAAGTCGCTCCGACAATCGCTCGGTCATCCGCATCGAAAACGAATTATTGAGCAGCGCCAGTGATTGCAGAGGCGTATTCGTGGCGGAGCGTTTGGGCGTCAACGTGGATGGATCGGGACAATCAAAAACGTCGAGCAATGGGTTGGTCCCGCCGCGCGCCCAAGTACGATAAACCGTACGACGATGCGAATCGGCACTGATTGGATCGATGCGTTCATAAAACTGAGTCCCGCCGCGTAGAAACGGACGGAAGTCTTGGAACCCTTGACCGCCACCGACCGAGTTCAATTCGCCCGCGACAGACAACATTGCGTCGCGCAACATTTCCGACGACAGCCGAGTTGGTGCATGACGCCACAGCAGTTGATTTGCTGCATCCACTCGCAGCGCTTGTTCATTGGGCAACGAATTTTGACGGTAGGTCGACGAATTCACGATTTTTCGATGCAGCAACTTCAGATTAAAACCCGCGTCGCTCAGACTACCAGCCATCCAATCGAGCAACTCGGGGTGTGAGGGCTTGCCGCCGTTGAATCCCAAATCGTTGGGCGTTTGCACCAGTCCTTGCCCGAAGTGATACTGCCAAAGTCGATTGGCGATGGTCCGGGAAAACAGTGGGTTCTGTTGCGAGGCGATCCAGTTCGCCAGTCCCAACCGACGCGTGGCATCATCGGCATCTTGCGCGAGCTCAAATTTGGCCGCAATCGATTCGAGGACTGCTAAGCTGCCTGGCCGCACTTCGTGGCCTGGCGTTAGCGGATTTCCACGTAGCAAAATTCGAGCGACAGGAGCCGGTTGTGGTGTTATTGAAAAGGCTTGCTGTTCTCGTTCGCG
>SYJV01000081.1 GCA_005798335.1 Planctomycetaceae bacterium | reverse complement strand
TTGGTCGATCAGAAAGGCGTTTGCCAGACACGACCCAAAACGGATGCTCCGCAGTCGCATTGATCGTGTCATGATCAATTGTCACTGACACAAGTTCCCCTGAATAATGATTGTGGGTATTTGCCTTAACTTCTCGGAAATTCCATTGTCCATTTTCAAAATCGAACGCCATGACTTGTTGTCCAGGGCGGATTTCACCAATTGGTTTTTTGCCTTCTTTAGTTAATACTGGAGTATCTGGAGTGAAGCAAGCGTTCTGCAATGTGTCTTCGACCACCCTCACCGCTTTTGCGACAACAACGGCCTTTTCATCGAACTTCTCCAGTAGCTTACGCAATTCTCCGCCGGGTTCAGTAATCTCTCGCAATCGATTTAGCACTGGTTGTGCAAGAGCGCCTAGCTTGTCGTACTTCTTGGCGAAGTCTGCCAGCTTATCCGCAAACCGTGCAAACTTCGCACCTTTGGTCGCGACCGTCGCTACACCTGCGGTAAACATTATTTCCGCCGCTGTTTGAGCAAGCTCCCAAGTGATTGCTCCGGAGATCCGCCCGCGTGTCTCTGGCGTCATCTCGCGAAGTTGCTTCGAAAGCAACACACCCATCGACATAACTGCGGCTGCGACCTGTTGATGGGTGCCTCCCAGTTCTTGGAGATCAGCAGCAGATCCATTTAATAGTGTGTCATAGTGGGCAACGGCCTGATCTCCGAGCTCCGTGCCAACTACATTGAGCACTTTGAAAATCATCTGTCCGGCATTGATTAAATTGGTCTCGACTTTCCGCTGATCTGCGAAGTTGAAGTAACTATTTTCAAATATCCACTCGTTGCCAAACGTCAAGAATCGTGCTTGCGTGAACCACGATTGCTTGACCGCTCCCCATCCGAACTTAAGAATCGAACTGATTCCCTCGACATTCCCCCACGCACCATCAATGAAAAAGCCCTTGGCAAAACCCTTGCCGTAGTTGGTCAAGCTTCCATTCTGGCCATTGATATAGCCCATCACCAGATTGACACTGATCTGGGATGCATGATCAAAAATACCTGGACCCTTCTGATTGTTCACACCTTGAAGGTACGCGTTCAGTTTCTGCATTGGCGTCAGGTTAGTCCCGTTGGCGCGGCCGAGATGCTGTGCGAAAGTCGTAACTCCACTGGCATCAGCGGCCTTGCTGGAAATTCGCTCGGCAACGGCAAACGAACCTTCTTCAGCGCCTGCCGATTCAGTGAGCGAACCCGTCGCAGAGGTCGTATCACGTGCCGGCGCATCGCTTGGTGACTGGCCGTCCGAAGTGGAGGATTCTTCGATCGGTTGCGCGTCAGCAAGTTCAGGTGAAAACGTTGCCAAATCAACCGAAGGGCGCTCGCTGACTACCGTTTGAGTGGTCGAACCGTGCAATGTCCAGTATTCGCTTGCTTCGGGATCGAGCCCCGACAAAATTGCAATCACCTCGTCGTTTGAAAATGCCGCTCCATCCGATACGTCTGGATTGACAGGGGACAAAGGCGTAAATACACCCGGTGGTACGCTGTCGGTAATGGTCAGCTCTTCAGACGACGTATCGCCATAGCGGAACTGCAATTCACTGTCGAGCATCTGGTCGGCGACTGCGCCTGAATTCATTTGCCAGAACGAACCAGGGAACTGCTTGGCAGGGTTGTACAAGTAGACATATGCGGCTGATGAAACTTGGCTGCCGTAGAGATAGTCGTAGTATCCGCCGTAGTCGGTGAACCAGTTGTCGCTACCGTAGTAACCCCAAGCGCCCCACCAGTATCCAGCGTATGGATATGCGTAGCTGGTACTGGTCGCCGAGTAGAGCGACATACGATAGTCGCTATGCGGACCAGCGACCATGTACTGGCCAGCCAAGTCCGTGGGACTCGAAAGCGAGGGCAGTTCGAGGTTGTTATTATCTGCGGCCGCGTAGGCCATGGACTGCTTCGTAGCGAATCCCTTATGAGCACCCGCAATTGCCGTGTTGAGAATATTGCTGGTCGTTGCGTACAAATTGCGCCAATTCGTTTCGGCATTTGTCTGCCTAGTCTCGGCCAAATGCTGCGCGGTGGCTTGCTTGATGGCATTCGTCCTGGCTGCATTCGAAACCGTCGTTACATTCGCTGCCTGACCCGCATAGAAGTGCTCGTCGTAGGTTGCCCACGGCGAACCATGGCTCGATGCTAATGAAGCTGCCGCCGATGCGAACGAGTTGGCTTCGTACTGGCGATAGGTCGCGTCGATGTTGGCCCACGTGGTTGCCGACTGCAAGTAAGCGTTCAATTCTTCGATGCGATACTTGCGTTCTTCATTGTTACGAGTCGTGACGAGTGCTGCATCTGCGGCGATCAAAGTAACTTTACGATCATACTCGGCCGTTGCGAAATCGAGATACTGGTCGGCTTGCTGGCTGGCAAGCGCCGAGCGATAGGTAGAATTTTGGCTGCTCTTAGTATTATTGAACACATTGTTCGCCGTTTGGATTGCGGCGTTCAACTGCGATCCATCTTCGTGATCGATGTGGTCGAGTCTCGCTTGCGCGATGTCGATTGTCTGTTTGTGTTCGGCCTGGGCGATCGTATCCACGTACGTGTAAGTTGGAGCAACCATGTTCGTAAAGTAGTCGCGCACTGCGTCGGCCTTGTCCATGGCTTCATCGACTTGCGAATTCGCTTCGGCCAACGATTTGTTCTTCGTCTGGGTGGCGATAGCTCGTTGGCGTATCACATGCGCGGTGGCTAAGCGACCGGTGTACGTCGTCTCGGCAGCGTTGCGCTCAGTTGCCAAGTTCGCGTATTGCACCGAGGCACTATTCCACCAGGCGGCGCGAGCGGTCGCAGAGTCTACGAGGTATTGAGTCCACGGCAATTGCAATGCGTTATTAATCGCGATATGCGCATTGACACGAGTAGACTCATGTACGTTCCACAACGCAATGACCTCCCTGGCATTCGTCGAACGTTTGGTGTTGTTGACCGCGGTTTGCCTGTTAAAGAAGACGCCTTCTGCGGTAGCATGCGCGAACTGTCGAGTTTCTTCAGCCGCGGCAACCTGGACCTGATAAGTTCGGTCGAGTCCAATGATCGCCGTCGAGAAAGCATAATTGATCGGCACACTGTCGGTCGTGAATGACTGCTGGTCGATCGCCTCGGCTTGTCGCCAGATCAGTTTGTAATCTGCGATGGCCACTTCGTAGTCTAGTCGGGCGGCCAAAACAGCGTCATGGTAGGTGTCGTTGTAAGTTTCGGATTCGACTTTGTTAGCGCGATCGATTTCCCGTAGTTTCGAGGATACAGACGTGGCGATGCCAAGATATTTATCGGCCAGTGCTACGTTGTGCTCGTAGACTGCCGTATGGTTGGCGGCAGACAAGCGGCGTGCATTCTGCAAGCCCAGCAAACCCGAAAGTTGTGTTCCGGTCGGTGCGATCTCGCCGACAGCACGTGTGTAGCTTTGCGCTGATTGTGCGTTCGCAAAAATCTTGTCTTCATTGGCTTTCGCTATGTTACGGACGCTACGTGCCACGGCGATATCGTACGCAGCCCGCGCGTCAGCAGAGCCGACCCAAGTTGCGTGCGTGACAAATGCCGGAGCGAGATTCGTGATCCAATTGGCTTTGGCCAGTGCATAGACAGCCGCATAGGCTGCATATGGGTTGCCGCTGTTGTTCGCGACCGCAGCAGCAAGAGCTGGTTTGTCCGCCTGTCGCGCGAATTACTGTGACAGCAGCCGCAAAGTTCGTGGCGTCAGGCGCAGCAGCCATCGAGATTGGCCAGATGATGAACTCCCATATGCTGGGCTACTTCACGCAATCGCTGACGATTGGCAGCTAGAAATCTACCGAGCAACCTGCCACCAGAGAGCTTCATCAGCCGTGCCTGCCAAGTCTCTGAGTTGCTGCCCAGTCGAGCGAACACATCAGCCAACTCTGCCGAGATCGACGCCTTGCCGTCGCGAATCAACCGGCCTGTGTACTCGACCAACATCAGATAGTTGCCCAGCGTAAAGCCTTCCAACATACCTTCTCGCACGGAATCAGTCCGGCGGCGATCCTCGATTGGCACCAACCACAATTCGTCTTCCACACCTGCCGATGCTTGCGAAGCAGCCACACTACCTTGCAACGCAACCGTCACGTCCTCGGTTCGTCCCTGCTCCTGAACGTTCATTACACGCTCGTGCACCGAAGTATGCGCGCTCTCTTCAGGAGTCGCCGCGATTCCGGCAGCCACTGGATTCAAGTCGATATAAGCACACACCGACAACAAAGCTTCGTCATCCAAGATCATGATCGATTTGAAGCGTCCTTCGAAAAACGCCCCGGTACATTTTTCGGCTTTATTCACGAGACGAGACAGAGGCTCCTTCAAACACTTCATGAACCAGCTCAACGACTTCAGCCGCTCGCGAGTCTTCGCTACCCATGCGGCATCACCCAGCCGCTGAGCCCACAACTTCTCCACTGCTTCACCCGACAAAACCTTTCGATCCGTACCGCGCGGTGGATACAACACAAACCACCGCCGCACAACTTCCTCCGCTGACCAGTCATTACCCACCGCCGAATCCAATCTGACCAGCAAATGCAGGTGACTATCCAAAATCGAGAACCCACCCACCGAAATCGCGAAGATTTCCGCAAGTTCCTTCAACCTACGTTCGATCCACTCCTTGCGATCACCTGTGCTCGAATCCACTCCCTCACCGATTAGAAACGCCCGGCGCACGCATCTAGAAATACAGTGATACCAGCGACTTACCGATACATCCACCAATCGCGAACGAGCAATCGTCATAGTCAATCCTCCCTTTGTGTTTGGCAATTTCTACCAAATTGACGGATTCTCGCAAGTACACATTGCCTGTCCTTCCCTTTTTCTCCCTTTTTCCCTTTTCGTCCTTCCCTTTTCTTTCAGATGATTTACATACTCCCTATGTTACCAAATCGGCTCCTGACCCCTTTTCTTTTTTCTTTTCCCCTTTTCTTTTCAAACTCCGGCTAACTCTAGGTTGGGAACAAGGCGAGATAGTACATCAAGTATGCAGCTCTATTTCGTCCCATTCGGAACACTGAGTCAACCAATTCAATGCATAATGACGTTCCATAATGACGCCTGCGTTAAGAACGGGTAACATTTCCCCAGACAACTGTGCATCTCTCACCGCCCAATGACAACGATAAATCAGGTCGCATTCATCTAATATCTCTGCCTGCGATCGCATTTTGGAATTGTCGAGAAGCCGTTCGACAGGCCAAGATTTGACGAGATCAATCGCTGTATGGACGTCACATTCTTGGTCCATCGCAGACATTTTTGGTACTCGATTGACAACCCACAGCATTACCCATAAACACTCGATCCGCCAACTATACTTGTCGATCTCTCTCCGTGATTTTCGCGAACTCTTCACAAAAATTTCTTCTAGCGGGGATAAGAAACGCAAATCACACTTTGAAATCCCATCTCCCAGGAATCCATGTTCGACCTTCTGGGAAGTTAAGTAGACTTTTGCCAATGCCAAAATGCGCTCAGCAACTTCCTGCGGAGTCCGACGATGTGATTGGCTATTTGTCTCGATAACTGGTAACTCATCGAGAATAGGAATGTGGTAGTCCTCTAGGATTGACTCCGAACGCTTCTTCCTCTTTTTGGCTTCCTGGGACTCGCTCACGGTGCCACTCCTATTTCTTTAATCCTTGATCGGTACAGTGCAAACATCCTCATCCACTAGCTTGCCACTATCGTCAAAAAAGGATGGTAATCTAGCTGCCTCCGAGGCGAGAAAATGGTCGAGCGAACTCCACTTATTCAAGATCTTTCCTTTCTCCGCATCGTGAACTGTTACTTGACCTGCCGGGGACAAGACGGCTTTCGATCCATCAAAATTATAAAAAGCAAACTCCAATGAACCGCTCTTGAGCCACGCTGGGCGTTCGTATGTGTTGGGTGTTATTATGTCAAACGGCTGTGAATCCGCCGACTTGTCCCAGTCTTTGAATCCAAAAATCGACAAGGTACCGCTGAATAAATCAATTCCATTGTGTTCGCTCAATAGACTGCGAAACGATTGGTGCAAGGTCATGTTAATTGCCTGTTCTATTTTCGAAATTTGCTTTTCAGTGGCCGCCGGCATTACAAGGTGCAAGTACGCTTTTTTGCCTATGTGCGGAGCGTTGCCGTAGGCAACAGCGCCATTTTTGTATAGCTTTTTTCCAAGTCGTTCATACGATTGAACAAGCTCGATGATCTTTTCCAAGCTGCTGCTCATCGGATCTTCTTTCACCTCTGGGAGTCTAAATAATGGGGAATTACTGCTTATTCTCGAAACCGACCATGGGTTGGATTACGAAAATTCCCACGATGGGCTTTCAAATGTTGCGCCTGGGTGAGAAACTGAATATTCTTGGGGTCGCCCGCAAGCTTCCGATACTTTGCGACGCTCTTCATGTGATGACCAACAAATCCTTTCACTTTTCCAGTTTTCTTTAACTCTTTGAGCTGCTTGAGTTCCCAGCGACGACTCGTCTTTAACCCATCCTTCGCTCTGCGTTGTTCTTCTTTCCAAGCTTTTCGAACTGCAGATTGACGTACGCTTGACAAATCCTCAGTCTTTGGCCCTGGTTTCGCCGCAAACTGCCCATTTTTTCGTCTGCGGTATTTCGCGAGTCCTGCATTATGCACCAGCACTCCGAGTTCGGTGACTTGGTAGATGTGGTGGCCGTGGATTTCTAGATTGTAGACGCTCTCGGCGGTGGTGAGGTGGCGAGTGGAAGTTATTTCTACCGGGGCAGCTTCCGAGAGTAGGTGCTCGCCGGATTGGAGGTCGGACAGTTGGACCCAGTCCTGGCGTTCGATGGACCAGATGGGATGCTGCGGTGTGCCGGTAAGGCTGTTGCCGTCGCCGAATTGGATCTCGATCAAGCTGGAGGTTTGACGAGTTACGATGCGCGCGGTGACTACGTTGCCGGAACCGGCGGCGATTGGTGGACAGGGGTCGAGCGATTTGACTAACGCAAGTCCTGATGCTTCGAGTTCTGGGAACTGCATTAAGACGTAATTGCCAGGGATCGCGCTTTGCGATTGCCAGTACTGGGCGGGCCGGATCATGTCGACGTCGATCCAACTGCCGTCCTCCTTCTGCAATGCAAAATGAGCTAACATCCAAGTCGCTTGGTCCGGTTCGGGCAGCTCGTCGTCAAACTCCCAGGGACGTGGATTGTCGCCTGACACTCGTGAACCAATCACTACCGATTCGATGGGCTGCTTGGTAAGCGTACGCTCAGCCAACATGGTTGCGGCTAGCGTTGAGCCATCGTGGTTGTTGGAAGTGTCTGGTACACCTGCTGCCTGCTGTTGCAGAGGTGCTGGATCGTCCTGAACTGTGGCCGACAACCAAACTTGGGTTCCGGCGACAAAGCAACCAGTTCCGGTAACTTTGCACTTGACCAAGCGACCGGCGGCGAGAGCGTCATCGGCTCGGTTGGCCGCGAAGCGAGCCACTTTGGCAGGTGCAGCCGCCCACCCGGCAATGGGTATCGCAGCGGCAACCGAGAGGGCAGCGCCAGCGTAATCACCACGCGCCGCTGAAATAGCTGCGTTGCCTAAGTCAGCGATCTCGCCAACTGCTGGAATTAAGCCAGCTACGTCCAAAGCCACTTGAAGGCCGTCCAGGACGTCTGCGAAGGACAGGTTCGAAATAAAATTACCGACATCAATTAGGGCATCGCGGAATGCGTCCAACGCGGTTCCAGCGATTTCACCGATGTCACGCACTCCGGAGGCAATCCACGATCCGCCAATTTCGAAACCATCAATGCCGGTAACGTCGGTTAGCCAGCTACCGAACTCTTCGATTCTCCCGGCCACACCGTCGGCCAGCCAGCGAAACGTATCGCCTGGATTGAGCATCGCATCGATGATGGAGTCACCGAAATCCAACGTCCATTCTACGGCGCTGAGTTTTAGCCACGTTGCCAAGCCGAGCGTGTCCAGGCCAGGCACGCTGTCCATGCCCAACTCAGGCATCACTGGCAAGTTGTTGGGGAGCGATGTATCGGGCAACTGCAAAGTTGTAGGCGCGCCCGCTAGCGGAATATCGCCTGCTGGGTAGCGCGTCTTGCCGTCGCCCTCTAGAACCGGAGGCACATAATTGGGATCCGGTGGCGTGAGAAGCGTTTCTGGATAAGAATAAGGACTCGAACCGACGCTGGGAGAATCCCAAGGATACGAACCCGACCCACCGGATGACTCGCTCGTTCCGTCCGCATGGTATCTGGTTTCATACCATTGATACGAGTAATCACCTCGATTCTGAAAATTCCAAATGTAGTTTCCAGCGTCATTGGTCTGGGAAAAGCCGCTTCCATTCTCATAAGTCACCGAATTCCACGACGAACTGTTCGTCCATTTTTCGTTGCCGCTGTTGGACGTGTCGTAGACGTAATGGCCCCAGTAGTAATAGGTCGGACTGGAAAATGTGCTTGTCCCTTCCGAGTGTGAGATTCCGCTTGAGGCAACGTTGCGCTCGCTGCTGGAAGAGCCGCTGGCAGTTGTGATCTGCGAGAAACCGGCCGCAGTCATCGACTCGCGGACGGTGTTGCGGAATTTTGACTCTGAGTGTTTTGTCTCTAAATAGTCCGATTCACTGTTGGAATTTCCATAATTATTCCAGCCATTGTAGTTGTAGCTGTAAGACGAATCGTGCTCCGAGTGGGAAGAGTACTTGTAATCTGATAGCGAATCGCCCCAGGAGTCCTCGCGATAGTCGTAGACGTTATCCTGCCACGTTTCTTTGCCCGAGTAGTAGGAGTTATCGTGCGCCGACTCGTGCACCGATGCAGAAGATTGCCAGTTGTAATGTCCAACGGCGTCTGCGTGGTTGTAGCTGACCGCGTAGTTACCACCGCCGGCATATTCCCATTTACTAAAGCCATCAAAATTTGCGGTGCCGGAACTGGAAACAACCCAGGATTTTTTGGAGTCTTTTGTCTCCATGCCGAAATCCTCGTGCAGCTTGTAATCCCAGTGATCGCGCACCGAGGCTTGCGCTGTTCCTTTAATCGTCCCATATCCGTAGTCGAACTGGTCTGTGTACGAGCCGCCGGCCGATGCACTGCGGGTATACTCTCCACTTCCGTCGCCGCTGCCACCGAGTGCGGTCAGCTTAAAGATGTCGTCTTTGGCGTCGGTATTATTGCGATCATCAAGAACGTAGTCATCGTGCGAACTGTATGCGTATTGTTTCTTGTAATGAATGGTTTCCTTACCAGTGAACGCGTGACCGTGGACAACGGCAGTCCAATCTTGGGTAAGATCCTTACCGATCTTCCAAGTACCGTCGCCAAAGCCACTCGCACTACCCGTTAGATCCCAACGCCCGCCGGCCGAATTGTTGCCTTCATCTGAGACCTCATTGCGCTGACCACCAGGTCCAACAGTTCCGTCGGTTCCCGGTCGGCTGCCACCGGCGGTGTCTTCCCATCTCTTGTTGATCGAATAAGTGAAGTAACTGTTGTTGGTCTCTCGTTCATAGATTGCACCGCTGCCACCGTTTGTGCCGAAGATCTCCAAACCATCGTAGCCGGATTCCGTACGTGAGAATCCGGTATCCAGCCCCTTACCCTTCGTGTTCCAAGTACTGCCGTTGTGGGTCGAAGTGCGATCCCAGTTGTATTCCGAATGGTCGGTCTGGATATCCCAGCCAACGGCGACGATCTTGTAAATGGGAGTTAGGCCGACGGAGAAGGTCTCATCATACGAATCCTCTTTGCCACTTGCGCCGCTAATATGAGATCCACTGGACATCGTCCACGAAACTGGACGACCATCGGGAAAATTTTCACGAGTGGCCAATTGCGGAACGGCGGAATAGTATTCGGTCGTTTCCTCTTTGAACGAGTTCTCGAATGAGCGTTCTGAGTAAGTATCGTCGAAGGTAACATTTCCATCAAAGCTGTTGGAACCTGCGGCGGAACTCTGGTCCTTGGCGGTGCCCGATTTAGCAATCCATTGAGCATGGGAGATACCAGCAATCTTTTCCAACAGGGTTGGTGCAATACTCTCATCCCAATCGTAGTCCACGGTGCCTGAGCTGGACCACTTGCCACTGCCACCTTCCTTGTAAGTACCGTCGACACCCAGCAGACTTGCATTGCCGCTGGCGGAATAGTAGCTGTAGCCGTTCTGATTCCAATTCGAATCGCGATCTGAATTCTTGGTCGCATCGGAGAGGTCGGTGAATTTGTAGCGATCATCAAAGAACGATTCACTTCCATCGCCGAATGAACCACTCATCGCGCCGCGAGTATAGGTACCGCTTCCGTCATATTTCCAACGTTCTTCCACAAGGCCACTGGCCGTTCCACCCGAGTCAGTCTCGGCCCATTCTCCATTTTGCACCGAAACAGCAACGAAGGCACCGACGCTGTTTTCGTACTTGCCCGATTGTGTCGCCTTGCCACTGTAACTCCATTTTCCGTCCGTCCAGGAAGCGCCGTTGCCGTAACTAATTGTTACGCCAGAGGTGGCAAACGATCCGCTACCCGAATACTCTTTGCCATCTCCGGCAGATACATCAATGCGACCAGATCCAGAGACCAGTTTCCAACCTGGTTCAAGGCTGATGGTGACACTGCCGTCAGGGTTGGATTTGGTGACTTGAACATTTCCCCACACGGATTTCCAGTCGGCATTATCGGTCGTCTCTTCGAAACCATAGGCTTTCATGGTGCCGGTCATCCACGAAGCACCTGAATTGGCATAGGTGGAGTTCG
This sequence comes from Planctomycetaceae bacterium, assembly GCA_005798335.1. Classification (GTDB taxonomy): domain Bacteria; phylum Planctomycetota; class Planctomycetia; order Pirellulales; family Pirellulaceae; genus Aureliella. The sequence goes on along the minus strand of SYJV01000081.1, from coordinate 8,938 downwards.
CATAGTCGAATCTTTCGTAGGTGTAGGCATAGGAAGAGGCGGAAGCATCGCCGCTAAGGACTCGCCATACCAGAGCCTCTTGATGATCTTCACCAGGGTCGGGCAATTCCAATTCCGAGCCAGTATTCCATTGATCAGTATCACGTTCTGTCGATTTCTGCTCGACTGTGCCTTTGGCCACGGTCAGGCCAGCAACTGTAGCAGTCCAACTACCACTGCCGCTGGCTTTGATTTCGTTAAAAGAATCACCCCAATCCGAAGCCGCACCGCCGAGAGTGGTCCATTCTTTGGCCGTACCGGAAGCGTTCAGCCGTACTGCCGAATTGGTTTCCCATTTGTTGTTGGTGTTGTTGTGACCTTTGGTGGTTGTTTCACCGCGCACGCTCCAATTTCCCCAGCGATTGTCGAATCCGCCACTGGCATAGCTGCCGGTCCCATCCCAGTCGATATGCGTTCGACCGTTGCCCCAACTGGAGCCAGCGCCAGATTCCAGTTTCCAGCTTGCAGAAGTGGGTGCTTGACCGTTAGTTGGATTTTCATTGCCGTCGTCCCATTTTGAAACGGAAGAGTATTTAGTATTTTTGTTCGTCTCGCCGTTCTCGTTGACGTTGCCCATCAATCCAGTCACTGCGGGCGAACTGTCATAGGCGTTTGACAATGGGTTGATGGTATTCATCCGCCCGGTGCCATTGAAGTCATAGTGGTACCGAGAATTCCCATCGCCGGTCAGTGAGCCAGTAGTGGCCCATCCATCGATCGCATTCCATTTGGACGAAGTTGTGTATTTGGTTTCGTCCTTCGAAAAATTGTCCTCGTTGACGGTACCCGTAATTCGCGAGTTATAGCCGCCGCGATTATGCGAGTAGTTGCCAGTGCCTGCGCTGCTGGTAACAGTCTCCGAATTACCACTGCCGGATGCTGTCCCGGCCACCTGTCGAAACTCGTTAGCCGCGACTGAACTGGCTTCAGACCAGTTGGTGAAATTCTCGGCCTTGTTTGTGTTGGTGAAACCACCTTTGGACTCAGAGGCGTAATCGTTTTCTCCGGTGGTTGTAGTCGTGTATTTTCCGGTCACTTTTCCAAAGCTGTAGTCGTAGTTGTCTCCTGAACTGCTCCCTTGGCCGGATGTCAGCACCCAAGTGCCTTGAGAACTCAAGTAGCTGAGACTGCTGGCCGAGTAGCGGCTCTTGATGTGGCCTTTTTCTTCCAAGTGAGAGGTACCTGTATATTTGGTAGTCGCCTCACCTTGCTGGACAGTCCAGGACTTGTCATAGTCGGCTTTACCGTCCCAATTGGTGTTGGCAAAGCCACTACCTTTCGCGGAAGCCGAGCCCCACTGAGTGAGACCTTCATCGTGACCGGTGGGCGAATCAATTTCGTAAGCATAGGTGTGAACATCTGAATTATTCAGTTCCAAATCCTCGCGTTCCTCGTTCCTCTTCCCACGCACGGTTCCCAGGCCATCTGGAGTAGCGCGAGAGTAATTCGCCGAGCCACTAAAGTACGAATACTTGCGTGCATCGGTTAGGGCATATCCCTGCAATTCACTTGATTGTATCGTTGGCGTCGAGGATGACTTCGTTTGCCACTGCTGCCACACGGTTGTATGTCCGCTCTGCTTTTGCTCCCCCGTGTACACGACGGCGTCGGCTCCCTGACCCACTGTTCGACTATAGTTGCCTTTACCGTCGTACTTTGTTTGTGAGTAAGAAAGGCCGCTCGCACCTCCCGACGCCGAAACGATCCACTCCGAATCCACCAATACGGATTTCGCTTGGCCTGCACCGGAAGTAAAATTATCGTACTTCTCGCTCGCGCTGCCGCGAACTGTGCCACCATGAATTTGATGAACGTAGGATCCAGAGCCTTCATAGAACAGGTGTTCATGATTGTCGCTTGAGGCGAGTCCCGATCCAGCGGTGTCCCATTCCATGTGTGCGACATTCAGGACCCCGGACGTATTAAAGGAACTGCGCCCCGTATTGTGTCCGTCTTCGGACATGCTGCCGGAGAGTGTTCGCGAATATCCATCTTCTGAAACGGTGAAGAGGTAGGTGCCGCTACCTGCATATTCGAAACGAGACAGGGAATTTCCCGAGGCCCCGTTTCTACCAGAAGTAACCGCCCAACCATCGTTGTTAAGTGTGTAATCGAGTCGAAAATCTGAGCTGCTATTATTGTGTCCGTTTGTTTTTTGCGTACCGGACATGACGCCACCGTGAAATTCGTGAGCATACGAACCACTACCATTGTATGAGAGCTTCGAGTATTGATCTCCTTGGTTATAGCCAGTCCCTGCGACGTTCCAGCCAAAGTTGCTTAAGCCGCCTCCGCCGACATAGTTATACCGTTCACTCTGGCCGCCGCTTTCATTGACCGTAATCTTCATGCTGCCATCGACATAGGTACCTCCTCCCGCAGAATTCGATTTCTTGTCGCCGACACCATACTGCGACATGATTCCTGAGTGGTAGTAACCGCCAGCAAAATTCTCAGTTACGGCTCGCGCACAGTCACAGTGCTAAAGTCGTAGCTGTCACTATGGAGCGTGCCTGTAACACTTCCACCAGGCATGGGGCGAATGTAAGTGCCACTTCCAAGCGAAAACGCAGTTCGATCGTTATGATAATAGATAGACCCAGAGTCCAACCAATCGTCAACATGGATGACCGAATAGGCCGTGTTTATCTTGCCCCAATAGTCGACCGAAAGATCAGAAGTCTGGTCAGAAGTTTGAGTTAGAGAGTGCGTCTGGACCAAGTAATCGTCGGAACTCGAGTAATTAAAAGTTGTTGTAATTACACCATTGTCTGACACTGTCGAGAATAGGTACGAATATCCACCCCAGAGGTGTTTGCTGTTGCCGTATTGATCGCTTGAGGTTACGTCGTACGTCCATGTAACCAGTTCGGTATAGGACCAGTTCGCAACGCCGTCCGACGTGGAGGAGACATTAAGAGTTATCCCCTGCGTTCCGACGGCTCCACTCGATTCGAAGGCGGTACCGGATTGGGCCGTCGAGTAGGAGTAGTTGCCCGAAGATGTGGGTAAGAAGGATGATGTGGGTGAGATGGTGTGACTATCGCCTACACCTCCAGCAACAGTGAGCGCTCCGTTGCTGGCGTAACTGAAAATGTGGGTGCCATAGCTGCTGACGTACGCGCTAGCGTAGGAGATGCTGCCGGCAGCGTCCTGGACAGCGTAGTAAATGTAATCCCAGCCTCGAAAATTCGAAATCTGCACTCGGTCGCGGCCAGTACCTTGGCCCTCAAGTATGCTGACATTGCTGCCATAGTACGAGAACGCATAGATAATATTCAAACTTCCATTGGCTGACACATCATTGGCCAATACATCGAGCGTGATCGGTGCGTTTCCTTGGGGTGTCCGCAACAATATTTGATCGTTGACTGCGATTGTCTGCGCGCCTACCAGAGAACTCTTGGCGTTGACGATGTAAGCCCAACTGCGTTGCGCTAGGTCGTTGCCGGCGCTGTCCTGAATATCGTTCTCGTCTGGTGCGAGCAGAACGTTCAAGCTGCCAGTTGCCAGACCAGTTACTGCATAGCGCCAGACGTTGTTGCCAAGTGATACCGGCGCGGCGACGATCGCCGTGGTAGCAGCGGAACCGCTCAGCTTCAAATCGGATGCATCAACTCCAATGGCCGATTCGGAAAACGTGATGTCGATGTTGACCGAGGTGGACGTTATCTGCGAGCCAAACGCTGGAGTAAATGAAGTGACCGTGGGCGCGGTTCGATCTTCGATGGTGTACGTCCGAGTGGCGCTGGCTAGGTCGTTACCTGCGGGATCCTCGATACTGCCAGCAGTGGGTGCTAGCGTTGCGATGAGCGTGCCTGCGGATAAATTCGATACGGTGAAGCGCCAGACGTTGTTGCCGAGGTGAACGGGAGTTGATTTGACCGCCGAAACGGCTGCTGAGCCGCTAAGCACAAGGTCCGAAGCATCCACTCCCGATACGGCTTCGGAAAACGTCACATCAATATTCTGAGTTGAACCGGCCAGCGAAGTACCTTGGTCTGGCGTCAGCGACGTAATCCATGGTACGACCGTGTCGGTGAATAGCGAGTAGCTCCAATAACGAGCAGCAAAATCATTACCTGCCACATCCTTGATGCTGTTAGCGTACGGAGCAACTGCAACATTAAGCGTACCTGGAACTAAGTTGGAGACGGCGAACCGCCAGACGTTGTTACCAAGATGCGTAGGATTCGACTTGACTGCTGAAACAGCGGCGGCGCCACTCAACACTAAGTCAGAGGCATCTACGCCGGTGACTGCTTCGGAGAATGTCAGGTCGATATTCAGCGAATGGCCAGCTATCCCGACTGCCGTTCCGTGTCCCGGCGAGATGGAACTGATTACCGGAGGTTGAGTGTCGACTGTGAAGCTAGAATTGTGAGCGAACAAATCATTTCCAGCAGCATCTTCGATGGTATTGGCATTGTTAGCCAAATTTACGAAGAGTGGACCCGACGTCAGATTGGAGATCGCGAATCGCCAAGTGTTGTTACCAAGATGTATCGGAGTTGATTTAACCGCCGACGACGCTGCCGCGCCAGTCAACCACAAGTCGGAAGCATCGACCCCGTATACGGTCTCTGAAAAAGTCACGTCGAAATTGAGCGACGTTCCGGTCAGCGTGGCACCATTTGCGTGCGACGTTGCAGTAACCACTGGTGCCGTGGTGTCGGTGATCAGTCCAAGCACATTAACGAAAAACGACTTACTGTCCGAACCACCTCGCCCGTCATTGACGCTGGCTGTTACTGCAAACTTGCCGATGTACGTATCGCTGGGATTGATCGTCACAATGTTACCAGCTACGGACAATACGGCAGGAGCGTTATTCGCTGACGCATCGTTCAACAAGGATACGTTGGCGTAAGTGGTAACTGACAATTTTTCGATCAGCGGATTCGTGTAACCATCGTATTTACGCAGTTCGCCGCTGGGCAGCACAAAGTACGCGTAGCCGTCTGTTGAGATTACCCACTTTTCTGATTGCCCCAGCAAATTGAAGTATGTGGTTCCTGCGTAGAATCCATACTTCTGATCCAAGTAATATTCCATGCTTTGGGCCGAGGCGCTGTACGTCAACGTGTCGTTGTTCGGATCGGTCGCGGAAAGAGCAACTGTTCTATTGAGCGTGCCATTGCTGATCGTTTGATCAGTTATTGGAGCCAGCACTGGTGGTTGCTGGACTGCAGGGACAATTACTGAGTAACTTGCGGTGAAGACCACCAGATCGTTACCAGCGGTATCCTCGATGCTGTTCGCAGTTGCGCCCAACGAGGCGGAGAGTGTTCCCGTCGACAAATTTGCCACCGCGAAACGCCAGACGTTGTTCCCGAGGTGAATTGGAGTTGATTTCGTTGCCGCCGCCGCAGCCATCCCGCCGAGGAATAGGTCCCAGGCGTCGACTCCGATCACAATTTCGGAGAAGGTCACATCGATATTTAAGTTCGGTCCGGTCACCGTCGAGCCGTTCGTCGGCACAAGGGAAGTAACCACCGGAGCCGTGGTGTCAGCAATCGTTACTGTGTAGTTGCGATCGATTCGCGCAAGATCATTGCCGACTGCGTCCTCGATGCTGTTGGGGTTCTGGGCCAGCGAAACTGAGAGCGACCCCGCGACTAAGTTGGAAATACTGAAACGCCACTGATTGTTGCCAAGATGCGTCGGTGTGGACTTAGTTGCCGACACTGCTGCTGCGCCATTGAGAACCAAGTCCGATGCGTCGACTCCAGTCACTGCCTCTGAGAAGGTCACGTCGATGTTCAGATTCGGTCCGGTCACCGTCGAGCCATTCGCCGGCACAAGGGAAGTAACCACCGGAGCCGTGGTGTCAGCAATCGTTACTGTATAGGTGCGATCGATTCGCGCAAGATCATTGCCGGCTGCGTCCTCGATGCTGTTGGGGTTCTGGGCCAGCGAAACTGAGAGCGACCCCGCGACTAAGTTGGAAATACGGAAACGCCACTGATTGTTACCGAGATGCGTCGGTGTGGACTTGGCGGCTGACACGGCTGCTGCGCCACTGAGAACTAAGTCCGACGCGTCGACTCCGGTCACTGTTTCGGAGAAGGTCACGTCGATGTCCAGGCTCGGGCCGATGACCGTCGAGCCGTTCGTTGGCAATAGGGTAGTAACCACCGGAGCCGTGGTGTCGATGACTTGGCCAAGTACATTGACAAGAAACGACTTGCTGTCCGAACCGCCTTGCCCGTCACTGACGCTGGCTGTTACAACAAACCTGCCAATGTGGTTGTCGGTCGGATTGATCGTGAGCGTCTTACCCGACATCGACAGCGCGGCTGGTGCGTTGTTGGCAGTTGCACTATGCAGCAGAGAAGTATTGTAATAGACGGACGTCGACAACTGCTCGATAAGTGTATCGGTATTCGGGTCCATGGATCCATCGTACTGCAAAAGCTTGCCTGTCGGCACGATGTAGTAGTACGTTCCGCTGGACGATAGTAGAAACTTCTCAGAGTATCCGAAGTAATTATTCAGGTAGTCGACTCCAGAAAACTGGTAAGTCTGATCAAGATAATACTCGATGCTTTGAGCCGAGGCGCTGTACGTTAGCGGATCGTTGTCTGGATCAGTTGCGGATAGTGTCACTGTACCGTTGATCGTGCCATTGACGATTGTCTGGTCGGGGATCGCCGCGAGCACTGGTGGTTGCTGAGTGACAATTTGCAAGCCGACGTAAACGTAACTCGATGACTGCGTTCCATATGAATCTTCAATGGTGTAATAGATGATTGGGGCATACTCAGCGGATTCCACCATGATCCATAGTCGATCTTCAGTCACGGGTTCAACGATCACATCTCCGATGCCTTGGACAAAAGTAGCATTGACAATATACAGTCCACCCGACTCAGAGTAATCGTTGCTCAGTACATCGACCAAGACGTATTGATCGAGTTGGCTGATGGTCACATAATCGGCGACCGCAGTTACGCCGCTGAGCATGACTCGGGCTTCGAGATCTTCGAGTTGAGTCGAGAGTGAATCTTGCCGGCGGCGAGCGCGTCGCATCATCTTGCGCTGGCGTCGAGCCTGCCGAGCCGCACGCGAGAGGTTCCACTGAAGCTTGCTAGCGAAGACACCAAGCCAATTGATTAGCAACATGTTGCGGCTCACTTGAATGAAGGAGATTCTGAGCGTACCCCCACACCAGAAAAGGTGAGGCTAGCACTTGCCAGTAGCAGCGTCAACTATCGCAGACAAAAAAGTTTTCCTCAAAAGGTAGTAGTTATTTTTAAGAACTAATGTGGATAATTTGTAGTTAAAGTTCGTGCAGGCTTCCTATCAGGATCCCTTTGTGTTGACGTTTCGCAAAAGTCCCGCTGGGACGAAATGTCGGTACAACAATTTCAGAGAGATGCATTTTGTCCCCTCGGGACAGCCATTCGGCAGATGGGAATTTACCAATACAAGCCCGACGCGCAAGCGAGTGCGTCAATCTAGGCGCGCGTCAATCCAGGCTCTCACTCGCTTGCGCTTCGGGCTTGTATTGGTAAATTCCCATCTGCCGCTCGCCTAACTAAACAGAAGTTTCCATCAATTTCAGGAACTTCTGGAATAGTGGGGTGAGCCGAGTGTAATATGGTTGGGTTGTAGTCCGACACTCTGTTCCTTGAGGGTGGTCGTTTAGTGCCTTTGCAGGCAGGTCCGAGAGTGATGGATAGGTACGTCACTTCTGCCGAAATGGACGTTCCTATGTCCGACGCCAGATTGCCGGGCTTAGCAGCGACATCCTTTCCAGTGGAAGAGGCGTACTTAAGGGTCACTTTCTGACGCGCGTGGTATCACAGCTAAGTACTAGAAATGGAAACCGTTCACAACAATGAGCTCGAATTGCCATTTCTTGCGAGGCTGGATTTGGAGGTATCGGTCGTTAACTTTCGTGACGAAGACAGCGTAGTGGTGAAGGACCCTGTGCGCCTGAAGTACTTTCGACTTACGCCCGAACAGCACTTGGTAATGATGTTGCTGAGGTCGCCGAGATCGATCAGTTTTCTCAAGCGCGAGTTGCAAAAGAATTTTCCGTCGATTCACGTTGAAGCGGCCGAAGTTCAAATGTTGTTGCAGGACCTGCATGCCAAGGGGCTGATTCTTTCGAATCGAATTGGTCAGAGCCTGCGACTGGTATTGAAACGCTCCGAGGAGATTAGAAAGAGGTTGCTGAGTGCAGTGGCCAATCCTCTGTTTATCCGCTTTCCGGGCTGGGACCCCAATGCGCTGTTGGGAGGATTGGTGCGCTATTTTGGATGGTTTGTGCATCCGTTAATGGTCGGTATGTGTATAGCGTTTGTGGCAAGCTGTGCGATGTTCGCCTTGTCGCATTACGACGATGTGAGGAGGCGTCTACCGGAATACAACGATTTCTTTTCAGGTCAGAACCTTTTCTATTTGTGGATAACCTTGGCGGTCACCAAAACTGTCCATGAATTTGGTCATGGGATGGTTTGCCGAAAGCTTGGTGGCGAGTGCCGCGAAATGGGATTGGTGCTGCTGGTCTTCAGCCCGACCCTGTTTTGCAATACATCCGACTCATGGAGATTTGCGAATCGTTGGCATCGGATGGCGGTAGGTGCAGCGGGCATGTACTTTGAATTGATATTGGCGGCGGTCTGCGTGGTAATTTGGTGGAATGTGCCGCAAGGAGCGCTACAGAATATGTGCCTGGACATATTTTTTGTATCGACGGTCTCAACATTGATATTCAATGCCAATCCACTCTTGAAATTCGATGGCTACTGGGTGCATTCCCATTTTGCGTCACGTGAATTCGTGGTTTTTTATTGGTTTTTTTGAAGTTTCGGAATTAGCTTCAGTTTTTGGATTTGTCGATGGCGTCCATTTGGCTTTGGGCATACGGGTGTGGCGTTTGGTGTCACGG
>SYJV01000080.1 GCA_005798335.1 Planctomycetaceae bacterium | reverse complement strand
TACCAAAGCGCCCACCGGCTCGGATGCCGATGAACAATAGGGCAAAAGATACCACTCTCTAACTTATACCCCACCTCAAACCCAAATTGGTACCTTTTCAAGCGCCCATCGCTGGTACCTTTTCAAGCGCCCAATGACAGCGGTACCTATCTGATGGAACCGATCGCCTGCGAAGCGAGAGATCCCGAATCCAAAGGGGGCGTTGAAAATGGTGTTAAATACGTTAAACGCAATGCCTTGGCTGGCAGGGACGAGGAGCTTCAAGCCTGGGACGATTACCGGCACTTGGCCATCGATTGGCGCGACAATGTTGCTAATGTTCGACTCCTGGATCGCATTGGCCAAACGCCCCAAGAACGTTTCCTAGTCGAGAAGCCCGCGCTCAGGCAACTCCCTAGCCATGGCTACAACGCCGACGAATTCGTGATTACTCACGTTCGCTCGACAGCCCAAATCGAATTCGATTGCAATCGTTACTCGGTTCCACCCAAGTTCGCTCGTCAATGTTGGACATCTTGATGCAATTGTTCAGCGGCCAGCTTGCCGCTCGCCGCAACCAGGCCACAGCCAGACGAGTACGAGCCGCGCGGTTACCGCCTATCAAGACCCTCTCGGAATACGACTTTACGTTCCCCAAGAGGATCTCCAAGCCAAAGATCTTGCGACTGTTCGACCTGCAGTTCGTCGAGACGTTTGGGTGCGCGGTCTTGGTGAGTAATACCGGTCTAGGAAAAACACACCTTCTCACAGCCTTGGGGTACGCAGCTTGTGAGAAGGGGATCAACGTTCGGTTCAGCCGAGTCGTTGATATGATCAATACGCTGACGACAGCCCAACAGACTGGGATGCTGCAGAAGCGATTGAAGGAGTATGTGCGACCTCAACTGTTGCTCCTCGATGAGCTGGGGTATCTTCCGATAGACAAACGCGGTGCGGACCTGATGTTCCAAGTCGTGGCATCCCGCTATGAAACGGGCTCGATCGTGATCACAACCAATCGAGCGTTCAAAGACTGGGGCCGGATCTTCGACGTCGACAACACCTTAGCCACCGCCATGATCGATCGGCTGATGCATCACGGGGAAGCCATCTTGATCCACGGAGACCGAAGTTATCGAGACCCAGAAAACCGCCACGCCGAATAACCTAGCCCGCTGCCCACGATCGGCGTAAGCAGACTGTGCCACTCCCGCCCGCGAAGAGAAATCAACGCGAGTTGGAGTGGCCTTGTTCCTAGTTGGACACGCTCAAAAAAGTGACGCTGTCCAATTACACAAGTTTGGACTCAGGGTGCACGTAGTGATTTAAGGTTGAAGAAGCGGAAGCTAACCCAGTATGCCAGTCTCCCGAGCAGCCAACTCAATCGGCCAGTAGGTTCAAACGGCCAGTAGGTTTGGGAGACCAGATCCAGAGTCGGTAAGATAGGTGAAAGTCATCCCCTTGCGCTAAATGCTGTACTACAGAGTCTCCGACCGCAGTAAGTCGCACCTCTGATCCCAAGCATTGATCAAGTCGAGGAGACGGACGCCGAGAAGCCGCACCAGAGACGGTAATGCAGACGCTCCGAAACCCATCACTGCAGCTCTAGCAAGTCCATCGCCATCCTGCACCAGCAACAAACCGAACTTTCACTACTCCGCAAAAAAGCACCGCGACGAGTTGGGCCATCGTACACACTCAGTCAGTCACCACATCCAAACTGTTCAATCAAAACCGATGATTTCTGTTCAATCAAAACCGTTGGTAACATAATATCGAGCACTCGACCATTTCCAATCGGTCGGTCGACGGCACCACCCACGTTCAACCGGATTCCGATTTCAGAAGCTGATCGATATAACTTCACCGCCATTGCAACTATGCAAAGCTTTGCAGGTTGGTGCATCCATGCCATTGGCCAAGAAGTGCACCGAGCCATCGGCAAATCCCACGTTGGCACCGCCCGTGTGGTAGCTTCGAGGACCAAAGAAGCCCGTATGATGGATAACAAGGTCCGGCGTGCGGCTGTTGGGTGTGTGGTATCCATTGGTCAACGAATTGATCGAGCCGTTGAATGCCCAAGAAATTCCGCGTCCGCGAATGGCTGTACTATTGCCACCTCGCCACCCGCTGAAGGTCGACCAAATCGCGTCGGTTTGAGGGTTGCTAATGTAGCCGCCTGCGTCGACGAAAGTACCCCAGGGACTGCCGGAGGCCTTTAATCCTCGACTCGATTGAAGTGCCGAGTCTACTCCACCAGAACCATTTAGCGTGTATTGATACGGGAATTTTGGTAATGCTCCGGCGGTTAGCGTTATATCGTTGCCGACGCTACGTACAGTCTCGCTTATGATCACTGTGTTTGACGTTCCATCCGTAATATCACGAAAAGCTCGGGCTGCATTTTGACACACGATCCCATCGGTAACCCAGCGCCAATCGTAGTTGGTACCTGCTCCACTTCCAATACTAAACATGTAGCTCAATCCGCCGTACGTAATAGGTGATCCGTTTACTTGCATCGTAATTGTTGACGGAGCAGGATCACTTGGGCAAAGGAAGATGGGAACGGGTTTAGCGAATGCCTGAGCGAAAAGTGGATTTGGAACCTTTGCGTTGAAGGGTCCAGAGAATGCAGGCTTAGAGTAGTCGAGCAAATTGTTCAAGTTTCCTTGCTCAATAAAAGCGAGGATGCGAGCCTGGACTGAAAAGTCAACATCTACTGTCCCCGCCATGGGGAATTTGCGATAAGTAGATTCGTAGTTCATGGTTGCCAGTGCAATTTGTTTGACACTATTGCTGCACTGCATTCGCCGGGCAGCCTCTCGTGCAGCTTGGACTGCGGGTAGGAGCAAGCCTACCAGAATTCCGATTATGGCTATCACCACAAGCAGTTCAACCAAAGTGAAGGCCAAACGGTTCGTTGTGATGCAACTACGGTTCATTCCGAGTTCCTTTGAAAAAATAGCAACGAGCGAATAAAGTTTTTACTTCTAGTTATCAGACCCTATTTCAAGGCACTAACCGACTTGAATGTGCTAAACGAGATAGTCTTGGCAGCGCTATGCCCTGATTTCCACAACGAATCTATTTCCGTTTGCATCGTGTAAGGCAACCCAAGAACCTTCTCGAGAGATACCTTGGAATCGTCCACGACAATCCATCGAAGCTGGTATCTGCAGTCAGGCAATGCACTGCTCCAGTCCACCGATGAATGCGTACGACGTAAGTGCGCCGGCTCAATGAGTTTCATGGAAGTTCCCCAACTGGCGCCGTCTTTCGAAACCCGCCCCTCACCAATCGCGAACGTTTCTTCGTCGACTTTTCCCTCAGAAGTTATGCGATGCATTAAGACGACGACGTATTGCCCTTCAGGTAACGCTGGCAGTTCCTTAATCCTCAGGTGTAGCCCCGTTCGCCATGTCCGAATGGGATCGAACTGTGGGATTTCCTTTGAGGTGGAGTAGCCGGCACGCTTAATTGCTCCATAGTCCGTTAGAAACAGCCCCCATTCGCGGTCAGTATGACCATCTTCAGGGAACTTAATCCCTCCTCCATGTTCGTCTTTGCCTAACGCTTTCGTCTTGAGCAAACTCGCCATTGGCGTTTCTAGGTTGATCAACTTCCGCTCCTCCAACAACTGCAGAGTTTTAGTTGGAGAATTGGGAACGATCCAACTCATTTGCTCGCCGTGCTTTTCGACTTGTTTCAAATTCCGATCAGGCGAGTGGCAGTTTGCACAACGCTCAAACTGCGACCAGACCATGTCGATGAATCGAGATAGAATCTGATCCTTCCGAGCGTGTCGCATCAACTTGTCGTCCAGCTTGAGATCCTTCAATTCCGGCAAGGTAGCATTCAAGGACTCTGGATCTTGAGCCGAAGCTCGAATCCATTCACCAATCCCTTCCAGTTCTGACTTGCGAACCTGATCCATCAAATCAGTAGATCTCTCAGGTTTCTTCGCAATGAATTGCAGGAACTTGGACTCTGACGGATGTTCAGTATCGATCCAACCTCGAGCTCTGAGCGAAGCAAACGAAGCCTTCGGATCAGAAGTCAGGAACTCTTGTAGATTAACACCCTGAAGATGGCAGTCTGAACAACTACTTGCATTCGATGACTGAAGCAATGGCACAACACGTCTTTGGTAAATCTCGGACGGAGACTCACCGTGTAGGCTATGGCACCCAAAAGTTGCCGCGCTCCAACCAATCAACAAAGGTAACATCCGCATACTGAGTTATCCAAACCGATAGAGGTGTCTTGGAAGCATTTCGAGCGAAACTAGAATTAGCGATTCAATACGGCGCACTTGACGCGAAGAACAGAAGCCGTCTTGTGGAGAGCGGACCCGTGATCGCGCAAGTGCGCCATATCGAACCGCATCAATTCAAAATTGAAGCAGGTGGAGCTTCACCTAATTAAGCGCAAAATCCTATTCGGACCGCGCGAACCATACAGTGAAACGTCATTTGCTATTGCAATGTCGCTGCGCGACGAGTTTAGACTCGCACGGCCTTTGGGCAGGCCAAACACTGGCGGGCAGAAACATCGCATGCATCAGATGCTAAGAGAGCATCCTCTTTGGTGGCGGCGTGTCCGGCTTGGAATATACCGGCGCAGGGTCTATGGTCGTTGCCTGATGAGCAGGCCCAGATTCGTGCTCAATCATCACCACCTTTTGTATGGTGGCCAGAATCGTCCATGGCAACATAGTGAACGCTGAACTTTTTCCCTGGCATTTCAATGCAAACATACTCAAAACGACTTTTCGTTTTGTGGGGGAACTCGTTGCCTTCGATCCAGCTTTATCCGTTTTTGATGACAGGCAACATGAACCACTGGATTTCGTTGCCGCTGCGTCGCAGCCTTCGGGTTTGCCAGGGCCAATAGTATTCGGCTTGAAAACCGCCATAGTCGCATGCTTTTCGCAGCATGCTTTTCTAGGCTCACAGCAAGTGGACTTAGCTTCCGCAGTAACGTTACCAACATTGGAGCTAATCGAACTACTTTGCCTAGTGGTCTCGTCACTCGTAGGTCGTTGGGCGTAAGAGGGTGGAGTAACACCATTTTTCTTCGCCCAAGCGAGTCTTTCCGCTGGGGTGAAACAGCAACAGTTGGTCCAACATTGTTCAGCGGTCTTGCATCCGCATGGGTGGTTCTGACAAGGAAATGGCTGAGATTCACCCTTGTCTAATATGTCAAGAGTTGCGACTGGGATGGGCAGTGTGGCCGCGCAGAAGCACACGAGGGCAAGGAAAGTAACAACTTTCCTCCCAATCGCACGTAGCCCCTTTTTTCCCGCAAGACCCTTCAACTAACTGTCTTTCTCGTTCGAGCACTGGATCAGTCATCTGTCCAGGCCCGCTCTCCACGCTCGCGATTATACCACGGCTAGTTGCCCATGCAATCGAGCAGAAGTCAATTGTGACCAAACTCGTTGAATGGTTGGTCGCCAACTCGATCGTTTTTACTTAGGTCCCTTCGCTTCAAACTCGATCGAATTGGAACGAAGCACGCGCTTCTTAATCCATCGCTCCGTTTGCACTGGCAAAGCCAGTGGCACGTGCGCCTGTGAAGGCGTTTGAATAGATGGGTGCAAGTCCCATCCAGGGTAACGTTACCGCCCTGAAACCAACAGTGGTAACTGCGTTTCCGTGAGGAAGGGTGGAGAGCAACCTGAGGTGAATGATCAGTCCGTAATAAAGTGAACTCGCTTCGGCCAAACCAGTCGGGGAGCTGGCGTGCAATAGGTGAACCCTTGACCGTGCGACGGGCAAATCCCTTGGCCTTAGGGTCTCCCAGGGGGATAGACGCGGCAATCTGCGACGGTGAAGTAACGTGCTAAATCGATCGTAGAGAAATGGTACTGAGGTGTTTGGAGACGGAATGATCAGAAGTTCAAACGAGATAAGCAGGGAGACCTGTCAGATTCAGAACGTGGACGGTGAATCGTCAAATCGCAGCGAGGAACGGCTGCTCCCAAAGTTCCAGGCCCGACGATGGGTGTTGCCATCGTCAACGGGATCGAAACGGCAACACACGAGACACCGGAAGAAGCGGCTGGCAGGAGTCAGAGCCCTCATAGTAGCGACGAAGCGGTGCAGCCAAACGCCGTGGAGCCAAGGGGGGTAGGAAGGTAGATACGAAAGGAACTCACCGTGAAAAATGAATCGAAAGAACGTTTACCAGAAAGAGTGCCGTTCACGGATATCCCTACTGGAGAGACAATGAGTTTGTTCGCACCGGCGGGCATGGATCATCTATTGCCCGATCCTAAGAACATCGCTCAGTGGGCTCATCAGGTGGTGTGGACCGATCGTATGTTGGAGACACTTTTGAACAATCAAGTGAAAGGGGGAAAATGGCACGCGTTGTTTGACAAGGTGTACAGTGAGCTGAACCTATTCGACTCGGCCTGCAAGGTGCTCGATAAGAAAGGTGCGGCGGGAGTAGACCGGCAGACAGTATCCGACTTTGCCGAGCAGGAACTGAGAGAAATCCAATTGCTGCACGAAGAACTTCGTGAGGGACGCTATCGTCCTTCTCCGGTACGTCGGGTATGGATTCCCAAACCAGGCAGTCAGGATCTGAGGCCACTGGGAATTCCGACGGTTCGCGACCGTGTCGTGCAAACGGCATTGGTGCATGTGATCGAACCGATTCTCGACCACACGTTCCACGAACGGAGCTTCGGCTTTCGCCGAGGTCGTGGTTGTCATGACGCACTTCGCGTCGTGGAGGAGAAACTGGCAGCCGGTTACGTCTACGTTGTAGATGCGGACCTTAAAGGTTACTTCGATTCGATCCCCAAAGATCGGCTGTTGGCGATGGTCAACGAGCAGATTTCGGATCGACGGGTGTTGAGCCTGATCAAGAACTATCTTGACCAGAGCATCATGGAGGAACTGCGGACTTGGACGCCGGAGAGCGGCGTACCACAAGGTGCTGTTCTTTCACCAGTATTATCGAATCTCTATCTCAATCCATTGGATCATCAGATGGCCGAGTCCGGCTTCGAGATGGTGCGATACGCAGATGACTTTGTGATTCTGTGCCGCAGCCAAGCCGAAGCGGAAGCAGCCCTGGCGATGGTTCGCACGTGGGTTGAGGGAGCGGGACTGATCCTGCACCCTGAAAAGACGCATATCGTGGACTCACGGGAAAAGAGTTTTTCGTTTTTAGGCTACTCATTCCGCGGCAAGTACATCTTTCCGCGCAAGAAGAGCCACGAGAAGTTCATAGCCCGCATCCGCGAATTAACTCCCCGCAAGTCAGGCCAATCCCTAACGGTCACGATCCAAAAGATCAACCAAATGACCCGAGGCTGGTTTGGCTACTTTCGTCACTGCTACTGGCCGGCCTACAAGGGCTACGACGGTCTGATCCGTCGTAGGCTTCGATGTCAGCTTTTGAAGCGTCATCGACTAAACCCAAACCGCCAGAGTCGCACACAACGTTGGCCCAATGCCTACTTTACGATGCAAGGTCTCTGGAGTCTGCAAGATGCCTTCATTCGTTTCGCCCAATCGTGTAGCTACTAACCGGAGAGCCGTATGCGGGAGAACCGCTCGTCCGGTTCGGAGGGAGGGGCGACCGCAAAAACGGTCGTCCCTACCCCTATACGAAATTCACGCCCTCCCGACAGTGCCACCCTACGCCGTGAACCTTATTTATAAGTTCTTTTGCCGTTTGGGTTTGTGATTCGGCAGTGCCGCGAACTCTTTTCTCGTTTGAGCAGTGATTCCCGGTGAGCGCGAATACCCAGTGAATTCACTGGCGGAAAAATGCTAGCGCCTCGCGATGTTTTGGATACCGCAAAATCCACAAGTGTTTTCTGCCACTTAGTTTAGGTAAAATGCAAGCTAAAAACTCGCCGGGAATGGCTCTCGTTTGAGTCGTGGGTTGATATAGCTATCAAAGCTATCGAAAAAATGATCTCGATGTGACAACGTTTTTCCGTCATGCATTGGTTTGGCAACAGATCAACGCTGGAAAACGTACCGAAAGGATTCGGCTGTGTCACATCGAGACTCGACTGATTGTAAACCAAAGCTCAACTTCGAATACCTACGCACTGCCATTAACTGGTTGTTAAAAGGTGCGAATTTCTCGACCGTGCGTTGGCGATCGGATTGTACTTGGAGGACTGCTCGTTTGCTGGCGGTGGCGGCGCTGCTTTGGGCGTGGGCGGATGAGAAGTTGGTAGGGGATCGCTTCTCGACTGCTCGCAGAATTGCACTGGCTATGTTCCCGCAGGCTCAAAAGGTGGCCGGCACTTATCAGGCCTTTATCAAATTATTACGTAAGTGGACACCAGCTTTCGTGTTGATTTTGCAACACACGCTTCGTCAACGCATGCAAACGGATTTTGCTGACTTGATGATGATCGGCAAGTGGATACTGTATGGTGTCGATGGCAGTCGAGTGAATTTGCCGCGTACTAAGGATATGGAGCAGGCGTTCTCTGCCAGCAAGCGTAAGAACAAGAAAGTGAAAGGAGGAAAGAAAGGCAAAGGCCAGAAGAAGAAACAATACGCTAAAGCGGCTGACGCTAAGAAAGCCAATTCGGTGACGATGTGGATCACTACGCTGTGGCATTTCGGAACGGGCTTGCCTTGGGATTGGCGGTTGGGGGCTAGCGATAGCAGCGAGCGAGCCCATTGGCTGGAGATGATGAAAGGCGTTGTGGAGCGTGCTTTGTTCGTGGCCGACGCAGGCTTTGTGGGTTACGAATATTCCAGTGCCGCCATCTCGGCTGGTCACCAAGTCTTGCTACGTGTGGGCTCGAACGTGACGTTGCTCAAGAAACTGGGTTATGCCAAGGAAGTCGATGGGACTGTCTATCTGTGGCCCAATAAGGCTGCCAAAAAAGGACAGCCGCCGCTAGTGTTTCGGCTGGTCGTGGCCCACAATGGCAAGCATCCGATCTATCTCATCACCAGCATCCTGTCGACGCGAGACTTATCTGATGCACAAGTGCTCGAAGCCTATCAACGCCGCTGGGGAATCGAACTTTTCTATCGCCACTTGAAACAGACTTTCGAGATGCACAAACTGAGAAGCACTTCAGCGGATTCGGCTTACGTAGAAATGAATTGGGCACTGCTTGGGCTGTGGAGCATGGCCTTATACGCCCTGCGCGAACTTCGCCAAAAAGGGATCGATCCCAATCGATTGAGTTTTGCCAAACTGATTCGCGCCTTTCAGCGGATCATGCGCGATTACCTTCACCCGGTCGAACAGAAAAAGAAGCTGTGCGATCTATTGCGTGAGGCTGTCATCGACGAGTACCAACGCAGTAACTCGAAAACCAGCCGCGACTACCCACGCAAGAAAAAAGAGTCGCCGCCCGGCGCTCCCAACATTCAAGGCGCCACAAAATCACAAATCCAATTGGCAAAAGCACTTAACGAATAAGGTTCACGGCGTAGAGTGCCACCCTGCCGATCCGTCCCAGGTACGCGACAATTTGCTCCTGCATTGACACGGGTTTGTTCCCATCTCTCATGCCAGGATTTCATGAACGACATGGCCATGCACATCGGTCAAGCGGTAGTCGCGGCCAGCGTGGCGGAAGGTCAGCTTCTCATGGTCGAGGCCGAGCAGGTGCAGGATCGTGGCGTGGAAATCGGGCATCGTGACCTTGTTCTCGACGACGTAATAGCCATATTCGTCCGTCAGGCCATGGGTTACTCCGCCGCGGATTCCGCCGCCCGCCATCCAGCAACTAAAGGCATGGGGATGATGGTCGCGGCCGTCTTTGCCTTGGGCGGCGGGGGTTCGTCCAAACTCGGTGGCAAAGACGACGAGTGTGTCGGACAACATACCGCGAGCTTTCAAATCTCTCAGCAGCGCCGCGATCGGTAGATCGACTTTGGCAGCATTCGTCGTGTGATTGTTACGTAGGTCACCGTGGGCGTCCCAGTAATTTCGAGGATAACTGAAATTCACCTGCACGAACCGCACTCCGGCTTCAAGACATCTTCTAGCCAGCAGGCATTGACGACCAAACTCGTCTGTTGGTTCCACGCCTACGCCGTACGCCGCCTGCGTCTCTTTCGATTCGCGCCCAATGTCCATAACCTCGGGAACCTCTGCCTGCATCCGGAAGGCCATCTCGAAGGAGTCCATTCGTGCCTCAAGGGCCGAGTCGGAACCGAGACTTGCCAAATGACGTTCATTGCGGCGTTTGAGCAGATCGAGCTGCAACCGTTGCAGTTCTGGGGTCTGACCCGGCGTAAGGCTCGATAGCCGCGCTTCCTTAAAGTTTGTGTTGCCATCGCCGAGCCGTGTCCCCTGAAACGTCGCGGGCAAAAACGCGGATCCATAGTTTTGTGCACCGCCATGATAAAGTGATGGACTCAGACTAATGAAACCGGGTAGGTTCTGATTTTCGCTTCCAAGGCCATAAAGCGTCCACGCACCAAGACATGGGCGAGCAAAGACGCCGCTTCCGGTGTTGATGTTCAGCAGTGCCGGCCCGTGCGAAACGAATTCGCTCCCATACATGGAACGAATCACTGCGATATCGTCGATGCAGCTGCCGATCTGCGGAAACAGATCGCTCACTTCAATCCCACTCTCACCGTATTGTTGAAATTTCCAGGGTGATGCAAGCAGATTACCTGTCTTGGCGAATTCAAACTTTGGCTTTTCAAAAGGCAGTGGCTGGCCGTTCATCTCAACCAATCTTGGCTTCGGATCGAACGAGTCCACATGCGAGACACCGCCGTGCATGAACAAGAACACGACGCGTTTGGCCGTCGCCGGAAAGTGTGATGGCTTGGCCGACAGAGATCTTGCTCCGGAACCGTCGGCCTGCAAGACATCAGACATCAGGCCCGACAATGCCAGACTGCCGAAACCGCAAGCAGCCTGTTCAAGGATCTGCCGTCGCGTGAGTAACTTGTTCATGGGTGTGTGTCTCCACTGCACATCTGGGTTTCTACTCGACATACAAAAACTCGCTGCTGCACAGGAGCGACTGACAGAACGCCTGCCAGGCCGCTGTTCGTCGCTCTGTTTCGGGCTTTTCGCTGAGCGTGGGCGACACCAGGAATGCCTTTAGGAAGGCGTTTGTCTCTTCTAACTCGATGGGAATCGCCGACCTGCCATAGGCGAGGCGATGGGCCAGCTCGATCCGTTGTTCATCCGACAGTTGTGAATCGGCCAGCAGGCGATCCGCCAACGCTTTGCACTGCTCACGGACGAACGGATGATTAAGCAAGAACAGCCCTTGCGAAGCGACCGTGGTTTCGTTGCGGACAGCCGTCACGCTATTGGAATCGGCGGCATCAAAGAGAGCCAGGACATCGGGCAACATATTGCGAACGATCGGAAGATAGATAGTTCGCTTGCGGAATGTCGTGTAGAATTCGTCGTCCGCCCCCACGCGATTGGGCCGAACCATCGATTTACTTTCCTCCGCTTTTGACATTAGAAACTCGCCGCTTTCCGAACTGCCTGGCACGGGATCGAGTTGCCCGCTCGTCAGCATCAGAGCGTCACGCAGTTCTTCCGCCGACAGTCGGCGCCTGCGGACCTGATGCGCAGCCAGAACGACCGGGATGGGAGCCTTCTCAATCTTTGACCATGATTCGGCATTCAGCATCCGATACGTGCTCGACAACACGATTAGCCGATGGAGCTTCTTCACGCTCCAGCCACCGTCTAGAAACTGAGTCGACAGCCAGTCGAGCAGCGCCGGGTCTGATGGTAATTCGCCCCGCGTTCCGAAGTTGTCGGGAGTCCCCACGATGCCCCGTCCGAAATGCAACTGCCAGACACGATTGACCAGCACCCTAGCAGTCAGTGGGTTGGATGGACTGGCGATCCAGCGGGCCAGTTCCAGCCGACCGCTGCTCATCTGATGCGGATCGATGATTGGTGACGAAGATTCGTTGGAAGACAACGAGGTCGTGGCGACGATTCCCAACGGGCCGCGCGGGACGACCTTGCCTAGGGTAAAGCGGTTCCCGCGCAGATGGACGCGGAGGTTGCGCGACTGAGTCTCTTTCGGCACCATGACCATCAACGGTTCGACGCCAGCTTCTTGCGGGATTGGGAACTCCCACCACATCGTGGCGGTGCGGACTTCATTTTGAAACGGCTCCGTGCTGCGAAAGATCCCAGCCAGTGCGTAGTAGTCGGTCGTGCGCACCGCATCAAATTTGTGATCGTGACAGCGTGCACATGCGATGGTAAGCCCGAGCATCGCCCGACCGGTCACGTCGATTTGATCATCGACAATATCGAGCCGCGTCTGCTCCTTGTCGGCCTCTGCCAACGCTTTCGGGCCAATCATGAAATAGCCCGTGGCGATTGTGCGACGCGTATTGACCGCCACCGATTCGGTCGGCGGCAACAGATCCCCCGCTAATTGTTCGATGAGGAACTGATCGTACGGGAGGTCGCCGTTGAACGCGTCAATTACATAGTTGCGGTAGCGCCACGCATACCTCATAACAGCATTCGCATCATTTGCCGTCGACTCAGCGTAGCGCACAAGGTCAAGCCAATGACGCCCCCACCGCTCGCCATAATGGGGCGATTTGAGTAGCCGATCGACGACGGTCTCATCGGCTTGTGGCGAGGCATCTGCCAGAAAGGCATCAACCTCCTCCGGAGTCGGCGGAAGGCCGGTCAGGTCGAACGTCACTCGGCGGAGGAAAGTCCGCTTGTCGATTTCTGGTGGCGGACTCAGCGAGTTGTCTTCTAGCGCCATCAGCACAAAACGATCGACCGGAGTGCGTACCCATGCTTTATTCTTCACGTTGGGAAGCTGAACTTGACGGACGGGTTGGTAGGCCCAGTGGCTTTTTTCCGCGTCGGTGTAGACCGCTTTTTTCGCAACACTCCGTTCTTCATCGATCCAGAGACCGAACTTCTCACCGAGATAGACCTCTACGCCCGTTCGATCGGCATCATTGAACGCGGCGTTGTAGAGCAACACCTCGCCGATATCACCTTGAATCGCGCCACACCAATTGAGTGCCTTTCCCAGGAAGACGCCGATATCCGTACGATGCTGGATATCAGGCACTCCGTCGCGCCCCGTGACAGGCTGTCCCTCGATCGGTCCGGCTAACTTGCCGTTAATGTAGAAGCGTGTGGTATCTTTTATGGCACCCGGAGTCTTGACGAAGGTCACAATGATCGACTTGCCGAAGTGGGGTTGGAACGATCCTGGTGCCAGCACTGCGTCGTGCCCCCAACCACCCGCCAAATCGAGCGAGAACTGTTTCGTCTGATCGATCTCGACGAGTGCCGCCAGCGGTTTGCCTGGGTCTCCCGAATGGGCGGGATTCCCAACACCGAAAACCGAGGAGTGCGATGGTTGGCCCTCGAAGCGAGCGAGGTTCAACACCAGGAAGATGGTCAACGCGGCATCCCCGCGTATGTCGACGTGGTTTCCAGGCGAAGAGGCTAGCCCGGTCGACTGCGTGAACCGCACTGCTGGGCGGCCATTCAAGTTGCTCTGCCGTATGAAATTCGCAGGACCGCCGACTCCCCCTTCGCGAATCCCTTTCGTCACCGACAGATCGCGACCATGTCCGCTTTGGTCTGGCCAGACAGGGACGCTTTCGCCATCGGTCCATTGCAATGAGTCTGCTCGCAGCCATAGTTGCAGTGCCTCAGCGAGATCTCCGTCGTTGGGTAGCCGCGGCGCCGAGATGGCCGAGGTATCGGTACTTTTGGTCGACACTTTCGCAGCCGCATTCGGCCAGACGGCGCCAGCGCGAATCCAAAGAGTCAGTGCCTCAATCTGCGCCGCTGTCAGCTTCCCATCGGGCGGCATCTTCAGTCCGTTCGCATGACGAACCGCTTGAAGCAGCAGGCTTTCCTCGGGCTTGCCGTCAACAATCGCGGCACCGGATTCGCCCCCTTTGAACGCCGCCTCGCGTGAATCCAGCCGAAGCCCACCCTTCGACTCGGAGTCCGCATGACATTTGAAACAGCGTTCAATGAGCAGTGGGCGAATCTTTGCCTCAAAGTATTCTTCGTTCTCAGACGCACGTAGCATTGGCACGAACAGTGCAATCAACGCCGATGCGAGCAAGAATGTGCATCGACAATGCCGAGCCGTAGCCAGCCCTTCGAAATGTGCGAGTCTGGATATTCTCATGTGAGCTTGTCGATCACCGAAATCTCGCAATTGATCATCAACCAAGTCAGCGCGCATGCGATGTACGTCAAGGCCCCGGTGACGAATACCGGTACCCAACCATAATGCTCTGCCACCATCCCATACAGCACTGGTCCCAAAATGGAACCGATTCCGGCCACGGAGTTGTTGATCGCATAAATGGTCGCCGATGCTTGACCGCCGATGTCCGTCACGCACCCCCAGGTAGTCACCAGACTCCAATCGGAAAAGAATTTCACAAAGAAGAGACCTGAGCAGAATAGCTGTGGATTGTCAAACCACATCAGAGACGTCAGCAGCAAAACACCGGCGATTCCCTTGCCTGTCGCGCCCACGGCGACGCGCGACCAGCGAAGATTGCCTGTCTGGGCGATCGCTTTGTCGTTTAACCAACCGCCGAACACTCCACCTAAGGCACCCCCAAGCAATGGCAGCGAGGCATAGAAGCCCATCTCGGTAAATTTCAATTTGTGCACTTCCCATAGGAACAGTGGAATCCAGGCCGAGAAAATATTGTCCGCTAGGGTGCTCAGAATGGTTTGCAGATTGAGCATCAAAATATTGCAGAGCGACCGCGGGCTCATGCGTCGCAACATTTCGCCCAAGCGCATCCGCGGTTCGAATGCCGATTTCGGACCTTCCCCTTCCTCGATCAACTCCACTTCGGCATCATTCACTCGTGGATGGTGGCGCGGTGAGTTTCGGAAATACCGTGCGAACAATATCGCTTGGAAAATTCCAACGCCTGCAATCGCGTAAACGGCGGATCGCCAGGGCAATGCGAACATGCCGAGCATAACCGAGCCGACCAAAAAATTCGCCGACAGCCCTCCAATTCGCCCGAAAAAGACTCCCAGCCAACCCTGAAGGGTCGTTCGCACGCTGCGAGGGAACCAGGATTTCGTGATCTGTGCCAATGCGGCATACGCGGCCGATTGCCCTAATCCAAGCGTTGCGCGAGCCGCACAAAGGTAACTCGTATTCGGAGCCCACGCGTGTAACCCCAGTCCGATCGACCACACGACCAGCATGCACGTTAACGTCCAATGGACGCCGAAGGCGTTAGTCGCTACGCCCAGCGGGATCTGAAAGCCCGTGTAAGATAATGAAAATGCGCTGTCCAGGAATCCGAGTTCGTCTTTGCCCAAGTCAAACTCTTCGGCCAGAACCGGCTTGATCAGACCAAATACATAGCGATGCAAATACAAGAGCCATGAAGTGCCACAGGCTAGCGCAAAGATGTTCCAGCGGAAATGGGTTGGGCGATTAGTCACCTTGATAAAACTCGCAAATTCTGTGACACACGTACTCGATCTCATCATCGGTCATTTCGATGGCATCGATATGAACGTAGCCCTCGTCAAGGCGGTGCGCTCGCAAGACGATTGACGGAGAGCCCGCAGCCAAGCATGTGTTCAAGGCCGCAGCAGAGTGCAGTCCATTACTGCCGGCGGGTGTCAATCGGACTCGAGAAAACGGGCAACCATTGGGATCCGGGTCGACGCTAAGCTTAAGTTCTGGGATATCTTTCAAGTACTCCAGAATGAGGGCGACTTTGCGATTCTGTTCGACAGTCCAAGCATGCATATCTTGTCGATTTCGGTATTGCAGGGCGGCCATCGCACCGACGATCGCTTCTTTCCCGGCCTTCATGGGACGGCCGATGCCTTGGTTTTGTAAATAGACTGCGTCAACCATGGCTTTGCGTCCCGCCACGATGCCCCCCGTAGTCGAACACAGATACTTGTGCGCGCTGGTCAATACGAGCGAAGCACCGGTGCCGACCAGTTCGCGCAGCCTCTGGTCCTGCGCAGCGCCATCGACGATTACCGGCACTTCGAATTCACTGGAGAGTTTGACAAGTGCTGGCAGTTGTACCCAGCCGTAGCGCACTGTGTGATGCGATTCGACGTGCACCACTGCCGCGACGCCCCCTTTGCCAAGCTCATAGCGCAATTCTTCCGGCGTGCAACGGTTCACGACCCCGACTTCGACTACCTGGGCTCCCGATAAACGAATCGCTTGCGTTATGGGATGGCCATAATTGATGCAGTGGCCCTTTTGAATCAAGACACGGCTTGGCATGCCCGTTGTATCGGGCAATTGCAAAACCTTGGCCATGTCTGTCCCGGTCATGCTGGCCGCCACACTCAACGTGATTCCGGCCGAGGTGCACGCCGTCACACAGCCACTCTCCGCGCCAGTAGTCTCCGCAATGATTCGTCCGGCGGCAGCTTGCAGTTCGTCCAATAGGAAAAAGTGGTTGAGCGACTCTCTGGCGGCCGCGGCGATCTCCGGCAATACGATCGCACCGGCCAGATGTGTCATCTTACCGCAAGCGTTAATTACGCGAGTCAAACCGAACTGTTCAAACAGATCCATGGTTTCCTTTGTATGGCTTCATGTGGCTTCGTGTGTCACGTCAACAATCTACTTTGTATCGGGCAATCCTGGCGGGGTCGCCCTCGATGCCCAGTCCAGGTTTGTGGGTTATCGAAATGCAC
Source organism: Planctomycetaceae bacterium (assembly GCA_005798335.1). Classification (GTDB taxonomy): domain Bacteria; phylum Planctomycetota; class Planctomycetia; order Pirellulales; family Pirellulaceae; genus Aureliella. The sequence goes on along the minus strand of SYJV01000080.1, from coordinate 1,952 downwards.
CCATCGCGGATTTCGATTCGCTCGGTGATGATGTCGTCTTCCAAGCCAAAATAGGTCGTGTCGTTGGCCAGCGAATAAGCTTGACAGGCCGCTGCCACGTGAACCATAGCTGCGGTCTTGGGACCAAGGTCATGGCCGCAGTGCATGATACACGGAATACCTGCCGCCTCGCAGATTCGACCAATGGTCAAACAGGGCAGGATTCCGCCCGCGATGTGGGTATCCGGCAAAATAAAGGCGGCGGCGTGCGCTTCTAGAATTGCCAACACGCTTCCAGGATCGGTCACACTTTCATTCAACGCAATCGGTACAGTCGTCTGCGAGCGTAGCCACTTGGCATCGGACAATGGCTCTGCCGGAATGGGCTGTTCAAGATACTGGAGATTGTAAGGGGCCAATAGTTTGCACAATTCCGCGGCCTGCTGGGGCGAATAGGCTCGGTTCGGATCGACCCGCAGTTGGAGCTTGTCGCCTACCGCGTCGCGCACCCCGCGGACCATTTCGACGTCTTCGTGCATGTTCGCGCCGGCTTTGGTCTTGAGCGTTCGGAATCCTTGCTCGACGTAGTACGCGGCAATCTCGCCGGCCCGCTCGTACGATTGGATCCCCATGCATGCGGCGACTTCCACTCGCTCACGCACAATCCCTCCTAGCAGGACAGCCACCGGCACACCCAGAGCCTTGCCGCACAAGTCCCATAAGGCCATCTCGATGCCTGACTTTAGTCGGTTCTCCATTTGACAGTCGCGATGAAAGCCGTTGATGTTCTGCGGATCTCTACCGATCAGCCAGTCGCGCGCCTGCTGTTGCATCCGCAGGCCGCTAACGCCCTCGAGAAAATTTACATTGTGCTCGCCCCAGCCGGTCAACCCATCGGTCGTTTCGACTTGCACTATTGCACTGCGCGTCGTCGAACTACTGCGGACGTGTGAACGGTAGGGAGCGATGGGCGCAATCTGTGGAACGTCGACAATCGTCACATGCACGTTGCTCACTCTCATAACTCACTCCTTGCACCGCGATCAGTCATCGCTTTCAATTAGGGTCGATAGCTGCTTCGCGAAATTTACATGTTGGTGGCTTGGCCCCAGAATTGAAAGACAATCATCCCATAATTCCGAAAGTAATTCACCCATGCAATGTGACATTCTCATTCGTGGCGGTAGAGTCATCGATCCGTCGCAGGGGATTTCTGGTCCGAGCGATTTAGCGGTCAGTGGCGATCGGATCATGGCATTGGCTGACAACCTCGCAGATTTTCAAGCCGGCCAGGTCATCGACGCCCGTGGCCAGTTGGTTGTCCCCGGTCTGATCGACTTGCACGTTCATGTTTACACACATGCACCGATTGGTCTGGAGCCTGACTCTTTATGTGCCGCCGGCGGTGTCACGACGCTGCTCGACGCCGGCTCGGCGGGATCATACAATTTCGACGCCTTCCGACGAGAGGATATCGATCGTTCACAGACGCAGGTGTTGGCCCTGGTAAATCTATCGTGCATTGGGCTGATCGCAGCCAACTTGGGTGAGCTGCTGGACCCGCGCTATGCCGATCCCGCGGGCGTGGTTGCCACAATTCGTCGACATAGCGATGTGGCCATTGGTGTAAAGATACGCGCCGGCAAACACATTATTGGTGACGGCGAACAAGGCTGGTCGAATCTGCGGGCTGCGATTCGCGCTGCGCGCGAGTCGCAAACGTGGTTGATGGTACATATCGGCGAGTGTCCGATGTCGATACCGGAACTCGCCGAGTCACTTGCTCCAGGCGACTGCATCACCCATTGTTTTAAAGGCGGCAGCACACGTGTGACCGACGATACCGGGAAGATTCACCCTGCGGTCCGGGCCGCGGTAGATCGAGGTGTCATCTTTGATGTCGGGCACGGATATGGTAGTGTTCATTGGGATGTCGTCCAAGCGGCACTTGACGATGGCTTTGAGCCAACGAC
>SYJV01000009.1 GCA_005798335.1 Planctomycetaceae bacterium | reverse complement strand
CTAATTGGACAGCGCCATTTTGTGTGCAAGGTATGGCTTTTGGTCCTAGCCATTTCGTCGTTTAACCCCAATACCGTTCAACGAACGTGGGATAAGCTTCCAGCTTGTCAATATCTTGTGCAAGCAATGGCGAAACTCCGCTACAGGTTGACAAGCTGGAAGCTTATCCCACGTTCGTTAAACGATTTCGCTGCAACGACTTGTTCTTTCCAATGCAAATGAAAGTGGCGCTGTCCATCTAGAATCGCTCGACTTATTGGCAGATCGAATCCGCGTCAGGTTCCATCTCCATACCTAGTCGCATGCACAGAGATTCAAACTGTGAGTACAGGTCATCGCTGCTTGAGTGTACGTGCTCGGCCTCGGTGATGAAGCGAATGTCTTTGTCGCAGTAGACATCGTGGTTAATCAGTACGCGTTCAAAGCTCTCCAGCGGCGAACCGTAAGCGATGATCATTTTGTGTTCGTCAAACTGCACTTCCTGCTGACGCGAGGGGTTCAGCACGGCGACGCCAGCGCAGCCATCGTTCAGCAACAATTCTTCGTAGTCGTAAAGAATGCTTTTCAGTACCGGCATGTCGATGTGTTCGCGGTAGAAATCCTCGTGGTTTCCGCCGTTGCGATAGTGGCTGGTCTCCAGCACGACGTCGACGACCTGGCCGAGTGTACTGATCATATCGATAAACAGATCAAATAATCGCTCCCGCGACGCCGCAGCCATAATGACTGAAACTTTGGACTTGCTGGTCGGATCGACGTACGTATCGTGACGAAAGCCCTGGCGCGGCACGATTTGCAGTTGGACCGATGGTCGAATTGCGTCCGTAAGGTCAAACGTTCCGTAGCGAAAGACCTCCAGATGCTCTTCTAGCTGTCGTTCCGACAGTTGTTCAAAGCCGGTGATAGGTGGAACGGTCGATTGCACACTTTGCAATGAACTGCTAGTTGGGAAACCTTGCTTCGACGCCATGGTCCTCTCGCAATACTGTCCGGGGGTAGTTTTTCGATTGCGTTCGCTGTTGCGGCCAAAGCAGTTGCTTCAACCGATACGAAAAGCTAGGTCACTGTCGAGCCCGGAAACTCAAAGTCGACCTGGTTCATCGACTTTCCGTGTGACCATGACAGCAATTGGTCGTTAGAATCGACACAACCTGAGCCGACGCCACGCCCAGAGAGGATTCGCGCGCCTTTAGGCTATACTGTTAAAGATCGTCAGGGTACGTGAGGCCGAGATTCGACGAGGATGTTCAACAATATGAAACTCGATATTTGTAAGTGCATTACCGCGAGTTGGGCCGCTTGGTCATTTACACTGGCCGGTTGCGGATACGCTCCTGACATGTCCCGTCGACCACCTAGCGAATTTGCTTTAGCACCCGCCAAGCCCGCGGAAACTCAGGCGACGGTCGCTGCGGACGTACAACCCGAAGCGGAACCAACAAGCCACTTGCAAGACTCCGGAGGACGTCCGTGGATCGAAGTTGCCAAATTGCCCTACGAGTATTGGGAAGTCCTTTACCTGGAGCGTAAACGAATTGGGTTTTCGCATGTTCTCGTTGAACCTTCGAAATCGATGGGTGCGGCCAAGTTGCGAATCAGCCGCCGAAGCGTTTTGGAAGTCGCCCGTGCCGGCCAACGCGTGCGGCAAGAACTGGTGGTCGAATCAATCGAAGATGCGGATGGTTCGTTGCGCACGCTGACCGAGACGCAGCGCGCCGGAAAACAGCATACGGAAACATCCGGGAGTGTTTTCAATGGCAAACTGAAATTGACGGAACGAGATCTCGCTCAGCCCACCAATCCTCAGAAGTCAATTGCTGAAATTGCGACGCCCGACGGGGTTTGGGGACCAATGGGAATTCAGCAAATATTGCTTCGTCGTCCTATGCAACCCAAAGATCGATATGCAGCAGTCGTGTTTGTAGAGCTGCTGCACCAATTCGCCAAAGTCGAACTGCTCGCTGGACAATGGGAAGACACTCCAGTTGGGACGGATTCCTTGGCAAAGTTATTACCGATCGACGTTACGCTGCAGGCCGGCAGCAACATGCTGAAGACGCGCAACTGGATCAACGTCAACGGTGAGGTCATCAAGAGTGTGCTGCTGACGGGCTGGAATCTGCAAACCTTTCGCGCCACTCGCGAAGTTGCTCAGCGCATCGATTCGGAATCGCTGGTCGACTTGGTAACGACTACTGCGATCCCAATCGAAGGCTTGAAACAGGACCCACATCAAGCCTCACAGACGGTTTATCGCATCGACGCCAATGATGTCGATCCGTTTGGATTGATTTCACCACGATCGAATCAAACCCTGCATTCAATCACGGCGCGCAGTGCTGAAGTGACCGTTTATCAGATTCGGCCAACATCCTCCCTGGCCAAGGAAATTGAACTCGATCCACCAACCGATGCTTGTCGAACAGCTTCGACCGTGATCCAGTCCGATGATCCGCTGATCGAGAGATTAGCGATCGATCTAGTTGGCCAGTCACAGCAACCTGTGGAGATAGCTGCCAAACTGACGCGTGGGGTCTTCGAACGCATCAGCAAGAAAAATTTCTCGCGCGCGTTCGCTAGCGCACGCGAAGTCGCGCAAGCGTTAGAAGGTGATTGTACGGAACACTCGGTGCTGTTGGTCGCGTTGTTACGCAATCGAGGAATTCCCGCAAGAATCGCCAGCGGGCTGGTTTACACCAATAGCCAACCGCAACCGAGCATGGCCTACCACATGTGGGTCGAGGCGTGGCTTAACCAGCGATGGTTGCCGCTCGACGCGACCACAGGCGGCCTGATTGGCACAGGCCATATCAAATTTCTGGAAAGCCCGCTGGACGGAGGCAATCCCTATGTCGCCCTGCTGCCAGTAATGACGCAGTTCAGCAATTTGAAGCTCCAAGTGCTCAGCTCGCGCTGAGCGGCCGGCAGGGGTCGCGCAGCAAGCTATTTGTTGGTCGATCTGGGGACCGATATTGACTCGGCATACCGCAGTTGCCCGGTTCGACCATCGAAATATTGGAAGACAATTTGAGGATGTGGATATGCGACCCAGCGGCTGTCGCCGAGTTTCTTGGGCATATTGTAAACGTTGTTGACTTGAGCAACGCAATACATCGGATACAGTCTCTGCAATCGCTCAAGGTCTGGCTGAATATAGGTCGACCAGCGTATATCGCAAACTCGCGAGCCGGATTTGTACAGTCCAGTCGCGGGACGTCCACCTTCGTCGTTGGCGGGCACATGGTTTACCGAATTGTGTGGACCAGATGCAAACTCCCAAATGCGATCGGTAATCTTGATCGCAAAGCTGTTATGCAGATCCGCCGTCAGAATGAAGACTGGTTTATTAAGTGCTTCCCAGGCTGTGAGCATTTGTTCGCGTTCGTCCAGCAATGCCGTCCAAGCATCATCTTTCCCTTCGGCAAACTCAAATCCGCCGGCGCCATCGTGAGGAATCATGAAGTTATTGGAGGAGACAATAAAAAAGAAATCCGCGCTACTCTGCTGCATCGATTCCAGCAGCCATCGCTTTTGAGCTTGACCCAGCATGGTCAGGCCGGGCTTGGCGGGATGTTTCGGATCGTGCATCTGTCGATAGGTCTTTAAGTCCAACAGATAGTATTCGCAATTGGCAACTCGAAAACTGGTGTAGTTGCGTCGACCAATCGAGTAACTCGACACGCTATCGGCGACCGCGGGCGGCTGAATACGCAACCGGTGTTTGTCCAATCGCCCGACAACTTGGTACACCCGAGAATTCGGATCGCCCAGTTTGTCGTCGTCGAACTTCATGTCGTTCTCGCCGGCAGTTTGAGTTCCCCAATGTACGTGCAACGTCGGCAAGTCTTGTAGGTTGAGATTCGTGAAGTCGCTGGTCGAGTCCACCAAGATATCGCTGCCGGTTTGAAATCGAGCCTGACCAAAATGAATCGGTGCAGTTGCGGGAATCGGATTGGCCCAACCGAGATAGTCGTGCCAAGCTTGAATTCCGATATCGCGAAAAACGGTCCGACGCTCGCGAAAGCCGACTGTTGCACAGCCTCGAATATCGTTAACCAGTTCGTGGTCATCGAACGTAAAATAACTCGGCACTCGACGATGCCATTCCATCAAGTTGGGTGCTCGTCGCATGTACAGTTTGTAGTTTTCCCACACACCGGCAATCGAGGGCGCCAACCTCACAGCCGTAGGAGTCTGGCCGCCAGTTACACCAACTTGCGCGCGCCATTGATCTGCCGAGTAACCGCGCAATTCCTCGTACAACCAGTCGCCATTCATGATCGCAAAGTGAACGTTTTCAGCCTCCTGACGAACCAGCGTATCATAAGTCGGCAAACTTGGCCCAATGCCATGTTCAGGGTTCTGGTTGGCACATGAGCCAAATTCAAAGCGGAAGTTGAATAAACCCTTAGGATTATGCTCCGCGTGTCGATAGTCGGCGGCCGCAGGCAACGTCCGAAACGATCCCACCTCGCCAGCAGCTCGACCATCGACCAGAAATTGAAAGTAGTAACGAGCATCGGGCTTGAGTGGTTCCAGCGACAACCAACCGGCAAAATCGTGCTCCAATTGCGTCTTGGTCGACGCGGTCGAGGTAGCGTCGAGCTTTTCAAATTCGGTGCCGAAACGTACTTGCAAGTTGGCTGGCCCAGAGGTTCGGCCCCACACGCGCACGCCCGATTGAGTAACCGCTCCCAGCATCGGTCCATGCGTCAAATCGGCGGCGGCAACGTGGTAACCCATCGCTGATGCGGAAAATAGGACAAGCATGAATCTGAATATTGCAGGCACTGAGCGATTTCCTCGGACCGAGTTGCAATTGTTTACCGTGGTGGCGGGAATCGATCGTAGAAAAGCGATTCCCACCGAGTTTGAATTTCCTGAGCTTGTTGGCATCACGTCGCCGATCTATAGCAGGCGCGCTTAAGAAATATGAGCGCCCGTGGTCTCGACGTAGACGGCATACAGCGACGTGCTGGCAGTCATGAACAATCGGTTGCGTCGGGAGCCACCGAAGCACACGTTGCCGCATATCTCTGGCAGCAAGATTTGCCCAATGCGGGTGCCGTCAGGCGCGAAGATGTGGACACCGTCGTATCCGTCGCCAACCCAGCCCGAACTCGCCCAAATGTTGCCATCGACATCCGCGCGAATTCCGTCGGCAAATCCGGCTTTCTTGACTCCGTTGATCGTTAGCGCCATCGAAGCGAATTGTTTGACGTTGGCTAGAGTCTTTTCGCCGACGACGTCCCACACCTTGATATCTTCTACGGCGTCGGGGTAATGCGATTTGCCAGTATCGGCCACGTACAGCTTTTTGTAGTCAGGCGAGAAACACAAACCGTTGGGTTTGTGGATTTGGTCAGCGACTTTGTGAATTTGTCCCGACTTGGCATCGATGCGATAGATCGCCTCTTTCTGGTACGGTTGCACGGATCCGGTGTTTGCGCGGACTCCTTCGTAGTTCATCAATCCTCCATATCCGGGATCGGTGAACCAGATATCGCCGTTGGGATGTACGACCGCATCGTTCGGTCCGTTCAGCGACTTGCCGTCAAAAATTTCGGCCAACACAGTGACTTCGCCGTTGTATTCGTAGCGAACGACCTTGCGAGTTCCGTGCTGGCAGGATATTTGACGACCCTGGAAATCGAAAGTATTTCCGTTGCTGTGCCCGGCTGGATTACGGAAAGTGCTTACGTGCCCGTCCTCTTCCAACCAACGAAGTTGAATATTCCGCGGAATGTCGCTCCACAGCAGATAGCGTCCGACGCCGTTCCAGGCGGGACCTTCGGCCCACAGCATTTCAGGACTGTGGTAAAGTCGCTGAATGGGACTGTTGCCGAGTTTGTACTTCTTGAAACGATCGTCTAGGACAACGACATCAGGTTCTGGATATCGAGTGGGAGGGGCGTTGGGGCCATAATCTCGCGCAACGGCTGTTGTGGCGACAGCGCCAGCAGCGAGCGCACCTGACATCGCTGCCAAAAAATTGCGACGTGAAGAATCAGGGCGCGATTCTGTTTTGCGATCTGTGGAGGAGGGTGCCGAATCTTTCATGGTTGCTCCAATCAATGTTGTGAGGGAAAGTTATCAACGAGCCAAAGTCGGCTATATTGTAGCCCTTCGTAAATGGTCGCACACAAGCATACTGAACCCGGAAAGCGATAGATTTCTTGCCGTGTCCCAAATCGAAAAGCCTGTGATCGTTATTCCCGGCGACGATCCCGCCCAGATTGCCGGTTCCCCACAGTTAGAACGATTGAGAAACTATGGCCGCGTAGTGTTGTATGACACTCGGCCAGCAGACCACGCCGAACAAGTGCTTCGTGCTCGCGAGGCGGATTGTCTGATAAATTCGCGCAGTTCGGTGAAATGGCCTGCCGAAGTGCTGCAACAATTGTCACGGCTGAAGATGATCACAGTATGTGGTATCGGCACCGATTCATTCGACCTGCAAACCGTTCGGCAGATGGGCATTACGCTGTGCAACCTACCTGGCCGGACTGCCAAAGTGGTCGCTGAACATGCTTTCGGGTTGATGTTGGCCGCCGCGAAACGAGCGGCCTTTCACACGCTTGAACTCAAGGCGGGCAGATGGCCAGGTTTGCAAAATATGACGCTGGCGGGCAAAACCTTGGGAGTGATCGGAGCAGGTCCGATAGCCGCGGAAATGGCGCGACTGGCAAACGCTCTGGGCATGCGAGTGATTGCTTGGACGTTTCATCCGACGCCAGAACGAGCCGCGAAATTGAACGTGACCTTTCGAGAGTTCGACGAACTATTGCGAGAGAGCGACGTAGTCAGCTTGCACCTTCCCCTGACACCTCAGAGTCGCCAATTGTTGGGCGAGAAAGAGCTGCGCATGATGAAGCCGGGCAGTCTGCTAATTAATACCGCGCGTGGTGCCGTCGTGGACGAAATGGCGCTCGTCGAAGTTTTGCACAACGGCCATTTGGCGGGTGCCGCGATTGATGTTTATTCGAAGGAACCGCTGCCCGCCGATCATCCCATCCTAAGCTGCGCACAAGTGGTTCTCACTCCGCATTGTGCCGATCAAACTCCCGAAGGTGTCGAACTACTGAACTCTGGCGTCGTCGAGAATGTGATTGCATTCCTTGAGGGACGCCCCATAAACGTCGTCGTTGCGGGTAAATAGCGAATGTTATTAACCATTCGACGGCGCTGTTGAGCTGTTATAATTATTGGCGTTCGAGATCTTTCGTCTTGCGAGGCTGGCAGTGGAATGGTCATGAAAACTCTTGGATCGTCCGTGGCAATTGCCATCTGGTCGCTGGCTATCCCAGTTTTCGGTGCGGACGCTGAGTTAGAAAAGTTGAGCAACGAAGCATTTTCCATTTTGAACCGTGCTTGTATTGAATGCCACGGCCGAGAAAAACAGGAAGGTGGTTTGCGACTGGATTCGCGCGACGCGATGATGCGCGGTGGTGCCGGCGGACCGGCGATCGACCTTGGAAAAACTGCTACCAGCGAATTGCTGAGGCGCATCGTGTTGCCCAAGGACGACGACGATGTGATGCCGCAGCGCGGAAACGTACTATCTGCCAGCGATATCGACAAACTGACGCAATGGATCGACCGTGGAGCACCCTGGTCCTCTCATGCGGCGAACCAGCCGCATTGGGCTTATATCGTGCCCAAGAAAGTCGAGCCACCGGGCCTCGATGGCCATGTCTTTGCGAACCCTCTGGATGCGTTTGTTGCTGCCGGTTTGCGCAACGCAGGGATGTCTTTCGCTGAAGTTGAGGACTTAAGAACACTTTGCCGCCGAATTTACTTGGATGTTATTGGGTTGCCGCCAACAGTTGGAGCGGTGGAGGACTTTCGGTCGCTGGCGCAACAAGATCTGGATGCTGCCGTGGCAAGTCTGGTGGATCAATTGATGGGACTGCCGCAGTATGGCGAAAAGTGGGCTAGACCGTGGCTAGATGCGGCTCGCTATGCAGATTCCCATGGATTTCAGCGAGATGATTTGCGCGATGTTTGGGCTTATCGAGACTGGATTATTCGCGCCCTCAACGAAGACATGCCGTTCGATCAATTCGCCATCGAGCAACTGGCCGGCGATTTGCTTCCCAATGCTTCACAATCCCAGTTGATCGCGACTGGATTCAATCGTTGTGCCCCGTGTAACGTCGAAGCGGGAACCGATCCAGAGGAGAATCGATTCAATCAAATAGTCGATCGCGTCAACACGCTCGGCTATGTATGGTTAGGCACCTCGCTCGAATGCGCACAATGCCATGACCACAAATATGATCCGTTCACTCGTAAAGAATACTATGGCCTGTTCGCCTACTTTAATCAGACGACCATCGAAGCAGATCGAGCCAATCCGAATGTTCCCGGGTCGATTCGATTCATCGGTCCCTACCTGACCATGAAGTCGACAGACGAATCTCGCGCTAACGAATTGGCAGATCGGATCGCGCGCGCTAAACGCGAACTCGATCAGGCGACAAATCGGCTGGCGCCCAATGGGACCGAACCTCTATCACCTGGTGCGCCCGCCGGTTCGATAGAGCGGCGACAATTGCTGCGCCCAGTGCAGTTCGAATCCGTCAACGGCTCTACTTTCAAAATTCTCGACGACGGTTCCGTACTGTTACAGGAAGATCCACCTGATGTCGACACTTATGTGATGGTGGTTCCCCTTACACAGCCGAATTTGGTTGGCCTACTGATTGAAACTCTGATTGACCCGTCATTGCCAGGCAAAGGGCCAGGGCGTGGCGATGTCAAGCGACCGAATTTTGTTTTGAACTCGATCGAAGTAAATGGGTTGGATTCCACCGGCAAGATTGTGCGAGAAAGAATCGGATTGGCCGATGCCAAGGCTGATTTTTCCCAGAGTGGTTTTTTGGCGAACAACGCTATCGACAACGATGCAAAAACCGGCTGGGCGATCGCGCCCCAATTTTTTAAGGATCATTGGATAGCGTTTCGGCTGGTCGACGCTCAGGCCATTGACGGCATTGCGAAGTTGCAAATTCGCTTGGTTCAGAACTCCGGCAACGCGCGCACGATTGGCCGCCTTCGTTTATCGGCGCTAGTGGACGACTATGCTCAGGCCATCCCGGCGCCAGTGGTCGACAACCCGCAACTGGCTCGATTGCGCAAGGAATTGATGGAGCTGGAGGAGGAGCAGAGCAAGCTGCAATCGTCCAAGACTTTGGTAATGGAAGAAGTTTCTGCCCCGCGCTTGTCGACAATGTTCGCGCGCGGCGATTTTCGTAGCCCCACGGACGTAGTTGAGCCAGCCACGCCCGCGGTGTTGCATTCGCCGCTAAGCAACGCACCGCGCAATCGCCTTGGCTTGGCTCAGTGGCTCGTGTCCAAGCAGAATCCGCTGGTCGCGCGCGTCGTGGTAAATCGAATGTGGGCAGAAATTTTCGGTAACGGTTTGGTGACCACACCCGAAGATTTTGGGCTGAAAGGCGACGCGCCCAGCCATGCCGAGCTGCTTGATTGGTTGGCGGTCGAGTTCATGGAACGAGACTGGTCGCAGAAAGCCGTGCTGCGACAAATTCTAACCAGCCAAACATATCGGCAATCCTCCCGCATCAGTCAACCGGCTCTCGCACTAGACCCCGACAATCGGCTGTTGGCGCGGGGAGCTCGGTTTCGCTTGCCTGCTGAATCTGTTCGAGACAACGCTTTGGCAATTTCCGGCTTGCTCAGTTTGAAGCAGTTCGGACCGCCCATTCGGCCTCCACAACCCGAAGGCTTATGGACCAAGGTTGGCGGCGACAAATACGATTATCAGGTCAGCCCTGGCGAAGACGAGTTTCGGCGCGGCATCTACGTCGTATTGAAGCGCATGTCGCCGTATCCAAGTTTCATAACGTTTGACTCGACATCCAGATTGGCATGTCGTGTCAAGCGAAGTCGCTCCAACACTCCATTACAAGCGCTAACGTTGCTAAACGATCCGGTGTACGTTCGAGCTGCGCAGGCCTTTGCTGGCCACGTGCAGAATGAGTTCCCGACCGAGGACCTCGACGCTCAACTACGCTATGCATTTCAAACTGCCACGGCGCGATTACCCAGCCAGCGCGAAGTTTCCGTATTGCGGCAGCTCTTTGAAAATGAACTGCACAGCGCTATCAGCAACAGCTCTCCCGACAACATCCGTCAAGCTTGGTATGCAGTGGCGACCACGCTGTTGAATCTCGACGAGACGATAACTAGAGAGTAGTCCATGGATCAGACGATTTACGTTCCCGATCGCCGTCGATTCCTTCAAGGCACTGGCTTGAGTTTGGGCGCGACTGCGATCGCCTCATTGCTCAGTTCCACTCGCGCTGATGCCAACAATCCGCTCTCTGCCAGGGTCGGGCACTTTGCGCCTCGAGCCAAGAGTGTGATCTACTTGCATATGATTGGGGCACCGTCTCACTTGGACCTATATGATCCTAAACCAGAGTTAATTAAACGCGATGGCGAATTGTGCCCGGAATCATTGTTGCACGGGCGACGCTTTGCATTCATCGGTGGCCAACTGCGGCTATCTGGTTCGCAATCCAAATTCCGACCTTATGGCAAGTGCGGGCATCATTTGGCATCGACGTTGCCAAATCTGGGAACAGTTGCTGATGAACTGTGTGTGGTGCACTCAGTACACACCGAGGAAATCAATCATGCGCCGGCTCAAATCTTCTTGCACACCGGTTTTGGCCGCGGCGGACGGCCGAGTTTTGGATCTTGGGTTACGTACGGCTTGGGTTCAGTAAATGAAGATCTGCCAGCCTATGTCGTACTGCTCAGTGGACCGCCCGGAGGTGCAGGTTCCAGCATGTATTCCAGCGGATTTCTGCCCAGCGTCCATCAAGGAATTCAATTTCGTTCCGCAGGCGAAAGCGTACTGTATCTCAACAATCCCGAGGGGCAAACTTCCGAGAGTCGGCGGCGCATCTTAGACGCTGCTAAGTCGCTCAATCAGGTTCGCTTGGAGGAAGTCGGTGATCCCGAAATCGCGACGCGGATCAGCCAATATGAGATGGCTTACCGCATGCAGTCGAGCGTGCCAGAGTTGATGAACATCCGCGATGAATCTGCCCAGACGTTGGAGCTGTATGGAGCCACTCCCGGCAAAGCGTCGTTCGCTAATAACTGTTTACTGGCGCGGCGATTGGTCGAGCGTGGCGTTCGACTGATCGAGCTATACGACAGCGATTGGGACCATCATAACAACTTGATCAACCGCATCGCTACTAAGTGCAAAGATGTCGATCAGGGTGCTGCGGCCTTGATCAGCGACCTCAAGCAACGCGGGCTATTGAACGATACGCTAGTGATTTGGGGCAGCGAATTCGGGCGGACGCCACTGGCTCAAGGCATCGACGGCACTGGCAATAAGACCGCACCTGGCCGCGATCACCACAAAGATGCGTTCACTGTTTGGCTGGCCGGTGGCGGAATTCGCGGAGGAGTGTCGTACGGCAAGACCGACGAATTTGGTATGGGCATCGTCGAGAATCCCGTGCATGTTCACGATCTGAACGCAACCGTGCTCCACTTACTAGGACTTGATCACCAGCGACTGACCTACAAATTCCAAGGTCGAGAATTTCGCTTGACTGATATATCTGGCAACGTGATTTACGACTGGATAGCTTGACTTCAGTCGTGGAAGTACCAATACCAGCCCGACGCGCAAGCGAGTGCGCAACACCTGGCACGCACTTGCTTGCGCGTTGGGCTGGTATTTTGATTGCGTCTATCGCAGGATCTCAAACAAGTTGCTGCGCTCATCGGTCCATAGGATCGGCTGGCGGGGCTTTGCCGTCGGTCGATCGCAATCCGGCGGCAACAAGGATTCAGTGGGCGACAGGAGAACCCACAGTCCCTCGTTTATTGCCATGCGAGGATCGACGCGGTTTGAGTAAGTTTGTTGAGCTAGGTTGTGTTGTTTGGCTAGCCCCGCTACGACCGGTCGCAGATCGAAGTGAAGATTGGAAATATGGCATGCCAACACGCCATCTGGCTTCAAGTGGCGCCGGTATATTTGCATGGCCTCGGCAGTAAGTAGATGGACTGGTATGGCATCGCCGGAGAATGCGTCCAGGACCAGTATGTCGAATCGTTGATCGGGCTCAGCGTCGAGGACCAATCGAGCATCTCCTTCGATCACAGTCACAGCACCACGGCTGTTTTTCAGGCAGGTGAAATGTTCGTTGGCCATCGAAATTACATCGGGGTTAATTTCGTAAAATCGGAATCGATCCTCAGGTCGTGCGTAATTGGCGAGTGTACCGATTCCCAACCCAATCACTCCCACGTGCTGCGGTTTCCCATCGGGTAAATTCTTCAACAACTTTCCAATGCCTGACACGTGAGAAAAATAGGCCGTCGGAGTTGATAGTAGTTTTTCGTCGAGAAATTGCACGCCGTGAATGATCCGACCATGGACTAGCGCTCTCGAGGGCGCGATTGCTCCTGCGATGGCGTTGTCTCGGATGCGTAATACGCCATAGAAGTTTCTTCGAATATCGAGCGAACCATCGATCGATCCCAGTTGAGTTACCAAGATGCACGCGACGCCACCCAGCACCATTACGGCTCTGCCAACACGTGGACGTCCAACCATTATGTTGCCAGCCGCTTCGGCGCGCATGTTTTGCTGCAAAGCGAAATTCAGCAACACGAATACCAGCAGGGCTAGCTGGAGTTCTTGAAATCCGCTGAACAACATCGGCGCGAGAATTCCGACAAACAAACCTCCCACCGCTCCACCGGCTGAAATCGTGAGATAGAAATGCGTCAAGTAGCGAGTTCCAGGTCTCAACCGCACAAGCTCGCCGTGACAAGCCATGCAACAGCAAAACAGCGTGGAAAAGTAAATCGAAATCTGTGCGAGAAATGGAACGCTGGGTCGCGAGGCAGAAAGGATGCTGGTCAACACTACCAGAACCAAGGAGCCAGTCAGATAGAACCGACGAGCATACCAGCCTTGAGCGTCGAACGTCAGGATAAACGAAACCAGATACAGCGCCAGTGGAATGACCCACAGAAACGGAATGACTGCCACGTCCATGCAAACTTGGTTGGTCACCGCCAACAACAAGACGGACGGTAGCATTGCCAGAATGAACCACAGCCCCAGTTGTGCGGCAGCTATTGGTGGTTGAGTTGCTTCGTTCTTATTCTTCAAATCTTCTGTCCGCGATGATGCCGCGCGGTTGGCAACCACGATCGCGCAAATCGAACATAACAATGCAAAGACGACGAAGCCGGCCGACCAGATTCAAGCCTGCGTGGACGTCGTAAAGTTTGTTTCGAAGAAGACCGGATAGCTCAACAGCGCCAACAGCGAGCCAACGTTGGATAACGCATACAGTCGGTATGGGGAAATGTCCGCGTGAGTGCAACTGAACCAACGCTGTAACAATGGCCCCGTCGATGATAACAAGAAGTATGGCAAACCAACGGTGCAAATGGTCAGCAGGATAATTCTCCAAGCCGGCGAATCCGCTGGAGCTGGTTTCCAGGATGCGTCAGGAGTAATCGGCAAGATACACATCGCGCCAGCAAGTAAGGCTAAGTGCAATATGGCCTGGCTGCGATTGGAGAGGTATTGACTGGTGAAGTGGGCATAGGCATATCCTGCGAATAGCAAAACTTGAAACACGAGCATGCAGGTCGTCCAGACCGCAGGAGTCCCTCCAAACCATGGAAGAATGAACTTGCCGATCAAAGGTTGCACTTGAAACAACAGGAAAGCGCTAGTGAAGATCGCACATGCGAAAACCGCTACACCTGCATACTTAAACTGCTGGTTCGATTGGGAAATGGCCGTGGGTATCGCCATAGGTGTACCTGGATTGGGAATAAAGCTGCGTTAACGAATAAAGCGAATATGCCGGATATGCCGCTGTCATACTCAACGTCGGTATGCAAACTTAGCTTAGGGAAATCGCACAAGACGTAGGGCCAAGTCGGAAAGTAGCCGAAAATTCGCAAGTACGAGGAAATTTATGGGCTCGCTGAAAGCAATTTGGAAGAATGGACAAGTTGTGTTAGAGGGATTCGCAGATTGGCCCGAGGGACATCGGCTGATCGTGGAGGAAGTGAATCCTGCAGCCATGGAATTCATGACGGGCAACTTTGATTCGCTGACGACGGTTGGAATGAACACCTCGCACAACTCTTGATGGTCGCATCATCGAGTATCGTTACCGCCCCCTTCAACGGAGCACGGTGGAGAGTCCTGGCGATAGCCGACTTGGCGCCGTGCAACCAGAATCTCCCTGCTGAGCCCAATTACTGGGCGCCTTGTTCGATAAGATCGTTGTATCCCGCGTCATCGGTAGGCGTTGGCGCGCTTTCACGATCGGAGTGAACGTGAGCCAGTCGGTCATCAATTTTATTTCGGATTGCAACCTAGCCTTTGGGAACGGCTGTCTGAATCAGTCCTCCAATTTCCAGCACCAGAGGTTTCCCATGCGAAAATTGTTCAATGCATGTCTGGCATTTATCGTCGTGTCGACAGGAGGAGTAGTTCGAGCCGAATTCACTCCGATCGCCGGTTGGGACAATCAGCTCTTCCCTTCCTACATAATCGGCAGCGCTACTCTCAAGGGTGACCAAACGACCTCCGACCCGACAGAACAACTTGGAGATCCCAACGGGCTACTGGGTGTGGAAATTGTCGCGCCCGCCGATAATACTCGAGTCGAAATCACTGTCCAATGCGACGAGTATCTGGAACCGAGCACAATTACGGAAACTCTTGAGTCCGAAGGCGAATCCTACACGATTTTCCCGAAGGTTAAGTATCGCTTTGATCGGCTGAGCCAATGCCAACAGGTTACGCCGGCGACTGTGACTTTCAAAGTAAAAATCGAAGACGACGAAATTCAGGAAAAGACCACTACGGTCACCTTTCGCCCAATTCACGATTGCCCGATCAAAGTTGAGGTTGGCGAGAAAATCCTCGACACCAGTGTTACCGTGGCCACGTTTGTCAACGAACAACATCCTTACGTGGACAAACTACTACGCGAAGCGCTTAATATCGGAGTGGTCGACAAGTTCATTGGCTATCAGGGCACGGATGACGATGTAATACGCCAAGTGTACTCGGTCTGGGACTTGTTAGTGGCTCGCGACGTTCGCTACAGCAGCATTACCACTACGGCCGCAGATTCGGACGAAATCCTCAGCCAACACATTCGGATGCTCGAGGATACCATCAACAATCAGCAAGCCAACTGTGTCGACGGATCTGTCCTGATGGTTTCCATGCTCCGCAAGATCGGTATCGATTCTTTCCTGGTGTTGGTTCCAGGTCACTGCTATGTGGGCTTTTATGTCGATGAAAAAAGAGAGCGAGCGCTTGGACTGGAAACCACGCTGGTTGGCGAAGAAACAGAGCTGCCGGATGATTTCGAAACAGATCTAGAAAATGCCGTCGATGAATCGCTACAAGGAGATCTATCGTGGCCCAGTTTCGTACAAGCCATCATTGTTGGCACGAAAAACCTTGGCGGCAACGCGGAGAAATTCAAGAGCGGCCAGGAACAAGATTACAAACTAATCGACATCAACCGTGCTCGCAGAATGGGTGTACTGCCGATCCCATTCAAAAGCAAGGAGCTGTTTGTCAACATCGATCATTCTGAATATGTACGAGACAACGGCACGGAAGAAGATTTAGAAAGCCAAGCAGAAGAGAGTGACGAAGGCTGGGAGAACGAACAGGACGATGAGAGTGAAGGAGACGCAGAGGAAGAGGATGAAGAGGGTGAAGAGGAATAGGCAGCAGTTTGCCCTCGAACCAGACGCTCGAATCCAAATCTATGGGAGAGCTTCAGAACGAGAGTCGAGTTCTGCGACGAAGTGAATCATGGCCAAGATTGACAACAAGCTGGTAGCTTGTTGTCATGTTCTTGGCAATCTCGGTCAAAGTGGCAAAGCCGTCGCTATGGTCAGCCAAACAGTCCGGCAAGCAAATCTCGCAATCGTTGACCCCTCATGAACAGTGCGACCGTGTCCGAGCCGGTGAAAGAGCCACCGTCGAGCGTTTGGCCTGTGATTGCGATTGAGGCTATTTGTGTCGTCGAGTCGAGAACTCCATCAGCGTCGTGGTCTGCGATTAGAAGTTGGATGTAGATTTGATCAAGCGTCGTATCTTGTCGGCGAAATTTGAATTGCATGTCCAGTCGCCCGTCGTTGTTTGCGTCAACTAGTATGGCTTGCCAAGCGGCTGCACCGGCAAAGCGAACCGTATTGACGTCGATGCGAGCTGCATTGAAATCCGCAGCTCCAAAGACGACCACCGTCAGCGTGCCGTTTGAAGCGACGTTCACCGAGTCAGGTTGGATATCTACTGCGACGGTTTGCACGCCTTGAACGGATACAATCGCGAGTGAGAATTCGGACGTATTCCCCAGTGCATCGGTCGCGGTACTGGTTATGTACTCGCCGGCCGTCGACGCAGCGGGAATCACGGCATTGAAAGTGGCATTGCCATTAGCATCGGTCGAGACCGTGGTCGCTCCCAAGTACCGTTCCCCTTCGCCGTAACCAGAGGGATCGGCCGCAGAGCTGGCATAGAAATCGATAGTGAAAGTGCTGTTGGGAGTGCTGTGCAGGCTACCCTGGACGCGCGTTGTGGAGGCTGAAGAGGCGGTCGTTAGCACCGGGAAATTCTGCAATTCGTTGGACTCGTATCCAATGTTCGAGGCGTCTTCGTCGAACGGATCGTTGGGCGTCACTCCATCTGGGCCGAAGTTGTTTACGCTAAGGTCGATCCCCAGGCCCCCATTGCCATAAATAGAATTGCCCACAATCCGGTTTTGTTTCGAGATACGTCCGGGCTGCGAGCCGATGAATATGCCCGTTCCCCAGTTATTGGCAATTGTATTTCCGCTTCCCGGAGCCGTTCCGCCGATGATCTGATTTGAGGATCCATAATGAAATGCGACCCCGATGCCATTGTGCATTAATACGTTGCCCTCAACGAGATCTATGCCCGTTGTTTTGTAATTCATTACGATGCCCGAACCGTTTCCTTCAAAGAGGTTGCCTTCACCGGGCAGCCGGCCACCGATGATATTATTGCCAAGGTAAGATTCGATTCCCTGTGAATTACCGAGGAGAATACCCGTGTGCGTTCGTCCAATGGAATTTCCTCGAATGACCGAATCGACAAACGACCGGATTCCCAAGTTATTACCGGCAATGTAGTTCCGAGTTTGGGGCGTCGAGCCACCAACCAAAACTGGAGAATTGAGAAATTGCAGAAAGATACCGTGGCCATTTGGAATTCCGTATTGACCTGATTTATCATACCCGATGTAATTTCCTTGGACTTTGAGGTTGTCGCCCGCAGGGTTGATACCTTCAGAATTTCCGGACACCAGGTTGCCGACAATCTTTCCATCAAAACCTCCTCCTCGAATACCAGTAAATTGTCGGACATCCAGCGCATAGGAGCCGGTGGCATCGGTACCGATGTAATTTCCCGCCACGAGTGTATGGTCACCACCCATGTAGACACCAACAAATTCATTCGCCGAAATGACGTTTCGCTCGTCGGTGTCGTTAACTCCATCGCTGTTCGTGCCGACTACATTGTTGGTCCCAAACTGAGTGTAAACTCCCTGATGATTTGCAAGGCCGACGCTGCCGGTTGGGTCGGTTCCGATGTAGTTACCGGCGATGTGGTTGTTGGAGCCTTGAACGAGAATTCCCGTATAAAAACGGTTTACTGCCAATCCTTTCACCGTCGAGTTGTTGTTGACCACCAAGCCATTGTCAAAGAAGAAATCGGGAAATGTATTGAACTCATAGTTGACGCCGCTCAGTTCGATCAGCTTTGGTCCGCCAGAGGCGTAGCCGGGTTGAGTTGTACCGTCGATGGTGATATCCGTGCTCGTTGGCAAGCTGGTGAGTGGTTCGATTGTGTGGACTCCAGCCCCTGGAATGTTGAACTCGACAATGTCCGTGCCAGCACTATTGTTGGCGTCGATAATCGCTTGCCTCAGTGATCCGGCCCCGCTGTCGTCCGTATTGATCACCGTAAACGTCGCACAAACTTGCCTGGTTTCAAGAGACTCAATCAATAGCCGACGACGAGCCGAAGATCGGGCACGCGTTGGGATGGAACGGCGTGAAGCCGACCTGCGTGCACGATTGGAGGACGAATTGGAGATGACGTTGGTGAGAAAAGTTTTGAGGCGTGACATGCGGTGTGTTCCTTGCGTGCTGGTTGGACGGCGCCACTTTGTGCGAAACGCCGGGGAATACCAGCCCGAAGCGCAAGCGAGTGAATCGGCGTAGGTCGTTCATTCGCCTAATTCATTCACTCGCTGGCGCTTCGGGCTGGTATTGCGCAGTCATGTGGCGCTGTCCAAGTAAAGGAGAGTAAAGATGACCGTTAAATAGAAAGATGCCGTGCAAGCATCAACGCGCCGCTTCCTTGTAAGAAAAAATACCAGCCCGAAGCGCAAGCGAGTGAATTCCGTGAATCCCGTTGCCTCAAAACACACTGATAAACTAGGTTGTCGGAAGATTCGATTTGGGATTGCGTTCACTCCGCTGGCGCGGATACTGCGTTCACTTTCGAGCCAGTGTGGACGGGAGCACTCGCTGGCCAGTCGTGGAGAGGGGAACACTCGCTGGCGCTTCGGGCTGGTATTCGTCTCCTTTTCTGTCTTGGGCTTCCTTGACGTATAGGATGGCGGCTTCCAAGTCGTCTTCAGTATTTAGGTAACGACTACTTGCGCCCTCGGTCCAGAAGTTTGCTCGACCGGGATAACTTGCCTTGAGGTTTCGTGTACACCATGCCTTTAACTGGTCGCGCACTGTTTCCGTTGCATACCCTTGTGCACTAACGACGAGATGCACATGATTGGATCGAGCGTTCGCGGTATGCAACGTCCAGCGGCGAATCAAGCAGTGCTTCTCGATGGTGGATGCGACGATGGCTCGATCAGCTTCGGTTAGCCGGAATTCGGATTCCGTCATTTTGATTGCGGCCGACTCGCGCCTTGGTTGGTCCGGCAGTTGAATTCCGCAGATGTCCTTTCTGTTCCAGCCACGATCATCGCCAGGCAGCCATGTCCCATACGTTGTCCAAGTGATAAGGTATCCCAGTGGTTCACCGGTATTGAACGTCGAATCCCCCATCGCAACCCCTCGCCGACCAATACAAGCCCGAAGCGCAAGCGAGTGTGCGCCCACAATCGCGCAAGCGGCACGGCAATTTTTGACCCGCATCGCAAAAAAACGAACGCACTTGCTGGCGCTGCGGGCTGGTATTGGCACCGATACAAGCCCGAAGCGCTAGCGAGTGAAGGCAATCAATTTAGCGATTCCGTAACACGCGCAAAAGCAACTTGTGAGGTATTTTCGAAATTTGCATTCTGTTCGCTCGATGGGGTGCGGGGGATTCAGATCACTCGCTGGCGCTTCGGGCTTGTATTGCGGATACCGCGCGCCAGAATCGAATTTCCGCGCGTTTCCCGTCGGCCGTGTCGGCGACGGTGACTAGGGTGGAACCGTCAGGAGCAAATGCCGCGTGGCGGACTATGCCGGTATGTCCTGCTAGACTGAATAATTCTTGTCTGGTGGCCACATCCCAAAGCCGAATGACCCTATCCTGTCCACCGCTGGCCAAGGTCCTGCCATCTGGAGAAAACGCCAGGCACTTCACGTCATTGGTATGTCCGCGCAGGGTTGCAATTTCCTGCTGTAAACGCGTATCCCAAAGCTTGATAGATCGATCGTCCGAGCCAGTCGCCAGCATCTGGCCATCGGGCGAATAACTCACGCAATTCAAATTGTTCCGATGGCCGGTCCGCAATTCGGTCACTCGTCCAGTGCTCAACTCCAATTGCTCGACATTCACTCGCGAACTAATTGCCATCGTTTTTCCATCTGGAGAGAATACGAATCGTTGCGGGCCAGGATTATGCCCTTCGATTTGAACGTCGTACAGCGTCTTGCTGCTTTGGGTATCCCAGATGATCATACGATCGTCACAGTCGCCTGCCAAAATGCTTCCATCCTTGGAAAAGGCCAAGGAGCCGATCGACATCTTGGGGCCAGCAATGACCGAGAGTTTTTTTGAATCAAGCTGGTCGATGAGATGGATGTTTCCATCAAACGTCGCCAACGCAAGCAGTCGATCCGACGGCGCAAACGCCGAGCAATACACTTGACCAAATTCTTGAGACTGGAATTGTTCTGGTTTCGAATCGCCGGAATTGATGTTCCAAAGCCGGATGGGCGAGCTGCCTGTGGTAGTCGAGAGTATCTGGCTGTCGGCTGAAAAACTGATCGACGAGATTGGTTCTGGTTGTTTCGGCAGCGAATCTGGCAAATCCCTGGACGAAATGTCCCACAACCTAGCCGTTCGATTGTCAGCGGCCCCCGCCAGTGTCTTGCCATCAGGGCTAAACGCAACTCCCCAAACGCGATTTCCATTTCCTCTAAGCATGTGTCGCCGAAGGCCAGTCTTGGCTTCCCACAAGCTTACCGAACCACTCGCCTCTGCCGCCGCAATCCACTTGCCGTCTGGCGAATAGGCAACGCCCTCCACCGTACACGGTTCAAACAACGAAAAACGCCTCAAAAGCTTCGTACTTGCGATGTCCCAAGTCTCAAGAAGATTACTGTGACCGCCAACAACTAACTCCTGGCTGTCCGCCGAGAACATGGCAGTCAGCGGAGTAAGTTCATTAGGCAAAACGGCATACACTTGCCCGTCGGATAGGTTCCATAGTTTTATCGATCCGTTCGTGGAAGTTGTCGCAAGCGTGGCGCCGTCCGGAGAAACGGTCAGCAGATCCTCAGCGGAAAGAGAGTATTTCTTCTGCCGCGTGGCGAGATCCCATACGG
Source organism: Planctomycetaceae bacterium (assembly GCA_005798335.1). Lineage (GTDB taxonomy): Bacteria > Planctomycetota > Planctomycetia > Pirellulales > Pirellulaceae > Aureliella. The sequence continues at coordinate 7,625 of SYJV01000009.1, read as the reverse complement.
TGGTAGTCGCTACATTACCTTTGAGTAACAGCTCTCCCAAAACAACCAAATTTCCGTCCGGCGAAAACACGATATGGCTGACGGGCAAGTCGAATCGCGGTATCTCGATATCGGATCGTTCTGTTCCATGGGAGGTGTCCCAAAACTTGACAGTTCGATCATCGCTTGAAGTTAAAAGAATCTTACCATCTGGGCTGAACACGAGGCAATTCACTTCGTCAGCATGTCCCTCGAGGGTGAATTTCAGTTGTCCAGTAGCAAGGTCCCAGAGTCTGGCCGTGTGATCTTGGCTGACAGTGGCGACCGCTTTACCATCGGGAGAAAAAGCTACATGATAAACCGCACCCTCGTGTCCTGCGAGAGTCTGTCGAGGGTTGGCGCCAATCAGATTTTTCAAGTAATACCAAGCAAAATTTCGCGCGTCTTCGGGATTGCGAGGTACATCCTGAGTTGTTGCGAATTCATAGCGCGATAGGATCTGTTGGATTTGGTCTAGGTCGCTAGAGTTCGATAAGTTGCTATAGATGTCGAAGGCCAACCTCATGTCCGCCATGACAATTGCGAAAGTCCAAGCCAATGAACGATGGTGGCGCAACCACCGAGCGGCTTTTTCGGATATCGTGGGAGGTTGCGTCAGGATGCGTTGATCGCGCAAAAACCTCTTTAGATCATCCGCCAATTCTTGCGCGGAGGAAAAACGGTCGCCCGGCTCCTGCTGAACGCATTTGTGAATGATGGTGGATAGCGCTAAAGGAATTCGAGCGTCGATTTGCCTGGGAGAGAGAGGTTCGTCCAAGCTAATTTGCTTAATCAATTGCTGGCGATCGCGAGCATCGAACAGTGGTTGCAGTGTAACCAGTTCATACAATGTGGCGCCCAGCGAATAAATGTCCGATCGCGGCTCGATTTGCGTGTTCTTGCCCAGGAGTTGTTCTGGGCTCATGTATCGCAACGTTCCGACCACGTCTCCGCAGCGCGTTAGCCTGAGATCGGTTTTGACTTGGGCCAAGCCAAAATCGCTGACCCACAATCCGCCTCGAGCATCGATCAGCAAGTTGCCGGGCTTGATGTCTCGGTGCAAGACGCCACTTTCGTGCGCGTGCTCCAGCGCTTCGGCGGCCTGCATGCCAATTCGTGCCACCGAGCGATAGAATTCCGTTGTTCGGTTAGACTCATTCGAGTTGCCAGAAAGCTGAGTCGAAATCGCCGCAATGGTATCTCGGCGAGTAACGTGATCCGTAGTTGCTTCGGTCACATACGCGTCGGTCGATCTTGCGGACTCGCCCGATCTCCACTTGCTTTCATCCAGACTGTCAGTAGCACCTTGCTCCGAACCAGCTTGCTCGGTCCGCCTTTGACGGCTCTTATTCAGTTTTGCGCGTTTCCGTAAATCTTGGAGTACGTGGTCCAAACTGTGTCCATCGATCAAACGCATCGCATAAAAGTAGACTCCCCGGTCAACACCAAATCCATGGACGGAGACAATATGTGGATGGTCCAGCAGAGCCATAGCTCGAGCTTCGTTTTGAAATCTCTTGAGTTGCCGGTCGTCGAGCATTGCCGCGAAGGGTAAGACCTTGAGTGCCACCGCACGTCCCAGCGACAACTGCACGGCTTCGTACACGACCCCCATCCCGCCACGGCCCAATTCGCGCACGATGCGGTAGTCTCCTACCGTCGCCAACGGACGGCAGGGCGCCTTGGTTTGCGAAGATTCTTGTTCTTTCAACTGAGGCGCTACGCAGTGGATGAAATCGATGCCCTCCAAGCCCGCATCCAATTCTTCGGCTATTTCGGGATAACGTGAGAGAAACTGCTCGCGGTCGGGACGTAGACCGTTTTCCAGCTCCGCGAGATATTGCTCCATCGCCTGAGTCAGTCTCGTACTCTCCGTTGCGGACAGGTACTCGTCGGTTCGATGATCTCTTTTCTCAGTCATGTTGAATAATCTACGATCAATTCTCGCATCCTTCTTATCGCTCGCACCCAAATATTCTTGACACTGTCGAGGGAACGTCCCATTTGTTCGGCGATCGCGGCGAATGGTAGATCCTGAAAATGACGCAGAAGAATTACTTCGCGGTAATCGTCGGGGAGCTCCGCCAGCGCATTGGCCAACAAGACGGCCTGTTCACGTTTGGAAACCTGTTGGCTGGGCGAACTGCCGCGGGTACCGATCGTGTTTGCGATGTGATCGGACCAGCTCTCCATGGCTTCGTTCAAACTCTCTTCCAGGCGCACGTTCTGGCGTTGAGAATGGAATTGGCGGCTGGCCATAGCCATGCGCGAGGCGGCGATGCGACGAATCCACTGAAGCAACTCTGGTTCTGTCGTGCCCCGAAACTGATCGAAATTCCTCAGAGCCTGCACGAATGTCTCTTGCACAATGTCGGATGCGGATAGCCTATGTCGAACAGAACGATCCAAATGGATGGAAGCCATGATCTGAACGTACCGACGATAGACTTCCAGCAATCTCCCCAAGGCACCCGAGTCTCCTTGGCGAGCCAATGCAATAAGGACACGTGGTTCAGAAGTAGAATTGCTTTCTTGCATTTCTGGCCGCTTTCATCTGGAAGACTGGGCCACCCTATATTACTCAGATGCAGTCAGGCAAACATCGCGCCGCCTATTTTCACTTTTGTTTGCTTTTTGTTGCAATTCTCAAGAAAAATATGGAAGGAATCTGAGAATGGGAAGCAGAGGCCACCAGTGTAAGCTGATCGAGAAGTCAACATCTTCACGAAAACCCATGTCGTCTACAGGACCGAGCCCAGTAGCAGGACGACGATGATTGCAGCTCGCATACGTCAACCCGAGTTTGCTTCAAACCCTAGGATTGGATTCTCGAATTCAGAGAGCAATTTCAGGGTCAAACGTCAAAAGAAAACGGGCAGTGAAAACTGCCCGCAATTGGATAGGTCGCTTTGAAATCTAGTTTCTCGGGAACTGCACAAAAACAGTGAAACTACTTTTCGACCGACGAACTTTCCGTCAAGGGGAGTGCTTGGCCTTGGGTATCGGACGAGGCTGGTTCGCTTTGCGATCCTGTTGTTTGGCTCTGCGCATATTCGGCTTGGATCAAGGTCGTCAACTGCAAGGCCTTTTGCAATTCGATAGGATTGAAGTACCGTACGTTGCCGGTGTATTTCGACTCGACGCGATTCTTATGAGCCAACTCGCCCCAGGAAATTCCGTTGGCAACGTTCCAAGCAACAGCTTGTGCCATGTTCTGCGGAACCTTCCCCTCCCCAAGCAGCGAGCACAGTCTCGCGACTCGCGGATCTTTATTGAACTGATCGATGGGAACGATTTTGTACTTCACGCGTGCGTTTGGTTCGGTCTTACCATGCTCCAGACAAACGCACGGCACCTTGAATTTTCCGGGCTTATCTGGGGCAACGCGGAACATTCCGCCACCCATTCCCATTCCACCCATACCTCCGCCACCCATTCCTCCCATGCCTCCGCCTCCCATTCCACCCATGCCTCCGCCTCCCATTCCACCCATGCCGCCTCCCATGCCCTGCATGCCACCACCTCCCATTCCACCCATGCCTCCGCCTCCCATTCCACCCATGCCACCACCTCCCATGCCTCCCATTCCACCCATCCCCATACCTCCCATGCCGCCCATTCCTCCCATCATTTGAGCGTGGACGGGTACTCCAGCAAACGCTCTGGGTAGCTTGATGTTGAGCGGCTGATCACCTTTATTGTTGATGATTACGGTAGCTTGCGAGGAGTCTTTGGGAATGAACTGTACTTCGATTCGGCCTTCCTTCATGGCCTGAAACATTTCGACCGTTTCGGATTCAAAGACTCTTTGTTTGGCTGAGGAGGGTTCGAGAGCCGAAGCGCGGCACACCAGATTGGTGGCGATACAAAATGTGAGTAGAAAACTCAACTTTCTCGTTAGGAACAACTTCATGATTCAGTCTCTCCTACCATAACCAAGAACAAGGGTTTAAGAATCGGCAGGCGCCATTTTCGACAGTTCTGCAGCCGCGCAAACCAACAAGTGGATACTATCGAGCCAACGGTGAAGTTCCTGCGGAACAAGAAACGACTCCAGCATACATGGTTTTCGGCGGAATTCCAATCACTTTATGCGAGAATTATTTCTCCCACGGCTTTCTCTGACGTATTTCCAACCGCTTGCAATTCGCGCAATTGCTGCTACTCTCTCACTCTTTGGAAATTCGAGGCTGACGGGCTGTTGATTTACAAACTGCGACGCGAGCGAGCGGAAGTTGCGTACCATTGACTCGCGCCGCGGTCTGAATCTGATATTCAACATGACCCGCAACGAATCAACAGCCCTTCGCCTCGGTTTCGAAAAGGCCCTTGTTCAATATCAAGGTCCGATTTCAGTAACACCCACCCCCATGAATCACTAAAAGGACCAATTCGATGTCGCTATTTGTTGGAGAAGCATTAGTTGGCGAAGGAAACGAAATTGCTCATATCGATCTAATGATTGGCAGCAAGAGTGGTCCAGTCGGCGTTGCTTTTGCGAATGCACTCGCAAATCAAAGTGCGGGCCACACAAACTTGCTCGCAGTTCTGACACCAAACCTTGCGGTCAAGCCGTCAACCGTGATGGTCACAAAGGTTACGATTAAGGGTATGAAGCAAGCTGTCCAGATGTTCGGGCCAGCGCAGGCGGCAGTAGCCAAAGCAGTGGCTGATTCAGTTGCTGACGGCACAATCGCGGCAGAAAAGGCCGAAGACTTGGTGATTGTATGCGGAGTGTTTATCCATCCAGCCGCTGAAGATAATGCCAAGATCTACAAATTCAACTACGAAGCTACCAAGCAATCGATCACCAGTGCTATGAAGGGCCTGCCGACGGCCAAGGAAATGGTTGCTCAAAAGGACTCGGCCTCGCATCCTTTCAAAGGCTTCTAAACTCCATACAGGCTCCACTTTTTAACTGACTGGTGAATCAGGCTGCAAGCCAATATTTGGTTTGCAGCCTGTTTTTGATTTTGGGGCACATTCCTTATGAACGCACCCAGGATTCTCGTTCAACTCGATTCGGATTCGCATCCCAGTGTCTTTGACGCGGTGGTTGCGATCGATGCCGGAGTCGAACACCTACTGCAGTACGGTCAAGTTGAACCCACCAACGTACGGCAACTCGTACACGGAGCGATGTTCACGCGCGGACCTGCTCAGTTAAACAACACCGCGATTTTTGTGGGCGGATCGAATGTCTCAGTTGGTGAAGCCATCGCAGCAGAGGTCCGACAAACATTTTTCGGCCCGATTCGTGTTTCGGTAATGCTGGATGGGAACGGTTCGAATACGACTGCGGCGGCGGCAGTTTTGGCCGCGGCGCGGCACGCAGAGCTGTCCGATTCGACCGCTCTGGTCCTCGGCGGCACCGGACCAGTTGGTCAGCGAGTGGCGAGGTTGTTGTTAAGGAGAAAGTGCAACGTGCTGCTCGCTTCGCGCGACTTGGATCGAGCCGAAGTCGCCTGCAAGCAAATGCGGCAACGTCTTGGCCACGAGATTTGCTCCAGGCTAGAACCTATATCCTATTCGGCAAGCGACTGGCCTGCCAGCGCTCTGCACCGATGCAACCTGCTGTTCGGTTGTGGCGCAGCGGGTGCAACCTTGCTGGACGCGGACTCACTCGCTAGCGCCTCGAATTTGCGAGTAGCCATTGATCTCAACGCGGTGCCACCTGCTGGGATCGCTGGGATAGCCGTAATTGACAAAGCGGTTCAGCGAGGCAGTAGAGTCGATTATGGAGCGATCGGCGCCGGCGGACTGAAAATGAAAATCCATCGGGCGGCCATTGAACGACTGTTCACTCGCAACGATTTGTTTTTCGACGCGGAGGAGATTTTTGAAATTGGTGCCGCCCTGGAAACGCAGAGATAGTTTTCTCAGCGGTCGGCAGCAACGCGAATTCAACGCGCGGGGTGAATACTGACATATCGAACTTCATTCAAGCTCGATGAAGCGTTTTCCTCCTGCCCATATCCGACTTGATAAAACCAAACAGCAGTTCGTTTCAGGGGAACAATAGTGGACGATGCAATTTCAAAAGCCGACACCTTAATCGAAGCCATGGGGTGGATACGGCGGTTCCGTGGCAAGACCACGGTCATCAAGCTGGGAGGAAGCCTCCTGGAGGATCATGATGCCATCCAAAACTTGCTGCTCGACGTAATATTCATGGAAACGGTTGGCATGCATCCAGTGATCGTGCACGGTGGTGGACCATCGATCAATCGAGCCATGGATCAAGCCAAAATTACGCCGGCTTGGATTAAGGGGCGTCGAGTTACCGACCAAGCGACGCTGGAGATCGTAGAGCGAGTACTGGCCGGCGAGATCAATCAAAATCTGACAGGACGGATCGAACAGCTCGGTGGTCGAGCAGTGAATCTCAATTTCCAGTCGAGCAGCAATGTTCTGTTTGGCGAGAAACTGCTGCTGCCGGACGACTCTGGAGAGACCATCGACTTGGGATTTGTTGGGCAAGTTACGCGCGTTGATCGCGCCGTAATTGAAAACTTGACCTATGCGGGACAAGTCCCCGTGATACCATCGATGTGCATTGATGAAGTTGGGCAAAAGTTTAACGTCAATGCGGATACGGCAGCGATGGCGGTAGCGGAGGCATTGGGAGCTGAAAAGTTGGTCTTTCTCAGCGACGTCAATGGTGTCCGCCGCGACAAGCATGACCCCAACACCATTATCCATTCGCTGACCGCCGAAGAGGCTCGCCAATTAATTGCCGACAAAGTCATCGAGTCAGGCATGATTCCAAAAGTGGAGGCATGCTTAGCCACGTTGAATCGTGGCGTGCGCAAAGTACACATCATCGACGGACGTCTGCGCCACTCACTGCTGCTGGAGATCTACACGACCAGCGGTATTGGAACCGAAATCGTGCAATCGCGGACTCCTGCCAAGCACTAAAAGACAATTGCCAGCCTGAAGTATCGCATTCAAGGGACTACCGATCATGACGCAACACCAACATTTGAGTTCGCAAGCTACGGTAGAATTGTTTGAGCATTACGTAATTCATAACTACAAACGCTATCCTGTGAATCTGGTGCGCGGTGTGGGTTCACGCGTGTGGGATAGCGAAGGCCAGGAGTATCTTGATTACTTTCCTGGTTGGGGCTGCAATCTATTGGGACACTGTCCCGAGCGCGTGGTTCAAGCCGTACAGCATCAACTCACGCAATTAATTCATGTGCCCAACACTTGGCATATGGAGTTACAGGGTCAGTGGGCGCAGATGTTGGTGCAGCGCAGTTTCGATGGCCAAGCTTTCTTTTGCAACAGCGGCGCAGAAGCTAATGAAGCAGCGATTAAACTCGCTCGTTTGCATCGTGGCCCAGATCGCTACAAGATTATTACATTTCAGGGAGGATTCCACGGTCGCACGCTGGGAGCGCTTTCCGCCACAGCGCAGCCCAAATATCACGAAGGTCTCGGTCCGCTGGTGGCGGGATTCGTTTATTGTCCTCCGGGCGACCTAAAGGCGGTTGAACAAAAGATCGATAGTGCGACCGCAGCGATCATGATCGAGCCCATTCAGGGCGAGGGTGGCGTGTGCATTTATCCCGAGGGATATTTGTCGGGACTGAGGCAGT
>SYJV01000079.1 GCA_005798335.1 Planctomycetaceae bacterium | reverse complement strand
TTGTTCGTAGGCCGACTCGAGCAGTCCCGGCCCTAGGTGTCGATGGACCTCAATAGCACAACCGATTACGCGATTGGATAGATCGTCGAATTCCATCTTCGTGCTCTTCGTGTCCTTCGTGGTGCCTATCTTCACTCAGACTGTTGATCACATTTCAAGTGGCGAACGTATTGCAATCTGATGACGGATGACCTAACCGCGAAATCCGTGGCGGTTAGAAGTATGCCGAAACAATACCAGTAACATGAAAAAACTGCGAATAGCTGGTTATGGCAGGCAAGGAGACGTACAATCGAGTTGATTGACTGCGGCGATCATGTGCTTTAAGAAGGATTTTGTGTGTGAGAGAGCCATGGATCGTTGCGCGCTAGGAATACAACGATGACGATGTCAAATCGCAAGGCGAGAATTCGCTGTGCCTTTACTCTGGTCGAGCTGTTAGTGGTAATCGCCATCATCGCGGTGCTGGTGAGTTTGCTGTTGCCAGCTGTTCAAGCAGCTCGCGGTGCCGCGCGTAAGATCGAGTGCGCTAGCAGGATGCGGCAGTGGGCGCTGGCGCTGCACAGTTTTCATGATACTCATCGCAAGTTCCCTCCCGCTCATGACAATCGCGAACGCCCGACCGGGTTGGGTGTGGTAATCGGTTACTATCCCTATTGGAGCTGGATGGCTCGCACGATGCCATTTTATGAGCAAGCCAATCTGTATGCGCGCGCCGACGAATGGGCACGTTCCGGTACGTTGGCGCAAAAAAGATATTGGCCATGGGGCGACACTGTTCTGAATACGCCTGCCAACCCAGCCTTCGGGACAATGAACTACCTGGCACAGTGCCCGGCAGATGGACGAGTCTTTGTTGCGCAGGATGCCATAGGGTTGCGTATAGCGCTGACATCGTACTTGGGTGTTTCGGGAATTCGCGGCGATTTTCAAGGGGATAAATCAGGTGTATTGTCGGCTAACGTTTGGCTGCGTATGGCGGACATCACGGACGGTACCAGCAATACTCTATTGATTGGCGAGCGTCCTCCGAGCGACGATTTTGTATTCGGATGGTGGTTTGCCGGTGCTGGTCCCGACGGATCAGGAACCGGCGACGTGACCTTGGGGGCTCGCGATACAGCCTATATCACCTACATGGGAAACTACGGCAATGTGCCCGGAGGATGTTCGACATCGCGAGTAGGTTTGCTACCTGGAAGAATCGGAGACTACTGTTCCGCGGGATCGTTCTGGAGTTTGCATCCAGGAGGTGCGAACTTTGTGCTTGCGGACGGTTCTACACGATTCATAACTTATTCTGCCAACGATTCGCTGCCCGCTCTGGCGACTAGAAACGGCGGCGAAGTCATTCCAGCTTTGGATTAGCTCCATGACAAAATGTCGTGCTTTGAACAAATGGTTTATCCTGCTGCCGTTCCTTATCAGCGTAACGGCGTGCCAACCGTCGCGAGAGCCAGAGCCGAAAAAGCTCGACCACAAGATTGTCGTTCCCAAAGCAAAGTAAGGCCGATTTTCCGATGTCGGGCAGAGCCTTGAGCGCGTCGCCGTGGAATGGTCTATGCGAGTGGCAGAGCGATTTTCATCCATCCTTGCCATATGCTTGTCGCAGCTCGAAATGACACATGCGAAGACATGATGTCTAACATGCCGCATGCGACTTGGGTATGGGTTCGAGCACGCTTGAGCGAAGGAGACTGTGCGATGCGTTTTTGGCTGTTCCTTGGTTTGTGGTTGTTCGTTTCCACTACTTGCGTGGCAGCTCAATAGAAACCAGTGGAGCCCACTACAGCGCAAATCCTAGAAATCGCCAAGGCAGCGGTGGCTGAGTTAAAGGGTTATGAACATGTTGATGGCGAACAGATCGAATTACAATCTGTTGGCCCAGTTTTAACGTTTGGCGAACCAGGATTCAAAATCGCAAGTGGAACATTATGGCTTTGGACAAAGCAAGGAAGTTCGCGCCCCGCGGCAATACTCTCATTGGCAACCATTGATACTCGACGATTTTTTTGAGTTTCATTCGTTCAGTGAGAACAAACTTCAATTTGAAGTCTTGGGCGTCAACTGGCAATCACCAACTGCGTGAAAACCGCTGGCGTTTCCTAATGCCGCAGCGACTTTGCCAAATTTCATCAGCCGTGATAAACTGAGACAACGTGGAATGAGTTGGCAGCCGGTTTAAGGAACCGCGTGATGCGCCAGCTCAGGATTTTGACGTTTGGGGCATCGCACACCTGAGAGTGGACAATATGAAATTCGTCGTGCAAGTTCTAATGATGATGGTCGTAAGTGGTGTGGCCTTTTGCCAGGACAATACGCAACGCGAATGGAGCGATGCGAGTGGCAAGTTCAAGATCGCGAATTGCAGCCTGCAATGACTGATGTCATAAACCGCGGCGATCGAGCGTGAAGTCCTCTTGGATGTTCAAGCTGTCGACGGCAGAACAGTGGGTATCAGGGCAACACGGGCTGCCAACCGGGGCGGACGATGGGATTGAACTGCTCCAGCAAACTCGCGCTGGCACGAACATCGGGTGCGAATTGCGGTTGTTGTACGATGTTGCGAGTTTCATCGGGGTCCATCAGATGATCGTACAATTCGTGTGCAACAGTCTGGCCAGTTTTCCAGTCGCGCCATTCCGTGTAACGAAATCGATCGCTACGGACAGAATAACCCATCGTGGTCGGAGCCTTGGTTGGTTCGCGATCATAGTACGCAGGGCGTGGATGCTGAGTCATCGCGCCGGCTTTGACAGCAGATTGCGGCTTGGCCAACAATGGAGCCAGGCTTACTCCTTGAACACCGATCGGTTTGGGCAGGCCGCATAGGTCAGCTAGCGTTGGGTAAAGATCCAGCAACTCGACAATAGCCCTGGTACGCTTGCCAGCAGACGACGAGTTCGGCGCAGCGATTATCAATGGCACGCGCGCGTCAAGTTCAAAATTGGAAGTCTTGGCCCACAGTGTTTGTTCGCCCAGGTGATATCCGTGATCGGACCAAAGTACGACGATCGTATTCTCGGCCAGCCCCAATTTATCGAGTTCGTCAAGTACTTTTCCGAGCTGAGCATCGAAATACGAAATATTGGCGAGGTAACCGTGACGGATCTCGCGCATGTTAGCTTCGGATAATTCGCGTGAAGCAATTCCCAACATCTCGCGACTGTCGTGCCAGGCAGTGCGCGGAGCTTCCGTTGGCCAGATCGGATTCTTGGGCAGCGGGATTTCATCGCGACGATACAGATCCCAATACCGCTTCGGTGCATTGAACGGCGAGTGAGGCTTCCAGAAGCCTAACGCAAGAAAAAACGGCTGCGACTGTGACTTCAGTTCTCGAAGCGCTTCGACCGCCAAATTCGCGACTCGTCCATCAAAGTACGCCTCATCGGGCACATCGCGCTGTTCGCATTTTGGGTCTATTGCCAAGTTGGGCGGCAGAGGATCGACCTTTGCGATATCCATTCCATGATTGGCAAAATGCATCACCGCCGGAACGCTCCACGAGACAGGATCGCCCTCGATCGTCTGACGAAAGTTATGGTAAATCTTGCCGATATTACGCGTAAAATAGCCGTGCTGCAGGAAATGTTGAGGTAGCGTCACGACGTTGGGATGTTGACTGCGAAAGTGAGTTGGCAAGTCCCAGATTCGCAATGCATCCGGACGCAGGCCAGTTAAGATCGAAGCTCGCGACGGATTGCAAACTGCTTGTTGGCAATAAGCTCTCTCAAACACCATTCCGCGAGCGGCCAAACGATCCACGTTCGGCGACTTTACTAATTCGTGCCCGTAACATCCTAAATCGTTTCTCAAATCGTCAGCAGCGATGAACAAGACATTGGGGTGCGCTGCGATCGTTTTCACTGAACCGAGAAAACTCAACGCAGCGAACATGCTCGAAACGGCGATCAGGTTGAGAATGACGTGCATGAATTTGTGTCCGACTTGAGCGATTTTTCAGTGCACGCAATGCACAAAATTACTCGGCAAGGATTCTGTATCCGACCGCCGATGTTAATTCAGACCCGCCGTTGGCGTTGTTGAGTACAGTAATTTTCAGAGCAGCGATCGACCGTAACCATGGCAATTGTACGAATTTTCACGCTTGCGTCACTTGTCGTTTCACTGCTACCGACAGAATCGCCGGCTCAATTTTTCAAAGAAGGTCCCTTTCGGCGCCTGTTCAACAAGGCTGAGCCGGAAGCCCCTGATGCTCCGAAGTCTCCAGCCAAACAGGACTCGTCGTCACAGAAAAACGGTTCACCTAAACTCCCTGACTATCCGCGGCCGACGCCCAGAACCGGTTCGTCTGCATCGACGGGACTCAGTGAACCGCCGCTTCAGTCGCCTAGGTATTCGCCTCGTAACGAACCCGGTTATCGTATTCCTACGCCCGCGCCTCAACTAAAAAGCCAATCACAGCAGGCGATTACAAACAATGGTCAGCTCAGAATCTTTGGTGCCGTGGTGCAACAGCGAACTGGTTCGGGCCCACTTGTAATTACCTACGTGCCCGAAACGAGCGATGCTTATCGAGCCGGACTTCGACAAGGGGACGAATTAGTTTCCGTGGCTGGCATCGAAATCGAAGATCTGGCGGCGATCGAAGGACTTGAGGGACTTCTCAAACCCGGCGACCAAGTTGACGCAGTTGTCAATCGGCAACGCAAGAAACAGAAGCTGGAGTTAGTGTATCGCGCAGAGGAAGCCGCCAAGCAACAGTTATCGGCGGACTCGAGTTCTTTAACGCTCGGCAAAGAGGATGAACGAAGATCGCACGCCGAACCAGACGAACTGCACATCGTGCCGCGGCATCAGATTCGTTCGCTACTTGGTCTCGCACCAACGACGAAAGAGTCGCTCGACACTCGATCTGCGGTCCCAACGCAACCGCAGTCTCCCAACTTGCCGCTGCTTGAGTCGATTGAAGAACTGCGCAATCTCGTCAGCGAGCAGCAAGCGACCATCAAACGCCTCGAAGCCGAACTGCGCAAAATGCGGAGCAGTTCCACGCCCGTTCGCCGCCGATAGAGTAAAACGATTGTCCTCAATCGTTTCCGTGAGCAATCGTTTCTGTGAGCAATTGAGGACAATTGCTCTACTCTCCTACTTCTTGCTGCGTAAGAAACCGACCAGGTCGCGGACTTGGGCCGCGGTGAGATTGTCTAGCAGATTCTCCGGCATCATGGATTGTTCGCTTTGCGCCATTCGCTCGATCTCTTTGCGATAGATGGTTACCTTCTCGGTCGCGGTTTGCAAAACAACCGCCGAGTCGTTTTCCTCGACCATCAGTCCCGTGACGACACGCCCGGAATCGGTTAAGACGACATGCGGTTGATAGTCCTTGGCCATCACTGCACTCGGATCGATGATGTTGGACAACAAGTAATCGAGATTTCCTCGATCAGCGCCTGTTAACTCGGGGCCAATTTGCGATCCTTCGCCGAACAGTTTGTGACATTGTCCACACGTCTTGGTGAAAATCTGTTTGCCGGAATCCATGGACGACGCAGGGATTCCGCTGGCTTCAACAATAGCGCGTAAGCGCTGCATTCGATCGGCCTTCTCTTGAGGCAATTGGCGTACTTTACCCCACACCGATCCCACCAACTCGTTGACAGTTGTGTCTTCCAAACTGGATAACTGACGCACCAGGTCAGCCGTCAAGTCGGTGCGCTCAATTTGCTTGTCACGCACGGCCCGTAACATGTTCGCTGCCGTGTCAGCGCGCGAGGCGAGTGCGAACAGAGACAATCGTTTCGAGTCGGATGGCAAACTGGCATAGCGAACGATCAACTGTTGGCCGATTTGATCATTCATACACTGAGCAGCGGCGCGCAACGCATCGACTTGCAGTTGAGACTGGTCGAGCAAACCCGCCACAACTCCTGCCAACTTAGGATGGCGCAATTTGCGCAGCGCCTCCAGCGCCGCTCGCCGCTGAGCAAGCTGAGCGTCGGCATTGCCCGCGATTGTGGCTAGTTTATCTGCTGCCGAAGAATCGCCGACAATTGCAGCGACTTGCAGAAGCAGATCTTGTATGGCTGGATCAGCAAATTTCGTCGCGAATTCGCGAAATGCTGCCCATCCTGATGGTTGATCAATTTTTGGGCGGTCGCTCAAGCCGCTTTGAATTTCCTCCAGAGCCATACGGACATTGCCGGCAGACTGTTGGCTGGCCCAGGTGAGCAGCGAATTGAGCGCCGGACCGGTACCCATCGAGGCCACACGGCGGACAATATAACGCGACACCAATTCGATTCGCGAATGGTCAAGCAGCATCGCCGCGCGAGCTGGATCTTCTCCCACGAGAGGCTCCGCAGCGTACCAAATCATCAATGGCAGATTGTGATCTTGGCTGTCGCTTCGGTGCGCTAACAAACGGGTAACAAGCGGCAGGCTGGTTGCCAGCGGCAACCGCTGGCAAGCACTGGCCAAATACAAGCGTACGACTGGTGACGGATCGTCGGCAGCTAAACGCGCAAATTGTGACTGCACTCTGTCACTGGGCGCGGCATCTTGGCAAGCAAGCTGAATTGCCCAGCTTCGAACATAGGGGTCAGTATCAGCCAGTGCTCGCAGAATGATCGATTCGTCGATGCCTCCCACACAAGAAAGCGCCCATAATCCTCGCAACCGCTGGCGCGAGTCTTTCGCTTTTGCAGCCAGTTCAATCAAGCTCTCCTTTGTTCCAGCGTCAATTTGGCCTTGAGCAGCTCGCTGTTGTAGTAATCGCCTGGCAGTACGAACATACCAGTCATTGGCGCTGGATTGAAATTCGACTAGTTGAGCATTGGTGGCGCGTCCCAAATCGACTGTGACTGACTGCGCCTGGTTGTAGCTGACACGAAAGATGCGTCCGTTGGATCGATCGTGCTTTGTGGCATCTTTCAAGTGGCATTGCTGCAAGTCGTACCAGTCGATCATGTAGAGTTGGCCATCAGGCCCGCTGCGCAAGTAGAGAATCTGGCTGCTGCGGTCGTTGGCCAGCAGGAAATCGGAAGCTCGATCACCAACGTAGCCGCTGCCGTTTGGAGTAATTTGATCTTGGTTGATCCGCGCGCCGTGGATATTGTTCATGAACAGTTGGTCTCGGTATTTTTCCGGCCAATCGCCACCTAAGTAAAACATTGCCCCCGCATGGGCGTGACCACCGCCAGCTTCATCGCTGCGATTGTTGCCGGAATGAGGCCTATCGCCGATCCAGTGCCGGTGTTTAGCGATCGTCTTGATGTCATCGTACGTAAACGGATTGAAGTGCTTCCCAGCTTGCCGTTGATATCGGCCACTTTGGATGATGTGGTAAAGATGAGGTATCACGCAAGCCGTCAAGAAACACTGTCCGCGATCGTTGAAATCGACGCCCCAAGGGTTGCTGGTGCCATGCGCAAAAACTTCGAACCGTTTTTGTGTTGGATGGTAGCGCCAAATTCCTGCATTGATCTTCACGCGCTGGTCATCGGAGTCGCCGGGTTTGCCGACAACCGAATGGGTAAAAACGCCGTGGCATCCGTACAGCCAGCCATCGGGTCCCCAAATAAACGAATTCAGCGTTTCATGAGTGTCTTGATAGCCCCAGCCATCGAGCAGGATCTTTGGAGCACTGTCCGGAATATCGTCTCCGTTAGCATCCGCAATGAACATCAAGTATGGAGCGGCACCGACCC
>SYJV01000078.1 GCA_005798335.1 Planctomycetaceae bacterium | reverse complement strand
CGGTAGCAATCCGGTAAAGCGGCTGAGGTGGAGCGGTCGAGTTCCGGCGGTCTTGTACGGTCACGGCGAGGCAAATATCAACTTGAGCGTCACCAAAGACGCGATCAGCAAGATTATCCGCCATGGCTCGAAAATGCTGTCATTGACTGGGGAAGTGCAGGATACGGCGCTGCTGCGCGAAGTTCAGTGGGACTCCTTTGGCATTGAAATATTGCATGTGGACTTTGCGAGAGTCTCTCAGTCCGAGCTGGTAGAAATTACTTTACCGGTAGAGTTGCAGGGCGAATCGCCTGGTTTGTCCCAGGGTGGGCAATTGAAGTTTATTACCCACGAGTTGACGATTATGTGTCCGGCCGGTTCGATACCCGATCACATCATCGTGTCCGTGGCGTCGTTGAATCTGGGGCAAAGTTTTCACGCAAACGAAGTTAAGTTGCCAGAGGGTGCGTCGATGGTAACTCCGGGGGCTCAGGTGGTCGTGCAGGTGGTTCAACCGATGTCTGAGGAGGAATTGGCTGCTGCTTCGGGTGCGTCCGAGCCAGAATTGATTCGCAAAGAGAAGGCTGCTGCTGACGACGACAAGTAATCGAATGATAGTCCCCGCGGCGAGGTTTTCAGCGTGAGTGACGCGACCGCAGGGTTGAAAATGGTGGTTGGGTTAGGCAATCCTGGCGCCAAATACGTTGGCACGCGACACAACATTGGATTTGAGGTACTCGAAAAACTAAGAGGGCAGCTCGGCGGCGATTTTCCGCGAGCGAAGTTTGAGGGGCAATACTGCAAAGTTACGTACAGAGATACCAATATTTTTTTGGTATGGCCCCTGACATATATGAATTCCAGCGGTCGCTGTGTGGCGGCGATGGCTAATTTTTTTAGCATCGCAGTCCAACAAGATTTGCTGGTCGTGTGCGATGACTTTAGCCTTGGGCTGGGCAAATTGCGCATGAGACAAAAAGGTTCGTCTGGAGGCCAAAAAGGGCTGGACGACATTTTGCGGTCGCTGGGAACTCAAGCGATCGCGCGACTGAGAATTGGTATAGAACCGCCACCGCCTCAATGGGAGGTTGCGGATTATGTGCTCAGCCGGTTTCGCGAAGATCAGCGACCGGTGGCCGAGCAGTCCGTGAAGCAAGCCGCCGATGCGGTGCTCATGTGGTGTGAACACGGTATTGATTACTCTATGAACCAAATTAATTAAGCGGCAATTTCGCTGCGATGAACATGCAGGCAATAGGCAGGAGATTGGAATTTGGCTACGCATAATTACGATTGCTTTTTTCTTTTTGATAGCAACCGATATAACCGCGATCCTGGTGGAGTCGCGGCGTCAATTCAGAACGCAATTTCCAAATTCGGCGGCGAAATCCTTGCGAGCCGATTGTGGGAAGAACGGCGATTGGCCTATCCGATCAAAGGGCAGTCCAAAGGAACGTATTGGATCACGTATTTCAAGATGGACTCGTTGCAGTTGAGAGAGTTCGAACGCGATTGCAAGCTGAACGAGAACATTCTGCGTTACCTGGTCACACGCATCGATCCGCGTTTGGTCGATGCCTTAGTGGCACATGCGTTGGGCAAAATCCCCCATGCTCCGGCGAGAGAAATCGAAGCAGTTCCGGTTGCCGTGGGAGCGATCGATGACGAACTAGAAGAATTTGACTCCGACGAAGATGTTTGATGTTCGTACCGTCCAGTCTGGCATAGAGTATCTCGTAAAGCGCGCTGTTGATTAGGGAGATGTCGCATGGCAAGTTACAATCGTGTGATTCTCATGGGCAATTTAACCCGCGATATCCAATTGCGTTATACACCAGGAGGTACGCCGGTTACCGAAGTCGGTTTGGCGGTCAATGATCGCCGCAAGAATCAAGCCGGAGAGTGGGTCGACGAGACAACTTTTGTGGATGTAACGTTTTGGGGTAGAACCGCCGAAGTCGCTGCGGAATATCTCAGCAAGGGCTCGCCCGTTTTCGTCGAAGGGCGACTGAAACTGGATACTTGGGAAACTGATGGACAAAAGAAGTCCAAACTGAAAGTAGTTGTCGAGCGCATGCAGTTGCTCAGCGCACGTGGCGAAGGCGGACCGAGAAGTAATCCGCCGCAAAGCGATACTGGTGAATTCGCTGATACACGTGTCGGTTCAAGTCACGATGCACCACAGCCATCGGGCAGCTTCACCGAGGATGAGATTCCATTTTAATAGTTTGAATTTCACTTCGATGTGACAAACGACATCCGCAAAATAATTTCTAATCATTTCGAATAGGTATTTAGATCATGGCAGTTACCAACGTTAAGCGTAAACTGAGCACATTCAAACGGCTTCCCAAGGGCAAGCATGGCGGCGTCGAACTGTTGCTGATCCAAAACGTTGACCACGTTGGCAAGCAAGGCGAAGTAGTCGAAGTAAAACCAGGATTCGCGAATAACTACCTGTTGCCGCAGGGGTTGGCGATCGTTGCCACGAACCATCACAAACGCATGGTCGACAAGCACAAGTCGCGACTTCATGAAATCGAACGGCAGCGATTGAGCGGCCTACGCGCGCTGGCCGATAAGATTGCTCAGCAGTCGATTACCATCGAAGCCAATGCCAACGACGAAGGGCACCTGTACGGCAGCGTGGGAGCAACGGAAATCATTGCAGCGCTCAAATCCAACGACATAACGTTGGCGCCCGAACATGTACGCCTTCAAGGCCCGCTGAAGGAATTGGGGCTGTATACCGTTAAGATCCATTTGCACGTAGAAATTGAATGTGACCTCAAAGTCTGGGTTGTACCCACTGCAGCAGCGTGAGTGTAAAACGATTGTCCCCAATCGTTTCTGGAATTTGAGGATAACGCCTTCAGAGCAATTGAGGACAATTGCTCTACTCTCCTGGGGCTGTGGCGAAACTGGCAGACGCGCTAGACTTAGGATCTAGTTCCGAAAGGAGTGCAGGTTCAATTCCTGTCAGCCCTACTCTTCTAGATGCATTATAATGGCCTCCCAGTGCACGAAATGTTTGCTCGTGCAATGAGCTCTTGGAACAGTGGGATGCCAACGTGATTTTATCCATTCAACTCTGTGGCCAGCGACTTTGTAGCCACCAATGGCGTTTGTGTGGCATTGTGCATTGGGTTTGCATTTTCGCATTGGTATTGACCGCCTCCGATCGGTCGATCGCGGGCGATCAGTCCAACGTGCTGTTGATAGTGGTGGATGACCTGAACGATTTCGTGGGCTGCTTGGGTGGCCATCCTCAAGTCCAAACGCCGAACATCGATCGACTGGCGAAGCAGGGAGTGTTGTTTGCAAACGCTCATTGTGCGGCGCCGTTGTGCAACCCTTCTCGAGCCGCGATTTTCAGCGGCCAGTATCCTTATGAAAATGGAGTCTACGCTAATGACGAACGAGATATTCGTAAGGACCGACCAGATTTGATATTGATCCCCGAGCATTTTCGTCGCCAGGGCTACGCAACGTTCGGAGCGGGCAAGTTACTGCACCAAAAGAATAAGGGACTGTACAGCGAAGAATTCTATCCCGAGCAGCGTTGGAGCCCATTCTCACCAGAGCAAGTCGTCTACACTCTCGACGAACAACCCAGCAAGAGTTCTGCAAACCCGAAGCACGCAACAGAACTGAATGGTTCGCCAATTGTTCTACCACTCAATCGATTACCCAGTGATCGCGCTCCAGATAGCGATGCGGGCGAATCATTTGACTGGGGTCCGCTCGATATCGACGACCAGGCGATGGGAGATTCAAAGGTAGCTCAATGGTCGGCAACGCACTTGAGTCGGAGCCACGAACGACCATTTCTTGTTGCGGTGGGATTCTACCGCCCGCATATCCCGCTGTTCGCGCCCAAACGCTATTTTGACATGTACGATAATGTTGAGATCCAATTGCCGGTGGTGCGCAGCGACGATCTGGACGATTTGAGTGCAACAGGACGCAAGTGGGCGCTGGAGGCCGTGTCGGCGGGTGCTCACCAAACGGTCGTGCAAAATAATCAGTGGCGGGCTGCCGTGAAAGCATATCTGGCATGTGTGACCTACGTCGATGCCCAAATCGGCTCGATCTTAAAATCATTGGAAGCAGGTCCCAACGCGGCTAATACGACCGTCATTTTTTTAAGCGATCATGGTTGGCATTTGGGAGAAAAGCAACATTGGGGCAAGTGGACGGGTTGGCAACGCTCTACCCATGTGCCTTTGATCATCGTGCCACCACGCAGCAACTCAGAAGTTCGTCGCGGATCGGTCTGCCATGTTCCGGTGAGCTTGGTGGACATCTATCCAACGCTGGTCGAAATGTGCCGACTGCCATCGCCGGGACGATTGTCGGGCGAATCACTAGTACCGTTGATCAAGAATCCGGATCTAAAATCCGACCGTCGGGTCATCACCACATTCGATCGCGACAATTACTCAGTCACAAGTCCCCGTTGGCGTTACATTCGCTATTCCGACGGTGCCGAGGAGCTGTACGACCAGCAAGCAGATCCACACGAATGGCACAACCTTGCGAACGCTCCTCAACACGCTTCGATTAAGAGTCGACTTGCGCGTGATTTGCCGCACATGTCAACTCCAACACCATCGAATCCCCAGCCGGGGATACCTAACAAGAAAACCAAGAAGACTAAAGCTCAAAAAACTGTTCGTTAAGAATCCTGTCCCGAGAATATTGCTTGAACGACGCATTGTGCTCGCATGCATGTAAGACCTCATTTTTCACAACTCGATAGAGAGTGTTCAAGAGTTGATCCAACATAGCAGCCAAAGTATTTTTCCTCGCTAGAAAGTTACTCCATGACCACTGCCGTTCAATCGTCCATCATCATTGTCCCTACTGGCTATGCCTTGGGAGCCGAGATACAGGGTGTCGACTTGCGATCTCCGATTAGTGAGGCAGACGTAGCACAAATTCGCCAGGCGCTGTTGGACTATATGGTGATCTTTTTTCGCGACCAGCAGATATCTGAGCAGCAACAGGTCGAGTTTACGCGCCATTTCGGAATCCCGATCGAACATGTGCGCGAGCAGCGAGATCGGCCAATCAAGGAGATTTTTGTTATCTCGAACGTTAAAGAGAACGGCGAACCTATCGGTGCGCTGGGCAACGACGAAATTAGTTATCATTCAGATCTTTCCTATATGCGGAAACCTGGCACGATTTCGACATTGTACGCGGTCGAAATTCCCAGCACCGGAGGGCAGACGGAGTGGGTCAACTGTTATGCAATTTATGAGTCGCTGAGCGACGAGATGAAAACTCGCCTGAAAGGGAAGCGTGCAGTACATCGTCACTATGTAGAAAGTCAGAACCCGCAAGAACTGGTGGATCAGCCGGTTGTGCGGCGGCATCCGCAAACTAACAAACCGAGTCTCTTTGTGGGACCACACCTCACCAAGAATATCCTGGGAGTCAGCCAAGAAGAGAGTGACGCGATTCTCAAAGAACTCAACGAAGTGATCCACCAACCTCGGTTTGCTTACCGGCATCACTGGCGCGTGGGAGATTTGTTGGTGTGGGATAATCGCGCCACTATGCATCGCCGCGAGCCGTTCCCCGCCACCGAACGGCGAATCATGAAGCGTACGCAAATTTTCAATGACGAAATTCCCTACGAATAGCATCAATGAAGATGCTCGCTAAGAACTCGTTCATCGCACTCGGATTGTTGCTCGCAGCCTTGCTGTGGTGCGTCATGACATCGCAGGGTTGTTCGTCCGCCGCTACTTGGACCGCAGCAGTTACCGTATTGTGTGCAGTATGGTGGACAACCGAAGCAATTCCCTTGCCCGCAACTGCGCTGGTGCCTTTTGCGGTGCTGCCGTTTGCAGGAGTCATTTCACACCAGCATGCCGCAGCCGCTTACGGTGATACGTTGATATTGTTGATGCTCGCAGGCTCGATAGTGGCCACTGGCTTAGAAAAGTCGGATGCACATCGTCAAGTCGCGATGCTGATGGTTCGACTGCTCGGCGGTGCGGAAGCTCGGAGGCTCGTCCTGAGTTTCTTAGTCACGTCAGCACTGCTGAGTATGTGGCTATCGAATACCGCGACCGCTGTCCTGTTATTGCCAGTCGCCATGGCCCTGATCAATGCGAGCCCCGATAAAAAGTTCGCCGCTCC
Organism: Planctomycetaceae bacterium; assembly: GCA_005798335.1. GTDB lineage: Bacteria > Planctomycetota > Planctomycetia > Pirellulales > Pirellulaceae > Aureliella. The sequence continues at coordinate 5,757 of SYJV01000078.1, read as the reverse complement.
ATTATTGCTGGCGATCGCCTACGGTGCATCGGTGGGAGGCACCGCAACTCCGATTGGCACACCACCCAATCTGATCATGATCAAGTTGTACGTCGACTCTGGAGGACATACCATTGGTTTCGCTGAGTGGATGCGCGTGGGCGTGCCGATCATGTTACTCATGCTGCCTGCAGTTTGGCTGTTGCTGATAAGAGGCGTGCATGGCGAATCTACTTGGCAATTGCCGCCCCGTGAACCTTGGACCACGCATCAACGGCGGACGCTGGCCGTGTTTGCGATCACCGCGCTCGCTTGGTTAACTCGCACAGAACCATTTGGTGGCTGGGGGAATTTACTCGGCGTTGCAAACCACGTGGGTGATAGCAGCGTGGCGCTACTAGCCGCCGTGGTTATGTTCATCTGTCCTAGTGGAGCCAAGGATGGCTCGCGATTGCTGGACTGGAAGGCAGCCGAGAGCATTCCGTGGGGAGTGTTTATCATGATCGGTGGTGGCCTGGCCATCGGTGCCGCGTTCGAATCTTCCAAGTTAGATGATCAACTGGCTGGAGTGTTCGCGCACGTTGGAGTTTTGCCCGCGCTTGTATTGGTGGTCGGTGTCTGTCTGATTAGCACCTTTGTCACGGAGATTACCAGCAATACTGCCGTTGCGAGCGTGCTGTTGCCGATCATCATTGGAGTCTCCCAAGCCGCAAAAATTGATCCTCTGTTGTTGCTCTTTCCAGCAACGTTTGGCCTCAACTGGTCATTCATGTTGCCGGTGGGGACAGCACCCAATGCCATCGTCTATGGAACCGGATATGTCTCGACGCGGCAGATGATGCGGCATGGTTTTGTGCTGAATCTGATCGGTACCGCGATCATTAGTTTGGTGTGTTGGTTGTCATTGAATCGTTCCAGCTAGTTTGTATGTGAGCAAGTTTCCATGAGTCCATTGTTCATTGCCATCATCTTGTTTTTGCTCGCGGTGGGGTTGGCGTTACTGGACATACTCGTACCCAGTGGCGGGATGTTAATGGTCCTGAGTTTGGCGGCTGCGATTGCCAGCGTTCTGTTTGGCTTCCGTAGCGGCGCGACCGAAGGCATGGTCATGCTCACTGTCGCGATCAGCGCCATACCAGTCGTGTTAATCGTCGCGTTGAGAGTCTGGGAACATACTCCCATCGGTAGACGCATTGTCCTCAAACCTCCATCCGAGAAACATGGCGACGACACAAGTTCCAGCAACGATCCTCTTCGGGAACTGATCGGCGCCATCGGAGTAACTCAAAGCTCTCTCATGCCCACGGGCCATGTGCGCATCAACCATCGCAACTTCAATGCCTCGACACAAGGCGAGATCATCGAAGCTGCCCAATTCGTGGAAGTCACTGATGTTCGCCAGAGAAATCTAATGGTACGCACGACCAGTCGTCGGCCTACTGACAAGCCACCTGAAACTGAATCTGCTGGTCAATCAAAACCCGTCAACGATAATTTGCTAGATCTACCTGCTGACCAACTGGGATTGAATTCAATCGACGAATAGTAGTGCATTGCGATCTAATTCCCCGCACGATTTGTAGCCGGCCAAAGCCAGGGTAAGATCCAAATCGGCGTACAAGTTGTGGGCGACGTCGCGTACTCCTTGTTCGCCGTTCACTGCTAGTCCAAATCCATAGGGCCTGCCTACCAAGACACATTGCGCGCCCAAAGCCAGCGCCTTGACGATGTCGGCACCTCGGCGAATACCGCTGTCGAACATCACCGTCGCTTGCGTGCCCACCGCGTCGGCGACGCGCGGCAGTGCATCCAGTGCCGCAATGGCGCCATCGAGCTGCCGTCCGCCATGGTTGGAGACAATCACTCCATCGATACCGTGCTCGACAGCTTTCCGAGCGTCATCGGGGTGCAATATCCCCTTCAAGACAATAGGCAACCGCGTATGCTGCTTGAGGAACTCAAGGTCTTTCCAAGTCAATGAAGCATTGGAGAATATTTGGCCGAAGTACTTGATTACCTCTTCCGGATGCGATTGTGGATCGACACCGATAGCGCTGCGAAAGACGGGATCGTGGATGTAATTGGCCAATCCATGTCCAGTAAGAAAAGGCAAGTAGGCATTCGTCAGATCGCGTTCCCGCCAGCTCAAATAGAAAGTATCCAAGGTTACGACCAGCGCGCTGTAGCCGCATTTCTCGGCGCGCGCGAGCAAACTGGCGGTTAGTTCTCGGTTCTTGGGCCAATAGAGTTGAAACCAATGCGGCGTCTCCGCCATGATGTGAGCGATTTCTTCCATGGGTGTCGATGACAAGGTGCTGACCACAAAAGGAATCTGTAATGCATGTGCGGCTCGAGCCACGGCTCGTTCGGCTTCTGGGTGCAATATTGACTGCACGCCGATGGGCGCGAACATAAACGGGACGGGAAACTGCTGGCCGAGTACCCGCACACTTAGATCTCGCTCGGAAACGTCGCGCAGAAATCGAGGTACGATGCGCCAGCGTTTGAATGCATCCATATTCTCGCGATAAGAGTCCTCGGATCCAGCACTGCCGGCAATATAGTCGTATGCATCCGCGGGAAGCACTTCTTTGGCCTTGCGTTGTAGTTGCTCGATACTCACCGGGTGACTAGGCTTCATCCCCGCCGCCCCAGCGGCATAGATCGCGTTTTGTCGATTCGGTCCAGTAGTCAGTTCAGCCATGATGATTGTCCACTAAAGAAACAAACTAATCGAAAGTAGTGGCGAATTGTATCAGATGCTACATTACATCCAAATTCCGTGGCGCAGCGCCATGCTAGTACTTTGGTCCGAAGTGAGGCATCATGAATACCCTTCCAAGTCTTGGTCGGTTGTGGTTGAGCGGTTGGTTGAGCCTGATCGTTGTGGTTTCAGCAGGCTGGGCCAACGAACCAGAGTGGGCCATTCCAGCGAGTCACTTTCGAATCGCCGTCACAGTTGATCCAGGAGCAACCAAGCGTTCGCAGTGCCCGGTCGGCGTCGAGATCGACTTTGGCAAGCTGTTCAAGGAGACCAAGATTCCTGGTTTGCTGGATCGGAATTCGGTGCGCGTTGTGCGCACGGATGCCATCAATAAGAGGCTTGTTCAGGCGGGTGCAAAAGATCTTGAGTTAGAAATACCGTATCAGCTCACCGGAGATTTTCCTAACACCGATCGAGGGCGCGTTTGGTGGCGCATGCGCGATGAACAAGATACGCAGTTTCATATTTACTTCGATTCGTTGGCAAACGGCGCACAGTTGCCGCCGAAGTATGTTGGCCTAATCGGGATCGGTGACAGCGTTCATTACAACCATGGTCAACCAGGTCCAGCACCAGTGCACCCGCTTCACAGTCAATATTGGCACATCGATTGGGATGGCGACGGACAGCGCGACCTTATCGGCTGGGCCTATCGTCGATACGTGTACGGTTCGCGGCTGGAAAAAAACATGGGCAATGGCGTTTACTTTCTGAAGAACATCGGTTCGGCCCGGCAGCCACTGTTTGCGCCTCGTTATCGATTGCTGGCCGAGGATGGTGAGTATCTTCAAACGGATCTCTTGCCGCAGAACATGTTCCCCAGTGACTGGAACGAGGATGGCCACATCGACTTTATTGGCGTTGACAGTAGCAAGAAACTGCTGCTGTGGGAAAACACGGGCTCGCGCGATCGTAATCGCCTGTACACACTTAAGCAGCCGCGTGTCTTAGCCTCGCTTGAGGCTGTGTCTGAATTTCGCAGTTCCGCACCTGGAGTAGCCCGCAAGCCGAGCTTCTATATTCGCGCCATCAGTCCAGTCGATTGGCATGGCGACGGGGGCAAGGATCTAATAGTCGCGTGGGCCAATACCAATATTTTGGCGACCGTCGACGCCAGTAAAGCAGTCATTCCATACGGTGCTCCGCTGATGATTTTTGAACTGCTGGAGGACACTTCCTCCGACCGACATGCGCCGCCAAAATTTGCACCACCGCGCGTGATTACGGAAGAGCGTGGCCTGCCACTCAGCGCAGCTACCTACGCGACTGGCGGCGTCGCCTATGTTGATTGGGACGGAGATCGCGATAACGATTTGCTGTTTCAAGATGTTACCAATCGGCCGCTCGAAGGAGGCCGATTGATGTTCGCTGAAAACGTCGGTACTCGCGCTCAGCCGGTGTTTATGATGCCAATTCCCATCTTGCGCATCGACGATTCACCACAAATCATCGATTGGAATGACGATGGAACCATGGATTTGATTGCTGGCGGCGAGTTCTTTGAAAACACAAACCGGTTGACTGGCGGTACAGCCGAGAAACCCGTGCGCGCCAAGACTGACACTGGCACGCGTGTCCCGCACATGTGGAGCTATCCGCGATTAGTCTCCCGTGGGCAGGCTCAACAAATTGCGCCTGAAATGTTGGGGCACTGGGCGACGAGCGCCGATTGGAATGGTGATGGCAAGCTGGATATCGTGCGCGGCCTGAAAAGTCATGTGCAAGTATTCTTCAATCTGGATTCTAACTTGCATCCGGTGTTTGAAACCGGCGTCAATCTGGTCGCGGGAGGCAAGGATATCTATTTGCCCAATTGGCTTGATCTTCAAGCCGATCCACCCAGCGACCGTGGACCGCAGGGAATGGGAGAGGCGCTGCATAGTTGGCTGAATCCCACGGTCGTCGATTTTGATCGAGATGGCGATCTAGATTTGTTTGTTACCAGCCAGCGTTGGCAGACAACATATTTTCAAAACGTGGGTACTCGTACCAATCCCGTCTTGGCAAACGGCCGCGAAGTGCGTTACCAGGGCAACGCCCATGAGTTCTCGTGGCGATCCAAAGTTTCCGTGGGGGACATCGACGGCGATGGTTCAATGGAGATGGTTGTTACTTCGGACCAAGACAACCGTTTCTATGCCTATGAAACGTCGGCCAAACAACTCATTGCGAACGTGCTGGAAATGGACTCTCGTTGGCCTCTGTTGCTGGAAGATGGCCAGCCAGTCAAGGGTTGGTATGGCGGCCAGAACAACAACGGGGACAATCACAGTTTGCTTGTCGACTGGGACAGCGACGGTGATCTCGACCTGATCAATGGCAGTTTGTGGAACGTCTACTATTATGAAAACGTCGGCTCGACTACCCAGCCAGCCTTTCGGGCCCACGGACGAATGCAGGCCGGTGGCGAAGACCTGAGCGTTTTCCGACACGCGGGTTCCGTCGATGCAGCCGATTGGAACGGCGACGGCAGGCTCGACTTGTTAGTCAGCACCGAAAATCCGTCCGACCAACCGATGGGAGAGATCGTCCACTTATTCGACCGCACGTTTATCGAAAACAACTTGCCAACTGCCGCATTGGGGAAGTTAGATAAACGATAGTACGCCAACGCCAGACTCGAGGGCAGAAATATGACTCTCTACCGCGAGCGGAATGCGTCAGTTCCGATCAAGTTCTTCGAAAGCGAGGGTTCCGGCCTAACGGATGAAACGGCTGAGTTTGTTGCTAACATCGTGAACTTGAACGAGGTTCAGATTGGCAAGACTTCGATTACGAATGAAGGACTGAAAAAACTCTTCCGGTCGCCAACACTTTGCTCAATCGACGTGCGAAATTCACAAGTCACCTTCGAAGGCTTGCAGCAACCCAAACATTCCATGGCAATTACCGTCACTGTCGCTTACGGGCAATTTACGCAAGTCCAAATCCAGACCCTCAGCCAAGCGATGGAAGTAATTGAGCTGGAGTGAACAAGGGAAAGTCGCACGTTGGTTGCTCGATATTTATGGGAT